>CAZXJG010000270.1:0-3625 GCA_964640985.1 uncultured Melioribacteraceae bacterium | reverse complement strand
GTTAAGTGTTTTTTTTAGTTCGCGAAAAGTTAAATGGACTTTGCTCATAGCTATTATAAATAAATTGAACTATTTCATAGTTTAGCTGCGTATCTTTTTTTCAATGGACTGCGTCCATTTCGTTAAATGCCGGATTTATATCGTCCAACTGCGAACCTGTCCCGACACGGTCGGGGAGCAGTTGAATTTATAATAACCCCGAACGAAGTTCGGGGAACTAAAACCAACTTCACAAACACAACTGCAACGCAGTTGAATTTTTGAATGTGAATTAAATGTAACACTTAACGAAAGTAAAAAAATAAAAGTTTGGATTCTTCTAATGTCGAGGAATGGTCCTCGACAGCCGGATACGGAGATTCCCGGAATCTCAGAAATTAAGGGAATGTTATATTCTCAGGAAGCTTACAGTTAAGATTCCGGGAATCTTAATTCAAAACCTTTTCACCTTTGAGCCTCTGAACCTCTTTACCTTTTAACCTCTGCACCTTTCTACCTTTGTTCCTTTAATTTGCACATAGTCACTTTTAAACAATGGGGTCAACAGCTTAAAAACTGCGTCCTTTCCATTTAACTTTTTTCTTAAATAAAACAATAAAAGGCAAAAGAACAACGTAAATTAGAAAGTAGATTTCGAAAAAAACGAATTGTGTTAATTTCATTTTCTGTTTTAAGTGCTGACAAAGCGGTAACAAGAAGAAATAGTCGATAAAGAACTTAAACAGCAATAGATAAAGCAAAGTAGCTGAATAGAAAAAAGGAGCAAGGAAAATCATAAGATGAATAATAAATGCCGGGGCCATAACGCCGAACCCCACCACGTCGCTATCCAAACCACCTACTCCCCATCTTTTTTTCTGCCAATAAAGCGTTTTTAAATCCGGACAAGCTTTCGATGTTACTAATCCATCGGCATCAAGTGGATAGATTATTTTATATTTCTTTAATTTGTGAAACGCCATCAATAATTTAAAATCTTCCGTTACGGAAAAAGGGATATTGGCATAACCGCCAATTTCTTCGTAAACCGACTTACGGTACGACATATTATTACCGATACAACTAAGGGGTTTTCCAAGATTCATTGCACCGGCAGCGACACCTAAAAGATAAATAAAATCTAACGACTGCATTGCTTTAAAATTTGTTTGGCTTGTTTGGTTTGTATAACCGCAAACCATAGCAACATCGGGCTTATAATATGAAGCAAGGGTTTTTGCCCATGTAGGAGAGACTATACAATCGGCATCCGTTGTAAAAATAATTTCACCCTTTGCAATTTCAATTCCATTGGCAATTGCATTTGCTTTCCCTTTAACATCGCCGTATTGTTTGCTGGGTTTAATTAATTTGAATTTAGGCTTTGTTTTTATGAAATTCTCAACTATCTCTCCGGTTCTATCTGTAGAATTATCGTTGACAATAATTATTTCTATTTGTTCTTTTGGATAAATAAGTTTGTCAAGCGACAAAAGACAATCGAAAATATTATCTTCTTCGTCACGGGCTGCAACAATTATCGAAATACTCGGTAGTTGATCGTCTGCAATTTTTTGGAATTCTTTTCGAATACCGATTACAAATATAACAGTCTCTAAAAAATAAATGCTGACAAAAATAAAAAATATTATTTCAAACATTCTTCGGGATTCCCAATTTCAAAATTCATTTCATCAATTTTCCCTAATATATAATTGATAGAATCTACGACGATATTCATAGATTTTTTGCTGTCGTGTAAAACAATTATTGAGTTTTTATTCAGGTAATTATCAATGCCAAATTTAACAATATTAATGTCATTTTTATAATCATAAGTAAGCAGATTCCACATTATGTTTGTTAAATTTTCCGCATTCAAAATTTTTGATAACACACAATTAAATCTTCCTTTAGGCGGACGAAAATATTTTATTCGATAATTTAATTTATCTTCTACAATTCTTTGACATAACTCAATTTGACTGACAATTTCCTGCTTCGATAAAAAGGTAATAACTTTATGGTTAAAGGTATGGTTACCAATCAAATGACCTTCGGTTAAAATTTCTTCAGCAAGACCGATATTTTTATCGATATTTTCTCCAACAAAAAAGAACAGTGCTTTAATCCCATTATTTTCAAGGGTTTTTAATATTTTTTCCGAACTGTAAATTGAGGGACCATCGTCAAAAGTAAAAAGAATTTTGTTATTGTTAGCTTGCCAAACAAAATCGGGGAACATTTTTTTTAGTACTTTCGGTGGATCATATAAATATTTCATCTATCTTTTTATCCTTCTTCCCTTCCAATTATAGTTACCGGCTAAGCCCGAAACCGCCGATAAAATAATATAAGGTATATGAAAAAGTTCGGCAATTAAAAATCGCGACAGCTTTCCCCGGTTATATATTATTTTACTTCCTTTTTTCATCACAAAAAATTCGACTAAGATTTTTACCGAAAAAAACAGAATAAATAACAGATAAAAAATGCTGTTGTAAAATAGTCCGAATAATAATTCTAAAATAATTGATAAGAAAAAGAAAAAGATTAAAATAAGCTGAAAGATTAAAAGTTTATTTTGATAGAATAAACTTTTACTTGACCATCTTTTTCTTTGATTAAAAAAGTCGCTAAAATTACGATTCGGTTTAGTTTTAACAAGTGCATTTATATTTGTACAAAATTTTATTTTGTAATTTGTATTAGCATGTATTTTTTGCATTAATATTTCATCATCGCCGGAAGAAAGATTCAAATTATCGGAATAACCGCCAACTAAATTAAATGCCTTTTTTAAAAATGCAATATTTGCCGCACTACAAATAGTAGGCTTACCGGCACCTATTAAACCTGCTCCCGCAATTATTAGTCCCGAAAATTCGAGTTGTTGTAAATCTTGGAAAACCGTACCGTCCGAATAAAAATCGACACCTCCTGAAACAAAGCCGGTTGTTTCATCAAAACAGCCGACAATAGTTTCTATCCAACCGGTGTTATAATCGCAATCGGCATCCGATGTAACAATTATTTCTCCTTTTGCTTTTTCAATTGCTTTTTCAATTGCACGTTTTTTATGTGCTTTAGCATACGTATTGTTAACGTCTAATATTTTTATGTTGCTCTTTTTTATAGCTGTCTCCAACTTGGTTAACGAATCGTCTGTCGAATTATCATTTACATAAATAACTTCAAATTTATCATCAGAAAAACTTTGCGATTCAATACTCTTAAGATTATTCAATATATTTTCGCTTTCATTACGAAAAGGGATAATTAAGGTTACAAAATAACTTGTCTTTTTACCCGGCGTAGAATCGTGTAATTTCGTTAAACCTTTATAGATTGTACGTATAAAAAAGAAATAGTGTAGAGATAGAATTGAAAAAAGAATTATATAGAAAATCATTTTTTGTTGCCTTTAAATAAAACCAAAGCACCAAGAACGGAAGGAATAACAAAATTAATAAGGAAAATTAATAGAGCCGCATTAAAACCTACCGCAATATTAATATTAAATTTGCCAAGGAAAAAAATTGTAACTGCTTCTCTTACGCCTACTTCGCCGAAAGTAATTGGAGGAATTATTGTTTTTGCAAACATCACGAGATTACTTATCCAAAAAAACTGTAGTAAATCGAAT
>CAZXJG010000269.1:0-3629 GCA_964640985.1 uncultured Melioribacteraceae bacterium | reverse complement strand
TGTTAAATTCAGTTATTCATAAGGATTATCGCAATCCGACAGATGTAATTATAAAAATCTTTGACGATAGTATCACATTTATAAATCCGGGTTCTCTTATGGGTGGATTAAAATCCGAAGACCTTTTAAATGGAGATTATATTGCTATTCACCGGAATAAACTTCTCGCTGAAGCTTTTTATTTGCGGGGAGATATTGAAAAATTTGGCACAGGCTTTTTTAGAATCAGAGAGGCTCTTAAAGATTTACACGAACTGAGTTTTTCAATCGAAGTTTTCAATGAATTTACTAAAACCAGTATCGTCTTTAATTCAAAAGAAACCGAACAAGAAACCGAACAAGAAACCGAACAAGAAACCGAACAAGAAACCGAACAAGTAAAACTTTTACTACGGATATTTTCGAATAATGAGTTAAGTGTAATTGAAATGTTAGAACGTTTGAAGTTGAAACATAGACCTTCTTTTTTAGATACTTATTTAAAACCTTCACTTAATAATCATCTGATTGAAATGACAATACCGGATAAACCAAATAGCAAATATCAAAAATACCGACTTACTGAAAAAGGAAAGAAATTAAAAGGGAAATTGGAAAGAGTAGTCAAAAGTAAGAGCAACCGGTTGGGAATGAAAAGTTCTTGATATTCAGCACTTTTGGAGTTTGTCATCCGGCTTTTGTTGGATACGTTTCGAAACGTTCTGTCATCCGCTCCCTATAGGAACTCTTATAAATTGTGCTGGAATTTAAAAGATCCGGCAGCTACCGGATGACAGTGTGTTGTTTTGCTGTTATCAGTACTTTGTTTGAATAATTGGCAATTAACAATTACCAACAATCTTTTGTTAAACTTAAAAAGACAGATACGAAAAGAATAGGAAAGTGAAAGAAAAGTCTGTTTTATTGCCGCTAATTCGCGAATTTTATGCTCCTTGAATTTATTAATAATTAATTTTTTCATTCAGCCATTCTTTTGCAAAATTGTGCAATTTGCAGTATTATTTACAGTGGTACTTTTCATTTTCTGCGATGAGCTAAAAGGATATTATAAAATTACATTAGGCAAAACAAATTAAAGAACATATTTCAACTATAAATCTTACTTAAAAAATCCATTCTATGCTAAAAATTATTTCCGTTGTTGGTGCAAGACCTAATTTTATTGGCATAGCCATCCCTTCGGGAGAAAATTGCTCCAATTCATCGTGAGTTCCAAAAATTCAAACTTGTCCGGCACTTGACGGATTCGAAAATAAATCATCTAATTTGTCATACCGGTCAACATTATGATGAGAATATGTCAAAAGTGTTCTTTAATGATTTAGAATTACCTAAACTGGACAAGCCGGAACCAAAAAGGAATATATAGCAAAAATTTAACGGTACATGTAAATTTTGAAGTATGAATGTATGAAATGTATGACTGTTTGTCCGAAGGACACTGTGCGTTTGATCTTATCATACAATCCTACAATCATACAGTCATCCTTATACAATATTGAACAAATCACAAATCAATATTTTCTGCCAAATAATACACGAATATTTCTGATAAGATACTAAACCGGATTATTACCTTGGAGTTGGTTCCGGTACCCACGCCGAACAGACTGCTAAAGTAATGGTGGAATTGTGGAATTATATTTTCAACATCTGTCCGGCGTAGTCCGAAGGACGAAGATGGATTCTTTTGTTATTTTATTCCGGCACACAGCATTATTGGAAAATAAGATGATGGAATCAAGGAATAATGGCATTACATTTCCATTATTCCATTATTCCATTATTCCATTATTCCACTATTCCACTACCTGTCCGGCGTAGTCCGAAGGACGAAAACGGATTCCGTTGTTTATCCCATAGGAATGTAGGCGCATTATTTTAAATTCCTAATTTATTGCGTAAGTTATGTTATCTATTAATGAAAAATAATCATTTCCAAAAATTTATTGAACTTAATTCGACAGATAGTGAATCCAAAGGATCCTTTGGATAAAATGAGGTGTGCAAATGGCAGATTTTAGTAAAGTCCGGCAGCTGCCGGATAAAAACTCTCGCAAAGGAAGGCGGAGCAAAGTTTACCGACGACCCTAATGATGCCGGCGGGGCTACCAAATACGGCATTTCCCAACGGGCTTATCCGAATGTTGATATACGAAACTTATCGGAGCAGCAAGCACGTGATAGCAATTAGCCGGATAGATGGAATAGTGGAAAATTAGGAATAATGGAACGATTGAATGCAAAAAAGGAATTAAAGAATAACGGAATAAGGGAATTTTGGAATGGTAGTTGCATATTGAGATTTTATGGAAATTAAAAGAAAAAATATCAACAGAGGATTTACAAAACTGAGAGCCTGCCACGTGAAATAGAATAAGTTATAATTGCCATTTTAATAATCATACATAAAAATTTATTGTATTTTTAACTGTTTGGAAATACTTATTTCACGAGGTAAAGGAAGATTCGATTGAATTATACCGGCTGATTTATAGATTAACGAAAAATTTTCCTTATGAAATTTCTAAATCCAGAAATAATATTTTAGATGCTGTTCATAGTATTAGTAGAAACATATCAGAGGGTTATTGTAGAAGAAATCTAAAAGAATATCTTAACTTTCTTAATATTGCGCTTGGATCTTGTGGAGAACTATTTTCCGGGATAATTTCATTCAAGCAAATTGGAATAATTAGTGAAGAAAATTTTGAAAAATTTGACGAATTACATTACAAAACAGAAAATGAATTAATAGGCTTAATAAAATCATTGCAAAAGAAGCAGAAGGATGGAGAATGGGAAGATAGATTTTAGAATATTATAACCAATTTATTCCAATATTCCATTATTCCTTGTTTTATATTCCAACATTCCATCCGGCTATCGACGGATTCCAACATTCCGTTTTTAATTTACTTTGGCTGCCCATTAATAAACCCCCTGCTCCGTTGGATTATACTATGCTCTACACTATAATAACAGCTATGCTTGGTATTGCGGGGATGAGATCTTTCGATAAACTTAAAAAGACCGATACAAAAAGAATAGGAAAGTGAAAGGAATTATGGAAAAATGGCATTACATTTCCATTATTCCAAAATCCCATTATTCCAACTTTCCGTTGTTGTTTTATTCCGTTGTTTTTAGGTATGTTGTTGCATAATCTCTTATTATTTAAATAAAACCCAAAGAAGAAATAAAAAATACAAAGAGTTGAGTAAAAAAAATATTAAATAGACTATTTATGAAAAAAATTCTAATTACCGGTGCAGCAGGTTTTATCGGCTCACATCTTACTGAATTGTTAGTTGAAAAAGGTTTTGATGTTAGAGCTTTTGTACGCTATAATTCAAAAAATGATTGGGGCTGGTTAGAAACTTCCAAATATAAAAACGAGATTGAAGTTATCGCCGGTGATATACGTGATTATGATTCTGTTTATTCAGCGGTTAAAGGCAGCGATGCGGTTTTTCATCTTGCGGCATTAATTGGGATACCGTATTCTTATGTTTCACCCCAAGCCTATATAAAAACCAATATTGACGGTACTTATAACGTTTTGCAAGCATCAAAAGAATTAAACATTAAACAAGTTTTAATTACCTCAACAAGTGAAACTTATGGAA
>CAZXJG010000268.1:1253-3651 GCA_964640985.1 uncultured Melioribacteraceae bacterium | reverse complement strand
GGTGTACAAGTGTCGGCCCTGCCGAATTGTTATATTCAATGGGCTTTGAAGTTTACTTTCCGGAAAATCACGGAGCAATGATCGGAGCATCAAAAATGGCAGATAAATATATTCCAACTGCTGTTGCTCATGGCTATTCACCTGAGATATGTTCCTATCTTACAAGTGATATCGGTGCTTTTTTACAAAACGAAACCCCGTTACAAAAAAGTGGTTTTAAATCAATTCCCAAACCGGATGTTTTAGTTTACAATACTAACCAGTGCCACGAAGTTGGCGATTGGTTTACGTATTACGCAAAACATTTTGATGTTCCTATTTTCGGTATAAGTACTCCATTGTGGATTAGTGAATTAACAAATACGATAATTAATAGTGTTGCCAGTCAATTCAAAGATTTAATACCCGGACTCGAAAAAATTGCAGAACAAAAATTTGATTTAGAGAAATTTAGCAAAACAGTACAATTATCACACGACGGTTGTGTGCTATGGAGAAAAGTCCTCGAAACTGCCATACACAAACCATCACCAATCAATTTTTTCGATTCGGCTATTCACATGGGACCTATTGTAGTGATGCGGGGAACTCAGTATGCTATTGATTATTACAAAATATTATTAGCTGAGTTACAAGATAGAATTGAAAATAATATTAGTGCCGTACCAAATGAGAAACTAAGAATATATTGGGATGGTATGCCACTTTGGTATAAATTAAGTAGCATGGCAAAATTATTTTCAAACCTTGATACTTGTCTTGTTGCCTCAACTTATTGCAATAGCTGGATATTTGACGACTTAGACCCAAAAGACCCATTCCAATCGTCTGCCCTTGCATATTGCAAACTGTTTATTGTCCGCTCTGACGAAGAGAAACAAAAAGTCTTAGAAAAATTAATGATAGACTTTTCAATTGACGGAATTATTTATCACGATGCCAAAACATGCGGACGAAACTCAAATAATCGATTCGGGCTACCCAATCGCCTTGCATCTAAAAACAATATTCCTTATTTGGAGATAAACGGTGATTTATGCGACCCGCGTTGCTATAGCGAAGAACAATCAATAATTGCAATAGAAACATTTATTAAGCAACTATCTGACAGAAAATGATAATAAACAAACAATTTTTTTAAACTGTAATCTCTTTATTAATGTACAAAATTGGAATTGATCTCGGCTCTTCATACACAAAAGGTGTTTTAGTTGATGAATATGGAAAAATTGTTGATTATCAATTAACACGAACGGGAGTTGATTTTAATAAAGCTGCCAATAAAATTATCAGTAGGTTTCCAAAAGAGAAAATTCAGTATCCTGTCTATTCTTGTGGTTATGGGCGTGATGAAATAAAAATTCCTTTTGTGGCAAATTCCGAGATAATGGCACTTTCCAAAGCTGTTTTTGAAATTTATAAAAAAAAATGCTCAATAATTGACATTGGAGGACAGGATACTAAATATATAATTATTAACAACATAGGTCAGGTAGATAGATTTAAGATGAACCGGAAATGTGCAGCCGGAACGGGTTCATTTATCGAAGAATTAGCTTTTAGAATGGATATTCCTCCTTCTGAGTTTTCAAACTATGCAGGGCAAGCCACCAAAGAAGTTAAAATTAATAGCTATTGTACTGTTTTTGCAGTTTCTGAAATTATTGGACTAATAAAAAAGGGATCTACATTGCCAAATATTATATTGGGAATTTATAATTCGGTAATTAGTAGATGCTTAGAACTATCACCTGTTGAAAATTTTTTAGTTCTAACAGGAGGAATTCCCGATAACCATCCTGCAATGATTAATCTGTTTAAAAAGAAATTCGTAAATTGCGAAAGTCCTGAGAAATCACAATTCTTAGCTGCTTGGGGGTGCGTACTATTAAATAATGTGAAAAATAATAATTAAATGAGTATCTGGTTTAAACCATATAAAATAGAAGACTTGCAAAGTAAAATTACAAATACGCTTGCAGAAACTTTAGGAATTAATCTGACCGAAATAACTCCGGATTCGCTGAAATGTAAAATGAATGTATTACAGCATATAAAACAATCTATGGGTGTTTTACATGGCGGTGCCTCGGCAGCATTATGTGAAACATTAGGAAGTATTGCATCTAACTTAGTTGTTGACCCCGATAAATATTTTTGTTTAGGTCTTGATATCAATGCAAGCCATGTTCGTCCTGTATCCGAAGGATTTATCTTTGCAGAAGCCAAACCCGTTCATCTTGGAAGAAAAACCCATATTTGGAGAATTGACATTATAAATCAATCCAATAAATTAGTCTGTACTTGTAGATTGACAATGGCAGTTTTAAATAAAAATGAGATGAAATTAAAACCCAATCAAACCCAATCAAACCCAATAAATCATAAAAAGAACTAT
>CAZXJG010000268.1:0-1243 GCA_964640985.1 uncultured Melioribacteraceae bacterium | reverse complement strand
CACCCCCATTGGTAAACATGGTGGCTATTATAATTATTTACCTGCTGAAGATTTAGCAGTTCTTGCGGTAAAAGAATCTATTATCAGGTCAGGAATTGATTTGAATAAAATTAAAATTGATCAAGTCGTTGCCGGAATGATTTACATAGATTCGCATAATCAACAAATTTATTTACCGAGGAATGTGGCTTATCGCGTAGCAGAACAATTAGATGACGCCAATAACTTAAAAACAGCTCCTGGTAAAACATCTTTGCGGATTTGTGGTACCGGATTTCAAATTCTTGCCGATGCTTTCGATCTGATTACAAACGAAGAAAATAATCAAAAAATGAACTGTGTTATTTCATTTGGCACAGAAAATATGTCCCAAACCAATTTAATTAATCAGGGACGACGCAAAAAAGACAATGTTTGGGAATTTGAAGAAGCAGAAAACAAAGATTATTTGCTTGAGGGCTTCAATCATAACCTCTTTAATACATTGATGCCTAAAACAGCTGATTTATACGGTGCTAAAATTGGAATAACTCGAAAAGAGTGTGATGAATATGCTTATCTGAGCCACACCCGTTCTAAAAATGCACAAATGAAACAGTGGAACCGGTTTGCAAATAATTCTAAGAATGATTACTTAAAGGGCATCTTTACGGTAGATACCGTTGACGAAAAAGGAAATACTGTTTGTGTCTGGAAAGATGAGGGTACTAAGTATGATATTAGTACTAAAGAACTTAATAAGCTTCGTCCTTTACTTAAAGCCGACGGACTTGTAACACCCGGTAATGCAAGCCAAATCAGCGATGGTGCCGCAGCAGCTATCCTTATGGACAGAGAATATGCCGACAAAAATAAAATTCCTTACTTGGCAATTCTAAGAGGATATCAATTCTCAACCGTTGACCCAACTATTATGGGACAAGGTCCCGTGCCTGCAATAAAAGATTTATTAAAAAAAATAGACCTTAAATTGTCCGATATTGAACAATTTGAAGTCAATGAAGCTTTCGCACCTCAATACCTTGGTAACGAAAAGGAACTTGGATTACCAAGAGAATTAACAAATGTAAACGGTGGTGCCATTGCAGTAGGTCACAATATTGCAGCAACAGGTCTAAGAATGACTACCGACCTGATATATGAACTGAAACGACGAAAGAAAAAAGTTGGTATCGCTGCCGCATGTATTGGCGGTGGTCAAGGTGGTGCCGTTTGTGTTGAGATAGTTTAATCAATTACAAAT
>CAZXJG010000267.1:0-3736 GCA_964640985.1 uncultured Melioribacteraceae bacterium | reverse complement strand
AGAACGCCTGCCTGTCACGCAGGAGGTCGCGAGTTCGAGTCTCGTCGACCCCGCAAGAGCAGAGGGAAATTAAAAAAAATTAGTTTCCCTTTTTTTGTATAAAGGGAAAAGAGAGAATGCGGTATACATATATTTTATACTCACGTAGAAAAGATAGATATTACATCGGCTCCACAGAAAATGTAACACAAAGGCTTCAACGGCACAATGAAGGATTTTGCATCATTTAAATAGTGTCTGGTTGGAAACTTCCAACTCAATGCAATAAAATGAGTTAGCGAGACAATTGGGTGTGAATATTAATCAATAAATGCGTATTTTTGTTAAAAACGAGATAAAATCATTCATATTCGTCTCACAAAATTAAGGATCACAAGAAAATGCGCAAAAGATTCGAAGTCCAATATGAATTAGGGACAACACCAATTGAAGAAATAAAAATACCAATAAAAAGCCGTGATGAACTTCCTCCGGTACTTCTGGCCTTACAACATATTTTTGTCAGTGCGGAATTGAATAGAAAAATATTTAACATTTTGGAAAAGCGAATAGAGATAAAAAGGACTGGGAAACCGGGGATGAGTTTGTGGGAAATATTTGTACTCGGAGTAGTACGATTAACATTAGATGCCAACTATGATCGACTTGAACACATAGCAAATTATGATATGATAGTAAGAGACTTATTAGGCATAAGCAGTTACGGAATACGAGACAAGAAAAGATATTCACTGACACGGCGCTTAAGGAGAACATCAGTAATATAGACGAAGAGCTATTAGATGAGATAAACGAGATAGTAGTAAAAGAGGGGCATAAACTAAAAAAAAAGAAGGAGAGAAATTAAGGGTAAAAGTAGATAGTTATGTTTTAGAAAGCAACGTACATTTTCCGACAGACATAACGCTATTATTCGATTCGGTAAGAAAAGTAATAACGATAGTCGAAAAGATGGTAGGAGAGAACAAAATAACGGGATGGCGGAAGTCGAAGTGTTGGGAAAGGAGGGCAAAAAATCTAAGTAGAAACTTAAGTCGAATAACAAGAAGCGGGGGAAAGAATAAATTTGCAAGACAAAAGGAAGCAGCAAGAAAGTATCTACGGGTATCACGTGCAATAAGTTTAAAGGTAAAGGCAAGCAAGCTACAATTATTAGCATTACCGGCAAGAGCAAAAGTAATATCTGGATTGGAAGCTTTAAGGTATTATGAAGGAATGCTTGATAAGCACATTGACTTGGTAGAGAGACGGATAATAAAGGGGGAAAAGATACCTCATCGGGATAAACTATTTTCAATATTTGAGACATACACAGAGTGGATAAATAAAGGGAAGTCTGGCAACAGAGTGGAATTAGGGTTAAAAATAGCATTATGTACCGATCAATATGGATTTATACTTGCTCATCGAGTAATGGAAAAAGAAGAAGATGTAGAAGCAGCTGTACCGATAGTTAAATCGCTAAAGGAGAAATATCAAACTTGCGGGTCGGACAAAAAACTAGAGAGCGTAAGTTTTGATAAAGGATATTGGTCAAAGGAAAATTATGAGATATTGAAAAAAGAAGTAAACCAATTAGTAATGCCTAAGAAGGGCAAGAGGAATAAAGATGAATCAGAAAGAGAAAGTAACAAAAGCTTCAAGCTGCTAAGGAATCAACACTCAGCCGTAGAATCAAACATCAACTCGTTAGAGCATCATGGGTTGAACCGCTGTCCTGAAAAAGGGATAATAAATTTCCGAAAATACACGGCATTAGGAATCGCTGCATACAACATACATCTTTTGGGCAATCTTCTAAAAACAGCAAAAATAAAACAAAAAAAGAAGCTGTTGCCAAAAGCTGCATAACAAACCCGGTTAAGAGCAAAAAATCAAGAACATTAAAATGTAAAATACACGAAGAATAACTATGTCCGAATCAGGCAATCGCTGCGTCCAAATGGGTAATTACTAGATTGTAGTTGAGTATATATCACAAAATGGATGAAGAAAATGATGGGTATAATTACTCGTTCTTGAATTATCAGCGTTTCCGACCAGACACTAAATACCTACGGTTACTTATGTTCCGTATATGAAAGTATGGGAAAAATATGGTTGGAGAGCAGTTCGGATAACGGACAGACTTGGAGCATAATAAACAACGGTAAACCGGTAAACGGTAATACAACGGCAAAAAATCCTTCAATAAGTTCTGTGCCGGGAACAGACGAAATAGCAGTAGTATTTCAAGAGGGCAGTAAAATAAGGATAATAGTTGCTTACCCGCATGATGTAACTTATGGTAACTTTATTCAATATGATGCAACAGTAGTAAACACAAACGGCTTAACTGACGCAAATCCGGTTGTTGCAGTTCAAACCACATCGGATAATGGTGGTCTTTATAGTATACAAAGTGTTTATAACAAATTATTTCTAATAATTTGGCAAAATAACGGTTCATCCACTCCGGGTTTATATTACAGACTGCTTCAAGAGGATTATTTGGGAAATTACGGATTTGTAAGTAGTGCGGTTAAAATTAGTAATACAAATGCCGACTCAAAGAACCCAACGCTTACAACAGACTTAGATTCGCCCTCAAGCAATGATTTCCATTTGGCATGGGAGCAATACATTAATAATTATAATACCGAGGTAAGATATTACCGCATTCACAGAAGCGGATTAAGTTCAATAAATTTTATCGATTATTACGTACCTTCAAATAACAGCGGCTTTGTTCACAGTATAAAACCTTCAATAACGGTATCAAATACCGGAGATGTTAATTTGTTTTGGGTAGGCATAAGCTGGGCGGGCAGCAGTGGCGACAGAGTAGTATTAAGAACAAGGAATTCAGCAGGCAGTTGGGGAAGTAATTTTTCACAGTATGGCTCGTACGTAACAATGGTAAATGCAAACACAACGGATTCGCAGGATATGTTAGGATTTGTATGGAATGAAAACAACGGATCACAGATTAACAAATTTAGAAGAACCGGAATGTATTATAACGGAACGTTAAATACCACCGGTAATTACTTACAGTTATCGAACGGAAGTGATATAAATAATATGTATGCAATGTCTTTTAAATGGAATATAACACTGCACGTTTTTAAGTTATCTTCGAGTATAGGAGCTTTGTCAAAATCAAATGTTCCAAATTATATTGGACGAGAGGGAATATTAAGACATGACGGAGTAGAATACTATTGCACACTAAGGCGATGTAAACGCTGGGGGTGAAAGGATAAATTTTGTCTAAAAACAGAAGCATTTAAGATATCTGGTAAAACGGAATTAACCTTTAACATTACATACGGAATAACCGATTCGTTAGAAGCGAGAAAACAGATAGAAAACAAACGCGGAATAAATTATAATGTAGAACTTGTGGATGCAAATACCAACGAAGTAATAAAAGAATTGGATGAAATAGAATTTAATAAAAAAAGCGATAAAAACAGCGATGCAAAAAGCTATAAGGTAGTAACACAAGGAATAGGAGAAAAAGAAGTAATATTAAGGCTAACAGCAATAACAAAATTAAAGGTAACGGCAACAACGGCAAGCATAGAAGCGGATAAAAATATACTTGCAAAACAAAACGTAAAGGAAGAGAGCAATATAGTACTCGGCAAAAAAGATTTAGTATCCGAATTTACACTTTCACAAAACTACCCGAACCCATTTAATCCTACAACTACAATTGAATATTCAATACCTACTGTTGAGACAAGGCATG
>CAZXJG010000266.1:0-3741 GCA_964640985.1 uncultured Melioribacteraceae bacterium | reverse complement strand
AATTTCAGAAGCTTTGAAATTGAACTTAAAAGATTTAATCTTATTATTGGGGAAAACAATATCGGGAAGACCAATTTGCTCAATGCACTTGGGTTGATCTTTAGTCCCGACATTACATTTTATCAAAAACGTAATTTAGAAGTAGATGATATTAATTATGAAACTATTCAAGATTTTAAAAAAGATGTTGAAAAAGCGACAAAGCTCGAAGATATAAAAGATAAATTTCCAGAAGTAAAAATCGAGGTTATTTTATCCGGCTTTAATACTGACCAGGAAGCAATAATAGGAGATTGGTTTACCGGTGAATGGAATACAGACATTTCAAAAAACAAGGCAAAAATTACATATCTATTTTCAGTTAACCACACAAATAAAATCGTAGAATGGTTTAAAAGAACGGAAGAAACGATTTCCAAAAATAATCCTATTGATTTCCCAATAAATCACTACAGCTATTCAATTTTTGGTGGAGACGACCGCACAAAAAGAATTGATTATTACTGGCTTGGTTTTCTGAAAATGGAATTCCTGGATGCTTTGCGTGATGCAAGAACACAATTAATGGCAAGTGGAAAAAATACTTTGCTCAATAAAGTATTAGCTGTTCAAACAGAAAACAAAATTGATGATATCAAGAAAACGCTTCTTGATTTAAAGGAACTTATAAACAAAGAGGATTCTGTTTTTTCATCCATTAAAAAGGACATTGAAGTTTTTTTAAAAAGAGTTTCTATTGAAGACTCCAAAAGCAAAATAACTTTCAATTTTATCGGTGTTGAATCTTCAGATATCCTTAAAAAAATAAGCCTGATTTATGGTACAAATCCAATAGATATCGAACGCAATGGATTGGGAAGAAATAATCTGCTTTATATTTCACTTCTTCTTTCCCATTTAATGCAGCAAGTTGAAAAAGAAGAAAAAAAAGTATTTTATCGACTTATTGGCATTGAAGAACCAGAAGCGCATTTGCACCCCCATTTGCAGGTTCATCTATCAAGAAATATTGATAGTGAAAGTAGCAATGAACGACAGATTATCATTACTTCCCATTCCACTCATATCACTTCACAGTTATCATTAGATGATACAATTGTACTGTATCACGATGAAAATCAAAATAAAATCAAGCCTTATTACCTTTTTAAAAACATACCTAAAAAATCGAAGAATTACTTATCAAGATATCTTGATGCCACCAAATCTACCCTGTTTTTTGCCCGTAAAGTCATTTTGGTGGAAGGTATATCCGAGCAATTGATGATACCTGAATTGTTTAAATTGAAAACCAATGAAGTAAGTATAGAACAGAAAGGAATTACACTAATTAATGTTAACGGGGTTGCGTTTTCACATTTTCTGGAAGTCATCAAGGCGGGTTATTTTGTAAAGAGTGTTGTCTATACTGATTCCGATTCCACAAAAAAGACATCGGAAAGAGCAATTGACCTTCAAAAAGAATATGATTCTGATATCATTAAAGTAAAAATTACATCCTCGGAAACTTTTGAAATGGATATAATTGAATCCAATAAAAGTGGCGAAGGAAAAGAATTATTATTCCAGGCATTGAATAAAACAAAAATAAAGAATGGTCCTGAACTACAATCAAAAACATCAAGCAATGATATAGATGTTGACGAATTTTTTAAAGAAATTAAAGACTACAAAGCCGAGTTTGCCATGAATCTTTTAGCAGTTTTAAAGGATGAAGAAAACAAGGATAAAAGAAAGTTGTTTAATGCACCGGAATATATAAAAGATGGTTTTAAGCATATCATTGGTTCAAATGAATAAACTAAAAATAATCATAGCAGGGCCGGGAGCGGGCAAAACCTATAACCTGAAAAACGAAGTAATAAATAGTCTTCCAAATCTCGATAGGAATCGGTTTTGCGCTGTTATTACTTATACTAATGCCGCAACCGAAGAATTAAGGCAAAGAATTTCATCTGAAATACAGATCATGCCAAATGTTTTTATCAGTACCATTCATAGTTTTCTTATTCGCTTCATTATTGAACCGTTTGGGCATTTGGTGGGAATAGTGCCTTTAGAAAAAAATTATATTGATGGTCCTCTTGTTGAATTACACGAGAACTTTGGACATATAACTCAGAAAGCATTAAAAACTATTCCTGGGATTGATTCATCTGTAGCACAAGATATTATAAATATATTAAAGAAAAAATCGCTATGTAGTAATAAAGGAAATATAAATAAAAATTTTAAGCTTAATGATAACAATTTTAAAATTAATCTACCCGAAAAATACTGCTCAATAGAAAAAGATATTATTAAAACAATAAAAGAAAATTGTATATTCAAATCGAAAAAAAGAAATTATCAGATAAAAATACTATCTACATGTTTGGCTGAAAAACATTCTGAAAATGGTATTGTTTCATATGACAATATAATAGGTGTTTCATCGAAAATTATTAATGATTACCCCTCAATCTTAAACATAATTTCAAATCGTCTTCAATTCATATTCATAGATGAATATCAAGATTCCCGTTTATTTATTCATGAAATTTTTAAAGCAATTCTTTTTTGCAAAAAAACATATTTCAACTGTTTTGGCGACCCTTTACAAGAAGTGTATATGTTTTCATATTATAAAAGCCACTTGAAAGATGAAAAGCAACCTGATAGTTTTATCGACACACCAATGAAGGAAATTCAAATAAAATATTCTCAAAGCGTTGTGCCCAAAATTGTAAATCATCGCTCAAGTGAACAGATCGTGAATTTTATAAATGAATATTTCTTAGAATCACAACATAAACAAACCTCTAAAAATGGGAATAATGGTATTCCAGTTTATTTTATAGACAAAATAAAATTTTTAGAAATTTATGGTACATACATGCAATTAAAAGCCCAACATAAAATTGACCAAATACATCGCATCAACATTAAAAAAATAGATAAGTCCTTTTTAAAGGATTTTTACCTTACAAGAGATTGGATTAAAAAAGACAACCAAAAGACACCAAAACTTAGTAGTGTTTACGACATTCTCGATGGTGAAGCTATAAGGCTTGAAAAGGGGAACCACAGAATTAGCAGTATTCTGCAGGAAGTTTCTCGCTGTATCCTTGCAGTTACAGGCATTAAAAAACAGGATTTTATTAAATCAACTCTTGATGAAATTGAATACCGAAAGTTTTGCTTTGAAATGGCAAGGTTTTTAAAGTCAAGTAATTTCAATGATTCTGAACACCGTATTAATTCAATTAGAAAACAATTCCAAGAGAAATTTAATATTATTGATGATTCAGGAAAGAAAGTTGATGTTGAAAAGTCATTAAATGAACTTTCAATCAATAAACCCATCTCCCTTTCTCATAACCATGAGTCATGCTATTCGTCAATCCATAGTGCAAAAGGTTTGGAAGCAACATCAGTCCTTGCTATTGCTTATTCAAAAAAAGAATTAGATAAATGGCTAAACTTTCAAGAAGCCAATAACAATTTAGATGATGATTACCGTTTAGGTTATGTAGCATTCAGCAGAGCAAGAGATATGCTATGTATAGCTTGTCTTGATGAAATTTCCGATGAAACAAAAAATATATTAAAGTCTTTAAATATAGTTTCTTATTCTCACCCCGAATCAGAAAAAAAACATTTACTCTCCATAGGAAGAGTTATATTATCGCATTGAACACAGCGGCTTCGTTCAACATGTTTTATCAGTAATGCCTCCGGCACTGCGGATAAAACTCTATA
>CAZXJG010000265.1:0-3811 GCA_964640985.1 uncultured Melioribacteraceae bacterium | reverse complement strand
TAAAAAAATGCTTATGGAAAATATGATTAATGAGGCAAAAACAGATGCTTCCGTCTATATTAGTGAAATTCGTGATAGAGCCAAAGTAGATGCGAAAAAGGAAGCGCAAAAAATAATTCTTCAAGCAATTCAACGTACCGCTGTCGATCATTCGGTAGAGTCTACTGTTTCCGTTGTTCAAATTCAGAGTGATGAAATGAAAGGCAGAATTATTGGACGGGAAGGCAGAAATATTAGAGCCTTTGAGGCTAATACCGGCGTTGATGTAATTGTAGACGATACACCTGAAGCCGTTATACTCTCGTCGTTTGATCAATTCCGGCGGGAAGTGGCACGAATTGCGCTTGAAAGACTTATTGCCGACGGAAGAATTCACCCGGCGCGAATTGAAGAAGTTGTACAAAAGGTTCGCTCTGAACTTGACGAAGAAATTATGCGTGAAGGTGAAAATACTTTAATACAATTAGGTATTCACGGCGTACACCCTGAAATTGTTAAACATATTGGCAGAATGAAATATCGTTCAAGTTATGGGCAAAATTTACTCCAGCACAGTATAGAAGTTGCTTACCTTACCGGGATAATGGCTGCCGAATTAGGATTTGATTCCAATTTAGCTAAACGTGCCGGTTTGATGCATGATATTGGTAAAACTATTGATAAAAGTATTGAAGGACCACACGCTTTAATTGGATATGAATTGGCGAAAAAATATAAAGAACATCCGATAGTTGTTAATGCAATAGGTAGTCATCACGAAGATATTGAAATGGAGCATCCAATATCGGCACTTGTACAAGCAGCCGATGCAATTAGCGGTGCACGACCCGGTGCAAGACGGGAGCCTATTGAAAGTTATGTTAAACGGCTTGAAAATCTTGAAAGTTTGGCCGAATCATTCGATGGTGTTGCAAAAACTTATGCTATACAAGCCGGTAGGGAAGTAAGAGTTGTTGTTGAGCCGGATTCGATTGATGATGATTTTTCCGATAAATTAGCTTATGATATTGCAGCTAAAATTCAAGAGGAAATGGAATATCCCGGACAAATTAAGGTTACCGTAATTCGTGAAGTTAGAAAAATTGCCTATGCTAAATAAAATATTTTTGTTTTGTAATGGTATGCTAAAACCCAATTTCTAATAGGAATTGGGTTTTTTAGTGTGTGGGCTTTAGCCGCATAAATTATAAAATGAGATAGAAGTCAGAAGTCAGAAGTTAGAAGTCGGAAGATAAAAGATGGGAGACAGGCGTAGGACTTTGGGCTTCAACTAAAAAAAGTTATGAAATTTAAATTTGAAAATCTAATTATTTGGCAAAGAGCGATAGAATTGGGAGATGAAAATAAATATTTTGCTTTCTACTTTCTACTTTCTACTTTCTACTTTTTGGATATGTTTTGTAAAATTATATTCTAATTAATTTTCTCCCGTTTTCTTACGGGGAAAAACAAAGATTTAAGTGTTAATTCTATAAACTTTCTACCTTTTTATAACTCCATTAGGTTGGAAAAAGTTATCTTATTATTTTTAAAAGGATAATTAACATAAAAAATAAAAAGATGAAAAAATTATTAATTGGGTTAACCGGCGGAATTGGTTCGGGTAAGTCTGAAGCGGCTTCTATTATTAAAACAATTGGGTTCCCTTTAATTGATTCCGATGAAATTGCTAAAAAATTGTTGGTTGAAGATGAATTTTTGAAAAGAGAAATTATCAAACATTTCGGGAACGATGTTTATAATCAGAATAAATTGAATAGAAAATTTTTAGCGGCAAATGTTTTTCCATTTCCTGAAAAAGTGAAATTAATTAATTCTCTTGTTCACCCTAAAACAATAAAACTCATTAAAACTTTAGCAGACGGGTTATTTGAAGAGAATAATTTGGTATTTGTAGAATCCGCACTTATTTTCGAAACTGGGATTCAAGATATGTTCGATTACATAATATTAGTATTTTCCGACGATGAAATTAGAATTAAACGCGTTTGTGAGCGGGATAAAGTGGATGAATCTAAAGTTATTGAAAGGATGAAAAATCAACTTCCACAAGAAGAAAAAAAAGAAATGAGTGATTTTGTGATAGTTAATAATTCTACAATTGAAGAATTAAATAAACGAGTAACTTTTGTTGTGAATCTAATTAAAAATATCGCAGATTAGCGTTTTGAATTTATTATTCTTATTAAGAAGATATTATTGTCTTAACATACAAACTTTAAAACACATTGATAAAAAAAGCATAAAATGAGGTTAATATGAATATTTTTCACCAGGCGATAGTAAAATTTGTTAGTATTTTACCGAAATCTGTAGTCTATGTTTTTGCAAAAAAATATATTGCAGGAACTTCATTAAATGATGCTGTAAAGGTTACAAAAAAGTTAAATAGTAAAGGAATTTTTACAACCATCGACGTTTTGG
Organism: uncultured Melioribacteraceae bacterium; assembly: GCA_964640985.1. GTDB lineage: Bacteria > Bacteroidota > Ignavibacteria > Ignavibacteriales > Melioribacteraceae > CAZXJG01. Next base: position 1,387 of record CAZXJG010000265.1, on the reverse strand, counting down.
GTGAATCTATAAAGTCCGAATCGGAAGCTAGAAACGCTAAAAATGAATGTTTAAGAGTGCTCGATGAAATTGAAGAAAATAAGTTGGAATCAAATTTGTCTATTAAAATTACACAATTAGGTTTATTAATAGATGAAAATATATGTTATGAATTTGTTTCGGAAATATTAGAAAGAGCAAAGAAATATAATAATTTTGTGAGAATGGATATGGAGGATTCGTCGGTTACCACCAAAACGATAAATCTATTTTTGAAATTAAAAGGAAATTACGATAATCTTGGTATTGTGCTTCAAGCTTATTTGCGTAGAACACAAGATGATATAAAGAAATTAAATCCGTATGGGACAAATTATCGGCTTTGTAAAGGTATTTATATTGAACCGGAATCGATTGCTTACAAAGATAAAGCGGAGATACGGAAGAATTATTTAGAATCACTCAAGTTGATTTTGGATAGTGGGAATTATGTTGGAATTGCAACGCACGATAATTATCTAATTGAGCATGCATATAAATTAATAAAAGAGAAAAATATTCCTAAAAATAAATTTGAATTTCAAATGTTATATGGAGTAACGAAATACCTCAGAGATAAAATAAATTCCGATGGTTACAAAATCCGGGTTTATATCCCGTTTGGTGAGCATTGGCATCCTTATTCCATAAGACGATTGCAGGAAAATCCTCAATTGGCTTGGTATATTACAAAAAGTATTTTTTCCTTTAAATCATGAATATTCTCGGTATTGAAAGTTCGTGCGATGAAACTTCGGTGGCAGTTATTTCGAATGGAAATTTAAAAGTTAATTTAATTTCATCACAAGATTTTCATGTTAAATACGGTGGGGTTGTACCGGAGTTATCGAGCAGGGCACACCTTCAAATGATAGTTCCTCTTTTACGTCAAGCTTTGAAAAAAACTAATTTGGGATTAGAAAATATTGATGTTATATCGGCAACAGCGGGACCAGGATTAATCGGCGCTTTATTAGTAGGTTTAACTTTTGCCGAAAGTCTTTCGTTTGCTTTGCAGAAACCTTTTATTCCGGTTAATCATATTGAGGGACACATATTTTCAGGGTTTTTGATGATAGAAAAACCGGAATTTCCTTTTTTGTGTTTAGTTGTTTCCGGGGGGCATACGTTGTTGTTAATTGTTAAAAATGAAACTGAAATTGTTAAATTGGGTACAACGGTTGATGATGCCGCCGGCGAAGCTTTTGATAAAGTTGCAAAAATGCTTGGACTCGGTTATCCGGGCGGTCCGAAAATTCAAAAGCTTGCTGCCGTTGGCAATCCGAAAAAAATAAAATTTCCGGTTGCAAAACTTCATAACAAATTTGATTTTTCAAGAAATATCAAAACTCAGAGTTCGATTGCCAAA
>CAZXJG010000264.1:0-3850 GCA_964640985.1 uncultured Melioribacteraceae bacterium | reverse complement strand
GCAATTCTTATTTCATAAAATCATATTTTAGGGGGTGGAATAAAATAAGTTATCAACTCCTAAATAACACTTATTTATTCTTGTACTATATGCAAGTTACTCTATTCCATCCCTTAATTACTAATTAGAAAGCCTTCTCATTTAATATTATTTTTTTTTCAGTTTGTAATTCTTTAATTAATTTTAATTTATCAATCACTTCAACGGTTTCGTCGGCTTGAGTGATTTCCCGGTTAGTTTCCCGGATAACTTCATCAATCTGCTTAATTCTATATTTCTTTACAACATCTGAAGTATACTGAAACAAGTCGGTATGTATTTCACCTTCGGGCGATAGTTCGCCCCATTTTCTGCTGATAGATTCGTCTTTTAATATTATTTCCCTTGTAAATTCTTTTAATTTCTCGTCCTCAATTCTATCGATAATTGCAGAAGGACTAACAATATTGTTTACATAAGCATCGTGAACAGTTGTCGCAATGTTCTGAAACACTTTGTTTTTGAAATCATCCGGTTGAATATGATCTAAAATATATCCGGTAAGTTTTTCTTTTCCTTCTAATAAAATTTTAATTATCTCTCTTTCCAAAGCGTAACTTTCTTTTTCATCCACCCCCAAAATTTCCATTGTACTTTTGCGGTTTAAGTTGGTATTATGTTGTAAGTTTCTGTTTTTCAGTGATTGGTTCTGAGAGATAAACTTTCCAAGTTCGGTTTCGAGAAGTTTTTCGCGTAAATTAAATTTTTTTGCAATTGTTTTTAAAAGAATACTTCTTTTTAGATTATCTGTTACTAACGAAGCGGATTTAATAAGCTGCCTAATTGCTTCGGTTTGTTTTGCCGGCTCTTTAAACATACCGCTTTTTTCAAATTGTTCCGTTTGATATTCGAGAAAATTTTGAGCCTTTAAAAGTTGTTCATTGAAAGCTTCTTTGCCGAATTTATTAACAAAAGAATCCGGGTCTTCTCCTTCTTGTAAGCTAAGAATTTTAACATCGAAATCTTGTTTTAATAACAATTCAATACTTCTTAACGAAGCTTTTTGACCGGCAGAATCGGCATCAAATAAAACTATAATATTTTTTGTATAGCGGGAAAGCAGTTGTACTTGTTCTTCGGTTAAAGAAGTGCCCGAAGATGCAACAATATTTTTTATTCCATTTTGATAAAGAGAAATCAAATCCATATAACCTTCTACAAGAATAGCTTTATCAAGTTTTCTGATTTCATCTTTAGAGTGGAAAAGTCCGTAAAGTGATTTCCTTTTAGAATAAATTAAAGATTCCGGAGAATTTAAATACTTAGCGGCATTTTCATTTTTTTCTAAAATTCTTCCTCCAAAAGCAATAACCCTTCCATTTGGGGAAAAAATCGGGAACATTACTCTGCCGCGGAATTTATCGTAATAAGCTCCATTTTCTTTTTGATCAAGCAGTCCTAAAATTTTACATTTTTCTATATCAATACTTTGTTTTTCGGCAAAACTTAAAAAGTTTGTCCAGCTCTGTTTGGCATAACCAAGTCCAAAGGTTTTTTGAGTTTGCTGTTTAATATTTCGATTAAGTAAATAATCCCGTGCAAATTGTCCTTCTAAATCATCAAATAAATTATTTGAAAAATAACGGGCAGCTTTAAGGTTTATTTCATAAAACACTTCATATTTGTTTTGTAACGCATTGTACCCTTGTTGTGCTTTGATTGTAATACCGGCATATTTTGCAACTTCTTCTACCGCCTCAATAAAAGAGATGTTTTTATAATCCATCAAAAATTTGAAAACGTTGCCGCCGGCGTGGCACCCAAAACAGTGGTATATTTGTTTGTCTTCGCTTACGGTAAATGACGGTGTTTTTTCTTGATGAAAAGGGCAAAGTCCGATGAAATTTTTACCCCTCTTTTTTAACTGTACATAACCCGAAATAAAATCTACAATGCTTACCGAGTTGCGTATTTCTTCTATCTTGTCTTCAGGTATTCTCATAATATTTTTTATAAATTAAAACGAAAGACTTTTTACACTTTCTTCAAAAAGTTTATTCAAAATTTTTATTGATTTAACTATTTTAACACCTTTAATCAAGTTCTCCGTTTTCAAACCTCTAAAATCGGTATAAAGTGCATAGAGATAAACAGTTCCGCCTGCAGCAATAAATTCTTTTAACATTTGACGGGGATATTTATTATTAGGCGGAAAAAATTCTTGCACGCCTTTTTTTGCTGCATAATAAATAGTATTTGCACCTAAAATTATTGTAACTTTAGCACCGTTTTTTTGGGCGCTTTGAGCTAAAGCAATTCCCATGCCGGCTTCGTTAATATTACTTGAAGTGATTAGAATTACTAATTTTTTGTTTTTAAGCGGTTTAGGATTATCTGCTTTTAATGAAGAAACGAAAAATAAAGAAATAATTGTTATTGCTAATAATAATATTGTCTTTTTCATAATTAAGCTCCTTGTCTTTTATAATAGCGCTTTGGATATTTTTTCTTATTGTTTTATGCTTGCCTATTTTAATTGAATTACTATTTGAAAAAACGGTTCGCACAATAGCGCTCTTCGAAATTATTCAAGTTATTTTATGTAAAATATAATTTTAATATATTTTTACTTAAGGGGGTGGGATAGAATAACTTTAGGGGGTTGGATAGAATAACTTATCCCACCCCCTAAATATTTAATTGATGTATAAAATATTATCCCACCCCCTTAACAGCATATAAAAAGTTTCACTGTGTCGTTTTATAAAGAACTTTACCGCCGATTATTGTATAAACGACTTTTGTTTTTAAGATTTCTTGTACGGGAATTTTCAAAATGTTTTTCGACAATACGGTTATATCCGCTAATTTCCCGACTTTTAATGAACCTTTAATTTTCTCTTGAAATTCGGCATAAGCTCCGTTGATAGTATAAGATTTAAGAGCTTCCATACGTGTCATAACTTCTTTTGGAAAAAACGCTTTCCCGTTAGCCGGTTTTCGACTAATGAGAGCATAAAAATTGTTTATAGGATTTAAGCTTTCTACCGGAGCATCTGTACCGTTGCATATTATTGCACCTGCATCAATCAATTTTCTCCAAACGTAAGCGCCGCTTTCAGCACGCACTTTCCCAATTCTTTTAATTACAAAACCTGCATCGGATGTTGAATGAATGCCCTGCATAGATGCTATTACGTTTAATTCGGCAAAGCGGGGAATATCTGAGTTTGAAAGATGTTGAGCATGTTCAATTCTCCACCTGAAGTTGTTTCCTTTAGCTTTGCTGCCGAATATTTTTTGATATAGATTCAATACTAATCTGTTTCCTTTATCGCCTATAGCGTGTGTAGATACTTGAAATCCGTCTTTGAAAGCAATTCTCATTTCAGCTTCTAAATTTTTTAAAGATGTAGTCATCAAACCGGACCAACCGGGTTTATCATTATAAGGTGCAAGCATCAAGGCGCCTCTTGATCCAAGCGCTCCATCAATATAGAGTTTTAAAGAACGAACGGTAAAATGATTGTTTCCGTATCCTATGATTTTATATTCCGGCAGATATTTTTTTAATGAATCTATATTATTTTCATATACCATAACATAAAGACGAACATTAATTTTGTGTTCGCCGACAATTTTTTTAAGGAAATCGATTTTATTAAAAGGTTCACCGGCGTCTTGTAAAGATGTAATACCGTTTTGCAGACACGCTTCATTGGCTAATTTAGCCGCTGTTTCGTCACGCTGTTTACGAACATTTTCCGGTAAACTTTCGATGTAATTATTGTATGCTTTAAGTATCAATTCTTCAGCATCTTCTTCAAAAACTCCGGTGGGGTTTCCCAATGTATCCCGCACAATATGTCCC
>CAZXJG010000263.1:0-3867 GCA_964640985.1 uncultured Melioribacteraceae bacterium | reverse complement strand
TGCTTCATATAGCTGATTATACGTGTAGTAATTTTCCGTGAAAATCGGTGTTAAAATCTTCTCATTCCACAAAAAAAGACTGCTTAAAAATTAGCAGTCTTTTAAAATCATACATTAACTCATAGTTTTTTATAGCTTTGCAATATCTTCATATAATTTGCTCTTTCGAATGCTGCAGGTTCAGTAACGGATTTTTGACTCATACTACCTTTCATCAATTCGATAGAGTCATACTCATGTTGCTCCATCCACTTTTGCATTCTCTTTAGAATTTCAGAGATTCTCCCTACACCGTTTTCAAGCAGTTCAGAAGCCATCATTGCAACATCTCCGCCAGCCATCATTATTTTCAAAACATCCTCATAATTATGTATACCCGAAGTTGCCGCTAAATTTGCTTTTACATGACTATATAAAATTGCAATCCATCGTAATGGGAGTCTCATTTCCCATTGTGTACTTAATTGTAAATTCGGCACAACTTCCAGTTTTTCCAAATCAAAATCGGGCTGATAGAATCTATTAAATAAAACAAGCCCATCAGCTCCTGCGTCATCTAAAGAACGTGCCACATTAGGCATCGAAGTAAAGAAAGGGCTTAGTTTTATTGAAACCGGAATGGTTACATTTTGTTTTACTGCTTTAAGTGTATCAATGTACATATTTTCAATTTCGGTACTAGTAAGATTTGTGTCTGTCGGGATATAGTATATATTCAATTCTAATGCATCGGCGCCGGCATCTTGAATATTTTTTGCATATTTAGCCCAGCCTCCGTTACTAACTCCATTCAGACTACCGATAACAGGAATATCAACAGCTTTTTTTAGATTAGCAATATGATCAAGATATTCGAAGGGACCTAAATTAAATTCTTCAGGTTCCGGGAAATAAGAAATAGCCTCGGCATAACTTTCCGTTCCATAATTCAAATAATGGTCAAGTTCACCGGATTCGTGTGTTATTTGTTCCTCAAAAAGCGAATATACAACAACAGCAGAGGCGCCTGCATCTTCTAATTGTTTTACTTTATCAACACTTTCAGATAAAGGAGAAGCAGAAGGAACAATAGGATTCTTCAAATTCAACCCTATATAATTAGTTGATAAATCCATTATATCTCCAATTTTATTTTGAAAATTTAAAGGAGGAACGAATTCCTCCTATTAATATTTACTTTACTTCCTTATTTTCAAGAAAATGGGTATAGTCCATACTTGCCATGTGACTATAAAGTTTCCATACTTCTTTAACATGTTCCTGCGCTTTACCTAACAACATTTTCGCTCGTTCAGGTTGAGATTTGGTTAACATTTTGTACCTTGTTTCATTGTAAATATAATCTTCCAATGGAATCTTTGGACCTTTATAATCAAGCTTCAAGGGATTTTTACCTTTCTGTATGTTTTCCGGATTATATCTATAAATAGGCCAATACCCCGATTCAACGGCTAATTTCTGTTGGTAGAAACCTTTCTCCATATTAAATCCGTGGGCAATACACTGACTGTAGGCAATTATTATAGATACTCCATCATAATGTTCGGCTTCAATAATTGCTCGTACCGATTGCAAATCGTTAGCGCCCATTGCCACTTGCGCAACATAAACATCACCATAAGCCATTGCCATTTTACCTAAATCTTTTTTAGGTTTTGGCTTACCTGCAGCAGCAAACTTAGCAACAGCAGCTAAACCTGTAGCTTTAGATTGTTGCCCGCCTGTATTTGAATAAACTTCCGTATCAAGCACTAAAATATTAACATTTTTACCCGAAGCAAAAACATGGTCTAAGCCGCCATAACCGATATCATAAGCCCATCCATCACCTCCCATTATCCAAACCGATCGAGTGATAAGATAATCTAATAATGTTAGCAATTCTTTTGCTTGAGTTGAATTAATTTTTTCCAATTTATTTTTTAGTTGAGCTACTCTCTCTCTTTGATCTTTTATTCCCTGTTCTGTCTTTTGTTCTGCATTTATAATTTGATCAACAAGCTCATCGCCTAATTCGCTTTTAAGTTCGTTAAGTATTTCAACTGCATGGTCATGATTTCTGTCGATAGCTAATCTCATACCAAGCCCAAATTCAGCATTATCCTCAAAAAGCGAATTGTTCCATGCAGGACCTCTTCCTTCTTTATTAACAGTCCAAGGAGTAGTCGGCAAATTACCGCCATAAATAGATGAACAACCTGTTGCATTAGCAACAATCGCTCTGTCACCGAATAATTGAGTAACCAATTTAACATAAGGTGTTTCGCCGCAACCCGGGCACGCACCCGAAAATTCGAATAACGGTTCTAATAATTGACTTCCTGCGACGGAGTCGATTTTTACTTTAGTTCTATCATATTCAGGCAAATTTAAAAAGAATTCAAAATTAACTCTTTCAGGTTCGCGAAGTGGAATTTGCGGTGCCATATTAATGGCTTTTCTTTTAACTTCTTTTTTATCTTTAGCAGGACATACTTCAACACACAAAATACATCCCGTACAATCTTCTACCGCTACTTGAATAGTATATACTTTCCCAACGTCTTCTCTGCCTCGTGCTTTCATCCATTTAAATGTAGGAGGAGCATCTTTAATTAATTCTTCATCATAAATTTTTACTCTAATTGCAGCGTGCGGACAAGCAATAACACATTTGTTACATTGAATACAAATATCGCTTTCCCATACAGGAACTTCGAGAGCAACGTTTCTTTTTTCCCACTTTGCAGTTGCAGAAGGGAATGTACCGTCATTAGGTATTTGGCTTACCGGTATATCATCGCCGTTTCCTGCAATTACCATACTTAACACATCACGTACAAATTCCGGGGCTTCAGGCGATACTGTTGGAGGCAGTTCAATTTTACTAGTAACTGAAGATTCATATTCAATTTTGCTTAAATTAGCTAATGTTTGATCAACAGCGGCAAAATTTTTCCTTACAATTTCTTCGCCTTTTTTACCATAAGTTTTATTTATTGCATTCTTAATTTTTTGAATTGCCTCTTCTTTAGGCAATATTCCCGATATTGCAAAAAAGCATGTCTGCATAATCGTATTTATTCTCGCGCCCATACCGGTCTTTTTTGCAACTTCATAAGCATCAATAACATAAAAATCTAATTTTTTTTCAATAATTTGTCGCTGAATTTTTTTAGGTAATTCATTCCAAACTTCATCTTTATTATAAGGACTATTCAACAAAAACACACCACCTTCTTTTATATGTTTGAGAACATCAAATTTTTCCAACAATACAAATTGATGGCACCCTACAAAGTCGGCTTGCTGAATAAGATAAGTTGAATAAATCGGGTTTTTCCCAAATCGCAAATGAGATATAGTTGTAGAACCGGATTTTTTTGAATCGTAAACAAAATATCCTTGTGTATTATTTTCCGTCTCTTCACCAATTATTTTTATCGAATTTTTGTTGGCACCAACCGTGCCGTCTGAACCCAATCCGAAAAACATACATTTTGTCGAATCTTTATCTTCTATAATAAACGACTGATCAAATTTCAAGCTGGTATAAGTTACATCATCAAAAATACCAACGGTAAAATGATTTTTAGGGTTGTCTGATTTTAAATTATCAAATACCGATTTTACCATTGCGGGTGTAAATTCTTTAGAAGACAAACCATATCTCCCGCCAACTATTTTCGGCATCTTTTCAAAAGGTTTATTTTCCGAAGCCATCGCCTCCGAAAGTGCACCTACAATATCCAAATAAAGCGGTTCACCAAGTGAGCCCGGTTCTTTGGTACGATCTAAAACTGCTATTTTCTCTACGGTTTTCGGTAATACTTCAAATAGATGTTTTGGTGAAAAAGGACGATAAAGCCTTACTTTAATCAAACCTAC
>CAZXJG010000262.1:0-3870 GCA_964640985.1 uncultured Melioribacteraceae bacterium | reverse complement strand
ATATCGATTCAGAAGCGATGAAAATTCATATAAGGGAAGGTAAAGGTAAAAAAGACAGATACATTATGCTTTCTGAAAATGTGCTGAAATTGCTGCGGGAATATTATAAAATTTATAAACCGGAAGAGTATATTTTCGAAGGACAAAACGGCGGCAAGTACAGTCCTAAAAGTGTTCAATCGGTTTTTAAAGCGGCGTTAAAGAAAGCGGGAATAAAAAAGAAAGCAAGTGTGCATACACTTCGTCACAGTTTCGCTACTCATTTGTTAGATGAAGGGACAGACATCCGTTACATTCAAGAATTGCTCGGGCACAAAAGATTGGAAACAACTCGAATTTATACTCACGTTTCTTCTTACTCAATCAATAAAATTAAAAGTCCGGCTGATAAATTGAGAATTTGAAAATCTGCAATCATTGGAAAATCTTTCCAGTTCTTCAAACCCAATAAAAATACTAATCATCAACTTCATTTACGCAAAAGTCTTTACACTACCCCTGTTTCGCATCAATAATAACATTCGATCTATCATCATTATTCCTATCTGTTTGATCGATATTAAATCCTTCTACTATTCGCTGTAAATTTTCCGTCAATCTATTTAAGTCTTCAGCCGCTTTTGCTATTTGCTGAACCCCGGAAGCCGATTCATCGGTTACACTACTAATTTGTTCGATGTTTTTACTTATCTGTTCGGCTGTAGCCGATTGTTCTTCGCTCGCTGCAGCTACTTGGTCAACAATACCGGAAACCTTATCCGACGTCTTTATTATTTTAGTTAATTCATCACCCGCCTTTTCAACAAGTTTTATCCCTTTATCCGTTTCACTCATCGCTTGTTGAGTTTGTTTTACAACTCCCTGCATTCCATCTTGTATTAATTTTATCACTCCGGCAATTTCTTTAGTGGCTTTTGTTGTTCTTTCAGCTAACTTTCTGACTTCATCGGCAACTACCGCAAAACCTCTCCCTTCTTCACCTGCCCGCGCTGCTTCAATTGCTGCATTTAATGCCAACAGATTAGTTTGATCTGCTATTTCATCAATTACTTGTATTATTGCATTTATCTTATCGGTACGACCCCTTAAATCATTTACCGATTGGGAAGATTCTTTCACTACTGCCGCAATATTTCTCATCCCTTCTATTGCTTCATTTACCCGCTTACCGCCTTCTTTCGCCAAATCACTCGATTCTCTTGTTACATTAGCCGCCGCAGCGGAATTTTTTGATGTTTCAACAATAGTTGTCGTCATTTGTTCTATTGCACCGGCTACTTCTGTAGTTTGAGCACTTTGTTCATGTGAGCCCGAAGCCATTTCTTCAGTACTCGAAGATATCTGTCTACTCGCACTGGCTGTAGATTCAACTGCATCACGAACATGATTTATTATTTCTTTTATTATTTGTACTGTCTTATTAAATGTTTCAAATAGTTTATGAATTTCGCCTGCATCTCTTTCGGCTTTAATAGAAACAGTTAGATCTCTTTGTGAGAATCTTTCCATTGCATCTATTATTGTATTGGTACTCCTTTCTAAATATTTATATTCATTATCTAAATATTCTTTGTTTTTCTGCGCTTCTGCTATCGTTTTTTCAGCTTCAGCCCCTTTTAATTTTATTTCTTCAATATTTTTTCCAAACTCATCTTCCATTTTATTAATTGTATCAGCTAAAATTCCAATTTCATCATTTGATTTAATCTCAATTTTTATGTTTTTTTCTCCCTTTTTAAACCTTTCGATTGAAGATAAAATAGAATTTAATGGGTAAACAATGAATTTTTTTGAAACGTACCATGATAATAAAATAAAAACGATAAGACTGATGATAAATACAAAACCAATCTTAAATTGCAGATTTGAGCGGATCGCATTCATACTCTTATTTATAGTATCAATTTCCAGAGTCCCTATTTGTGATCCTTCTCTTAAAATTGGGAATGTAAACTTATTTATTTTCGATGATTTTTCAATATTGGATTTTTCTGCTTCAACGACTTTTTCTTTTGTATTAAGTATCTTTCCATCTGAATTTTTAAAAATGACGTCGACAATATCTTCATCTTTTAAGATTTGCGAAGCAAATTTATCAAAGAGTGCAAAGTTAGAATTATTCATAGGAACGCTACTTGCAACAGCTATAGTGTTTCCTAACTTTTCAATTTTGGATTTCTCAATCACCGAAAAATTTTTAGATAATAAAGATGATTGTATCTTTAAGACAAGAAACATTAAAACAAGAACACTTAACATATAAACTACGAGAGATTTCAGGGTTAATGATTTACTGATTTTTTTAATAATATTACGCATAATTCCCTTCCTAAATGAAATGATTTCATTATTAACTGAGTAGAATGCAATTTTAACTCTCCAAATTGAAACTTTATTCTTTAATTATTTGAAAATGCTTTTATCAACTTAGCTCTTGCCAAATTATTTTTAATAACTAATAAATTTGCACGTCTGTACTTAACTCACTCCAAATTTTGAGACTAAGAGAACAAACCATCCACACTAATTATCCGTTATTGAATAGCTGTAAATTGTACTTGTTTTTACAATCTTATTTCTTTGATCAAAATCCTTTTTTATTTTGTACTTATTATTCCGATATTTTTATCATCGAAATTATTTGCAAAATGTTTAATAAAAATAATAGCACTCGTGTAATGGTTTATACGAAAAGTTAGAAAAAGAGTTAAAAGAAGATAAAGTAATAATTTTTATCGATGGAGTTATTCTCAGCACAACATAATCTGTACATAATGAATGAACGTATCCACCTTCACCGATGTATATATCCATGTGCTGTATTTTGTCCACATCTTTTACAATACGTATATATACATTGTTGTACGTTTGTGCTTAATCATTCTAATTGCTTAAAAAAATTCCATATCTCTTCACAAGCATTTATATCATGATTTGTTAATCCAAGTATTTTAGGAAATGATATTCATACCGAAGAATGAACCCGGCTATGGTGTATGAGGTGCTGTTATGCTGCGTAATTTATTTGTCATAGTGATATTTGCAACTATAAATCAATATTTCCTGATCAAAAACTTGGTAAACAAGTCTGTGTTCTCTCTCAATTCGCCTTGACCAAAACCCGGATAAGTCATATTTCAAAGGTTCCGGATTACCAATTCCATGAAAAGGAGTCCGTTGAATGTCCTTAATCAATTGATTGATTCTTTTCAATATTTTTTTGTCTTCTTTCTGCCATGAAACATAATCTTCCCCTGAATTTTTTGAAAAAGTAATTTTCATTAGTCTTCAATTAAATCATGATTTACAATTTCTCCTTTTCTCATTTGCTGAATTGACTCATAAAGCCTGTCAGCATTTGCTTTGGAACTCAATAAATGAACTGTTTCCATAATTGAATTGTATTCGTCCAAAGAAATCATAACGGTCCCTTTTCCTGATTTCCTTTTAATTATTAACGTTTCATGGTTGTTTTCAACGTTGTCAAGGAATTTTCTTAATTCAGTCCTGAATTCTGTGAAATTTGCAGCAATCATTATCTTTTATATTTTATAAGTTATTATTCGAGTACAGATATAAGTACTTTATTTGGTTTTTGCAAATATTCGAATGACTTTTTTAGTTGAATTTTTTGGTCATTATGCAACATAACGGCTTGGCTATGCGTAGTGCGGGATTCCATAGCATTTCTTTTTCCTTAAAGATATTTGAAATATGAAAAGTTACATTATTTCGTGTCGTTTGAAATAAATCTGCCATCTGTGCCTGCGTAAGCCAAACCGTTTCTTCCTCTATTCGTACTTCCAATCGAGTAGAAAGCTCATTAGCTTGGTATATGATTATTTCGTTTTTCATTTCTTATCCGGCACG
>CAZXJG010000261.1:0-3874 GCA_964640985.1 uncultured Melioribacteraceae bacterium | reverse complement strand
TTGAAAAAGTTATTGTAGCGCGTACGGGATTTGAACCCGTGATCTCCGCCTTGAGAGGGCGGCGTCCTTGACCGCTAGACGAACGCGCCATTATTTAAAAAATAAAATACAAATATAAGAGATTTAAAATTAGGTTTCTAATTTAGTTGTAGACTGAGCTTTTGTAATAAAAATTTTATTCACAACGAGCAGGAAAGTTAATTATTTGCCGTAAAGTTTTTTAATGTATTTGACGCCGCCGAGCATCTGCATTTCTACAATTATTCTTTTGCTTCGGCGTTCTAAAAACGAATCGTTTTTGATTGGCGAATGTTTTGTGGGTGAAGGTAATACGGCGGCAAGTTCCGATGCCTCTTCGCTATTCAAATTTTCGGCAGGTTTACGAAAATATTTATTCGAAGCCGCTTGAATCCCATAAATATTTTTTCCCCATTCGGCAGTGTTTAAATATATTTCGATTATTCTGCGCTTGCTCCAAAATTTTTCAATTAGAAAAGTATAATAAGCTTCCAATGCTTTACGGAAAATATTTTTAGCCGGATATAAAAAAAGATTTTTTGCTGTCTGCTGTGTAATTGTACTTGCACCTCTTAAACGTTTGCCCGATTCCATCTCGTTAAGGGCTTTATCTATTTGTTCGTAATCGAAACCGGAATGTACTAAAAATTTTTGGTCTTCAGATGTTATTACGGCAAGTACAAGCTGTTTTGAAATTTTATTAAGAGGCACCCATTTTTGTTTGTAATTGAACTTGTCGAAAAATATTAAAGAAGATTTTTGAGATTTCTGCTCTATAAATGATGTAACGGGAGGGTCGACCCATTTTAATAATAACAAAACCAATACCGTATAGAGAGTGTAAGTTACAATAAATGCAAATATGAATTTTATTATCTTCTTTAAATACTTTTTCATAAAAATTTATTTTAACTTAAAAAATAAAATACAATTATACAAAGTTAATTATAAATGAATTAATTTTGGATTAAGGTAAAATATTATTATTTTGAAACATGTCCCCCGTTCAATAGTCAAGAAAAAATAAAAATCAGAAAAAGTATTTTGTACAGGTTAATAATGTGAATTATATTTACTTGAGAAAATGTATGGCGTTAAAAATGCAAAATAATACTCAACTTCTTTCCATCCGGTTTTATATAATTGTACGAAAGAATATTTAACTATTGAAATTGTGTTTTAAAATTAAATTATGGGGATTTCATGAAAAATGTATCTTTTATTATCTCAATACTTTTGTTAATAATACTTATGAGTAGTAAACTGGCATTATGTCAAGACAATGGTGGAACTGCAATTAGTGATTCTTTACAAAATGGTAAAAATGAGTTAAAAAAAACTAATAAAAACTCTAAGGACTATAAAAAAATAGATGTTTTTTTAGGTGGCGAGTTTCCTCCCTTTAAGCTTTATGCCGGTACAGGTTATTTTATTACACCTAAAATTGAGACTTTTATAAAATTTTCAAAATTGGCTTGGCCATTTGCTTTTGATGATTACAGTATAAATATAGGTATGAAATCAATTGGTGAAGAAAAAAACACTCTGGTTTATACTTATGAATTAGGGCTTCTTTTTTCTACATATGAACATAATTATGATGGATTATATCTTGATGTAGGTTTGGGTTATTTGTTTCGCTTCGATTTTGGGTTTCATATTGAAAGTAATTTTAAAGCAAATTATTGGTTACAAAAAGGTGAGAAAGCCCGTTTATATCCATCTCTTGATTTAGCCATAGGGTGGTCTTTTTAAATAATATCGAACTAAGTAACTTAGATGCACCAACCTATATGTCATCGAGTTTCACTGATAACCAATTAATAAACATTAGAAATAAAATCACTCCACAAGCAATCCGTTCAACAGCCGGTCTTTTTTATTGATTTGCAAAAGAAGCTGATATTCTTCCACAGCCGCCACAACCTCTAGCAGTAAATCACCATATCTTAACAGCAGACAGACTGGGACATGGACGGCAAACGCATCCGGCGGAACTCCACCGTATCATTATCAATGGTGGTATGAATATCCGAGTAGTGGACTATATGCAACAAAGACAGGAATACAGCCCTTAAAACCGGTTCATGGATATTGGTTTAAGTTAGGTTCAGATAGTCAAACCTTGACAAGAAGCGATGATGAGGATTTTCAATTAAAATGTGATGTTACCGATGCAACTAATACTACCGTTACTTCAAGTGTTTTTTATGTTAGTGTTGGAGGAAGTGTTATTCCGCCGCTTCAACCAAGTATGGTAAAAAGCACAACTCAAGCTTATCTTTTACCTTCTAAAACAAAATTGCTTAGCAATTATCCTAATCCTTTTAATCCAAGTACAACAATAAAATATCAATTAAAAAAGCCTGGTTTTGTCTCATTAAAAGTTTATGATATTCTCGGGAGGGAGGTTGCAAATTTAGTAAACGAATATAAGGATACCGGTTTTTATAGTGTTACTTTCAATGCAAATAACCTTTCGAGCGGTCTTTACATTTATCGGCTTAAAATAAACGGATACGTTTCAAGCAAGAAAATGCTGTTAACAAAATAGTAATTAAGGGGTAAGTTTAGGCTTACCCCATTGTATTTCACTGCTGTCACTAACCACTCGGTGGCAGAAAAATTTTGGGTACTTAAAATTGTATATTTCCTTTTTGAATTAAATCGGGATTTTTTTAATTATAAATCTATAATTAAAGAGGGATGTGATTCACTGAAGGCGGGAATGGAAAATTCTGATGTACATCGGAAAAGCAGGCTAATGTATATGTGAAACCGACATGCTAATCAAGTTGTCGGTCTTGGTTGCAGCATTTCGATTAATGGGTGATGCAATTGCTAAACCAGTGTTCGGCTTATGCGTGGCCGTTAAATTTTCTTATTGATTACATGGGAATATTTTTCTTGGATATTGTTAGCATATTTGCTAACTTTAATTATGAGGAAAGTCAATTTTTACAAAAATAGTTCCGGAAAATCTCCGATTGTTGATTTTCTTGATTCTCTTTCCGGTAAACAGGTTCAAAAAATCACTTGGGTTCTTGAAATTATTGAAGAATTCCGAATTGTTCCAAAACAATATTTTAAGAAGTTGATAAATACTGATGATATTTGGGAAGTGAGAGTAATTTTCTCTTCAAGTATATTCAGATTACTTGGATTTTTTGATGGAGACAACCTTGTTATTCTTACTAACGGTTTTGTAAAAAAGACTCAAAAAATTCCGAAAAAAGAAATTCAGTTAGCAGAAGAAAGAAAAATTGATTATTTAAAAAGGAAAGCAAAATTATGAGTGATTTACAAAAATACATAGCGAAAAGGAAAAAGAGTGACCCCGAATTTGCAAAAGATTATGAAATCGGATATCAAAATTTCAAAATAGGCGTAATCTTGCGTCAGTTGAGAAAAGACTCGGGGATTACTCAAGAAGAATTAGCAGAAAAACTAAAAACGAAGAAATCAGTAATTTCAAGAATTGAAAATCATGCCGAAGATATAAGGTTATCAACCTTAAACAGATACGCCGAGACTCTTGGCAAAACATTAAAGATCCGATTTGTAAGCAGCAATACGTAAGCCTAACGTTATAAAGAATTGATTTCGAAGTCCCGATAAAATACATCCCGATAAAAAACACCGGGATAAGCTGCGAAAACGGTGCGGGTTTTGTAATGTTTTGGGTTTACGTTGCTCGTTGGAAATTGTAATTTAACAGTGTGCGGTTATATAAATTTTAAAATAATTTTTTGCAGTTGTCTTTTTATCTAATATTGTAGTTCAGGGCGGACCCCGATAGATAGCACCCCGACAAAAAAATGTCGGGATAAATCGGGGCAAGCTGGGTGAAAAGCAA
>CAZXJG010000260.1:0-3880 GCA_964640985.1 uncultured Melioribacteraceae bacterium | reverse complement strand
AACAACAAGTTAGCAATTTAAGATCAATGACTTATTTTATTCCACCCCCTTAGCTATAATAATCTGTAACACAACTTTTCTTAAAAAGTAGATGCTTATTTTTTTGCACTGTTAGTTCTGAAGATTAAATTTATTTTTTAAGAACAACAATTAAATTTCATTCAAGGAGGTTCCAATGAAACAATTAGTCGCAATCCTTTTAATCATTTTTCCAACACTTCTATTTAGTCAATCTCAATTTTCAATTACGATGAATACTGGAGCTTTCTTTCCAAACTCATCATCTTTTAAGTTAGGTGTAGGAGGATTGATTTCCCAAGATATGTAATTCAAGATGCTCTTTTAAATATGGGTGATAAAAAAGGGTCAGATATAGATGATTTTGTAACTGTAATTGCTGGGCACGAAACTAATAAAAGAACAATTACATGTTTGTCTCTTATTGCATTATCAGTAATGGATTTAGTTCTTAATTGGGATACCATATCAAAACATTGGTCTATTATTACTGGACAACCTTATACTGAATCACATGAAGTTTCTAAGGTGAAATTTAAATTTAATGCATTTATAGGAAGTTCTTTTAATCTGTCAGTATTTATAAATATTCAACCAGCTTTTCCACTCGAGCGCAGACACAGTGCAGCTTTTTCCCGAAGGGATGGCTCTATGCCAGTGATATTTTTAAGGTTTACGTTGTTCGTTTAAAATTGTAGTTTAACAGTAGTTTAATTATAAAAAAAATATTTTAGTCCGCCAATGGCAAAGCTACTCCTTCGGAGAAAGACGGCGGAGAGGTAAATAAAAAGTTGTCGGGTAATGTTGCATTGCTGTTTTCCTGCGAAAGAAAAGCGGGACAAGTAGGGCGGACGGCTTATCGGCAACGCCGTTAGGTTCCTTAAGCCATCGGGGAATCTATAGATAATTTTAATGATGGTATGCAAAGTAGAATATAAGGAGGATATTATGTCTTATCAAAAACCAGAGTTTAAAAATCAGTACGAAAATTATATTGGAGGGCAATGGATTGCACCTGTTGATGGTGAATATTTTGACAATATCTCACCTGTTGATGGGAGTGTGATAGCAAAAGTAGCCAGATCCAACAGTAAAGATATTGACCTTGCTGTTGAAGCTGGAAAGAAGGCTTTTAAGGAGTGGGGGAAAACATCCGTCACCGAACGAAGCAATCTCTTATTTAAGATTGCGGATCGTATCGAAGAAAATCTAGAAAAACTGGCAATTGTAGAAACTTGGGACAATGGTAAAGCGATTCGAGAAACTTTGGCGGCAGATATTCCACTAGCGGTTGATCATTTCCGTTACTTTGGTAGTGTTATACGTGCAGAATCAGGTGATGTAGCCGATCTTAATGCAAATACGGTTTCTATGGAAATTCATGAGCCTCTAGGCGTTGTGGGTCAAATTATTCCCTGGAATTTTCCTATTCTTATGGCGACATGGAAAATAGCACCTGCATTGGCGGCAGGCAATTGTGTGGTTCTCAAACCTGCAGAACAAACCCCCGTTTCCATACTTTTTCTGATCGAAGCGATAGCAGATATCTTGCCTGATGGGGTGCTCAATGTTGTTAATGGCTTCGGGCCAGAAGCGGGAAAACCCTTGGCTCAACATCCCGACATTAAAAAAGTGGCATTCACCGGTGAGACAACGACGGGTCGTCTGATTATGCAATACGCCTCTGAAAATATTATTCCGGTTACACTTGAACTTGGCGGAAAATCGCCCAATATTTTCTTTGAAAGCGTTATGACCGAAGATGATAATTTTCTTGATAAAGCCATTGAGGGATTAGTTTTATTTGCTTTTAATCAGGGGGAAGTCTGTACCTGTCCATCACGAGCACTTATTCAGGAAAGTATCTACGATGAATTTATGGCAAGGTGCTTAAAACGCATTGAAGCAATAAAAATGGGTGATACGCTTGATGGCAGCACTATGATGGGCGCACAGGCTTCTAATGACCAATATGAAAAAATACTAAATTATATCGATATTGGTAAACAGGAAGGTGCAGAGTTACTGATTGGTGGAGAGAAGTTTAATAATGTAACTTATCCAAATGGTTACTATATCAAGCCAACGGTATTTAAAGGCAACAACAAAATGCGTATTTTCCAGGAAGAAATATTTGGCCCTGTCTTAAGTGTAACCACATTCAAAGATGAAGCTGAAGCCTTAGAAATTGCCAATGATACATTGTATGGTTTAGGTGCAGGCGTATGGACGCGCGACGTTCATCAAATGCAGACATTGTCTCGAGGTATTGAAGCGGGTCGCATTTGGTGTAATTGCTACCATGATTATTCCGCTCATGCATCATTTGGCGGGTATAAAAAATCTGGCATCGGACGGGAAACTCATAAAATGACGCTTAATCATTATCGTCATACCAAGAATGTATTGATGTCTTATGATAAAAATCCATTAGGATTTTTCTAAACATATTATTGAATTATAGGTAGTCCATTATGGACTACCCATGCTTTTAAATTGGAGCATCAGTATGTATGTTGAACGAATATCGGTTACGGATAAAGCAAAAGCAGTTATAGATAAATTGCGGGAAAAGCATGGTGAACTCATGTTTCACCAAAGTGGTGGATGTTGTGACGGTTCGGCACCTATGTGTTTTGAAAAAGGAGACTTTTTAATTGGTTCCAGAGATGTCTGTCTTGGGGAAATCCATGGTTGTAAATTTTATATGGCATCAGATCAGTTTGAATATTATAAAAGTATGCATATAACGGTTGATGTCTCGGAAGGCAGAGGTTCGAGCTTTTCATTAGAAATTCCACTGGGATTGCGTTTTATCGCGATTTCAAGGATATTTACAAACGATGAAATAAGCAATGTCAGACCAGTTGAAACCTAACAAATGCATACATTCGGACAAAATAAAGCTGCGCCGCTTCGCTCTGTAACTTTATTTTACCGGTGATGCTAGGCGTTATGTTGCTAAAAAATAACTTGACTTCTAAATATATAGTAATTACATTGTATTTACATTTATTTGGAGAATATAAAATGATTACTAAAGTTATTAAAATAGGAAACTCCAGGGGAATTAGAATCCCTAAATCTATTATTGATCAAAGTGGAATAAAAAATGAAGTCGAGTTAGAAGTAAAAAGTTATGGTATTATCATCAAATCATTATCTGAAGTTCGACAAAATTGGAATTTAGCTTTTCAAAAAATGGGGAAAAATAATAATGATCAACTTTTAGATCAAGATTCATTACATAATCAAACTTCTTGGGATGATGGAGAGTGGACTTGGTAATGAACTATTTAAGATATGAAGTTTACTTAATAAATTTAGATCTAACTATTGGAAGTGAGATTAAAAAAACACGTCCTTGTGTAATAATTTCTCCCGATGAAATGAATAAAAATATTTCTACTGTCATTGTTGCCCCACTTACTTCTTCACAAAAAAACTATCCGACAAGAATTAATTGTCAAGTCCAATCTAAACAAGGTCAAATAGTTTTAGATCAAATCAGAACCATTGATAAAATTAGACTTATTAAAAAAATAGATGTGATAAATAAAAGAACACGATTGAAATTACATAAAGTACTTACTGAAATGTTTATACAATAGCGCAACATAACGTTATAAAGGATTGATCTCGAAGCCCGATAAAATGCAGTGGGGTGAACTTACCAAGGTATAATCTAGTTTTTGACTAAGCTCCTCTTTTGTTCTTACGAAGTAACGATAAATTTGGTTGAATAACTGTATTCGTTTTAACAAAAAATTATTCAGAATTTATAATATTTCCATTGGTTTTAGAGATTGTGTGAAAAATACAAATCAATAAGTGAAAATTTCCCGTATTTTTTCTTTTGATA
>CAZXJG010000259.1:0-3890 GCA_964640985.1 uncultured Melioribacteraceae bacterium | reverse complement strand
GGTTCAGATTGTGGTTCGCAAAAGACGCTCTCACAATCTAACCTTATTCGTTATGTAGCGCTACTTTTCCACTTATGCCATTATTGCCTAACCTGCATAAAGCAGAATTAAAAATTAGAAATTAAAAAATATTCTGCCAAAAAATACACGAATATTAGAAATAAGATACTAAATATTAATTTACTTTTTTGCTCCTTTTAATCGTTCTCTAATAAGATTTTCTGTGAATTTCAAAGTAGCGTCTATCCCATTCTTCCTATCTGCTAAACTTTCTTTTACCGTAAAATCCGGAATAACACCGTGGCCCGTTATTTTGCCACTGGGCCTATATGAAATTGCACTTGAAACACTTGCTTGCAAATGAGTATTAGGTAGTACGATAAAGAAATTATTGCCCAAAGCATTTGCTAATTCTCCCGTCTCTTCACCAACCAACGTTGCAAAATGGTAATCCTTCATAACAGCAGCAAAAATAACAGAAGCAGAAAATGAGCCGCTATTAATAAGGATATAAGTATTACCGTGAAATCTCAAAGGATTTTTTTCAAGTTCGTTTGCTTTTGAATATGCATAAATAATATTAGTATTAAGAGAATCAAATTCTACTTTTTCTATACCTACGGAAGTGTACATAAAACTAAATAGTTTAATAAATGGTTTTATTGGGATCCACCTTAAATACCAAGGTATCATATTCGACCTTAATTGGGGACTTATTTTCACCTTTGCTTTGGAAAAAGATACCCAAGGCTTAGTTGTCAAATAGTCGATGAGTTTTTCTAATAATTTAGATTCACCCCCACCATTATTTCGAACATCAATTATCAAATTTTGTATGCCCAATTCTTGAATTTTAGCAAAAGATGACTTTAAGAATTTCGCAAATTCGTCAAATTCTTTTGATGTGGCAAATGTCCTTATATCAAATATTCCAATTTGTTTGTCTGGCAATACTTTGAATGTCCACTTTTTATAATTTCCGGCAACACGCGGAGTTAACGATTCTAATTTTTTAAGAGTAATCCCAGAGAAATTTTTATTATAATACTTATCATTTTTTGATGAAATATATTTAATTGCAAAATTTTCCCCGAAACCATAACGCCGCCATAGATAGTAAGTAAAGAACCGCATAATATTATTGTTTTTCAATGCGACAAGTGCTCCACCAATATACTCTCTTAAATTTTTTAATATTTTATTAGATTCAATATTATTAATTGAAAGTATTTCCGAATTCACCGATAATGTTGAGTCGGAAGAATTATTTTTTCTTACGAATATATGATTGTTATTTATATATATGTCCATCGGTAAAATTTTGCCTCCATTATTCAAATATCTTTTCCGATATGAATAAGGTAAACGTAAAAACGTATGTCCATCACCAATTTTTGCAACAATAGGCTGTACTAATTCCCAAAATTGAAATGCCGTCATAGGAACGCTCAACTTATTCACCACATTTGTAACCATTGAATCCATAACTTGTTTATCAGTAAACATATAAAGATTAAGATGAATCTCTTCTAAATTTTTAAATAAAAATTTTACATCTTCTTTTAACTCGATAGGTTGATATTTTTTATCAAGTATAATTTTGGGAGGTTTGTTTGGAAAAATAGAAGTGTAAATGATTATCCCTACTATAATCAAAAAGAATACAATAAATAATTTTAATTTGCCTATTTTTTTTAACATCTATACACCCTATTTTTTACTTTTACCATTAATGTTTTGCAATATTTGGATTAGCTACATAACGGCGTGGTTGCTAAAGCGCAGCCCCGAACAACATTGCCGAATCTATTATCAAAATTTATATTTACAAAAAACTTTTATACACACAAAATGCTTAACAGCAATGCCGATACGGTGCTATAAACTTAAAATTGAAAAAATGCCGAAAGCGCAAACGCTGTCGCTTTGAGCAACTTGTTATATGCCTTTTATCGTATATTAGAAAGTCATTTTTAAATGCAGAAAAAAAGTAAAATAACTGATTTTGATACTATCTGAATTCAAAATTAATTCCATTAGATTTTTCTAAGAATTCAGGAAGAGTCATAATCTCTAATTCCAAAATTTTACAAATAGATGGTAGTTTTTTAAATGCCTTATTATCATTAACTGCCTCAGTTTCTTCTGAAACTATTATAACTTCTTCATCTTTATTATTTAAACTATACAATAATAATTTTGCATCTGCTGAATCTATAAAATTATTTTTTCTTTCCTCAAATTCTACATCTGAAAGTTTATTCTTTATAGAACCATTGATAAATTGATTTTCGAGTTGGTTAAAAAACTTTTGATTTGGAAGCAGATCGGTTGTTTTAATTTGATTCTTTTTTTCATTTAGATATGTTAGCGTATTAACAACTATTCCTTTAGCTGTATAGTAACATTCATCATAAACTTTATCTAAAACTAAAATATCTTTTGTTTCTATTTTAGATTTGATAAAATCATAAAGAATATTATTTCTGTCAAATGGTAAGTAGTAACGCACCAAAGATAATAATGAACTAGTGTCTATTACTACTTTCATTGAATATATTCACCAATTTTTTCCGGTTTAATGTTTAACTGTTTACAAACTTCGTATTCGTTTAATACTCCTTCATAAAAAGCAGTTTGAATAGTTGATATAAGTAATGGAGATTTTATCGGTTGCGGGGATCTACCATTACGTGTTATGCCAAGTTCTTTATCGAGTTCTTTTTGTTTTTGCTCCTCTTTTAATTTGGCTTTGTAATTTTCTTCAAAATCATTACGAATTTTATCATAATTAGATTGGGAGATTTTATTTTGTAAAAGGAGCCTAGTAAAAAGTGCTATCTTGCTCAGATGTGTTTTTCTTGATAAATCTTCAATAAGATCAAAGTGGTAATCATTTTGGGGTTCCGCTCTTTGTATTTTTTCCAAGACATCAGCATATTCACCAGCTAGAAAATAAAAAGAAAAATCACTACACCATCTTTCAACTGAAGATAAATTTTGGTATACTAAGTAATCATAATCAAGTTTTTCAATTTCTTCTTCATTTAATAAAAAATGACCAAGTTCGTGTATTACAGTAAATATTTCCCTTCTAAAAAATCGTTGTTGTCGTTTTAATACAATTACATTCGGACTTAAAAAGAAACCATCAATATTAGCTTTTTCTTTTTTGTTCCAATTTTCTACAAATTCGAAAACTAGAATATTGTTTTCAGCAAATTTTGATATAATTGATTTTAAAAATTCTTTGAGGTTATTAGTAAATGAAGGATATAAATCTTCTCTAACTTTATTGGCTACAATTTTGGGATCATCAGAAAGTTTGTAAAACGGAAATAATCTAGACAATTCTAAATCAGCCAACTTGGCTATTGCAGAGAGAGAAATCTTAAATTCCTCAAAATGGTTAACAACTTTCTTTGCCCCAATATTAAGTTCTGAGTTAAAACGTTGTTTCCTAAAAAAAATACTAGCTTCTTTAGAAGTTTCAGGAGTTTTTGGATCCAGATAATAATGTAACCCTTTATTAAAAAATTTATCAATGCGTTTTAAATGACTAAGATTTATCTCTTTTGCAAATATTTCTTCCTCAGTTATAGGCTTTTTAAGACCTTCGCTTATATTCTGAAGCAGTTCATCAACTGAAATATTGAACAGTTTAAGCAAATATTTTAATCGCAATATGTTCTGTTCTATTTTCAAGATTTTCCAAATTAAAAAATTCTAAAAACAAAGATATAAACTTTACTCATATTTTTCATATACATTAAAAAATTCACAGGCATATAACGGCGTCGCTTTTCACCCAGCTTGTCCCGATGTTTTTTATCGGGGTCCGCCCTTAACCACAATGCCGAACTGAAAAACTACTGCCAATAATTATTTTA
>CAZXJG010000258.1:0-3919 GCA_964640985.1 uncultured Melioribacteraceae bacterium | reverse complement strand
TATCTTCTTAATCAGATATTCACTCGTTAAATAAATAAATCGCTCAATTTAGGTTTGACTTATGTTACACCTGCCTGAACTTCAATAACCTCGCCATTTATGGCGGGGTTTAGATAATTTACCCAACTATCCGGGCTTTAGTCCATAACAGTGGCTTTATGAGGCTATGGCATAGCCATCCCAACGGGAAAGCTCTTGCTTTTAGTTGAATTATTACATGAATTAATAATATTTGTAATCTATAAACTTATTAAAATTTTTAATTAAGTAAATACATAGAAAAATAAAATAGAGATTCCTGAAATCTCTTCCAATAGGATAGCAAAGCCAAAAATTTCAAAAATCTTATTTTTAATAATTTTAGGGATTTTATATTTAAAGATTTCGGAGATCTTGGTTCAAATCGACTTTTATTACTGTGAACTCCGCTTTAATTTTTTTAAAAATGTTTTTTATTAAATACTCTAAATATTTCTACAATATTTCCGATAATAGATTGTAAAGTATTAAAACATAAGGAGTGTAAAAAATGTCTTTAAAAAACCAAGGATGGTATCATTTTAAAATAATTGTTATTATAGCCATTTCAATATTTTTTTATGCTGACATACCCGCATCAATGGCTCAACAAAACGGTGGGGGACAATATTTACCGTTTGCACAGGTTATGCCTTCTCCAATAGGAGGTTTAGCAGCAATATACAAAAGTATTACATATCCCGAAATTGCCAAACAAGCCGGGGTCCAAGGTAAAGTTTACTTACTTGCTTTTATTGATGAAAATGGAAATGTTAATGACGTTAAAGTAGTTAAAGGAATTGGTGCCGGGTGTGACGAAGCAGCTATAAGTGCCGTTAAAAAAGTAAAATTTACACCTGGTAAAAATAAAGGAGTACCCGTTAAAGTTAAATTATCTTTAGCAATACAATTTAAATTAAACTAAAAAAGTTTATAGGTAAAAAAATGGGAAATCAGACTTCATCTGGTAATATTTTTAAATACTTAAAAAATTTAAAGTTCGTACGAAAAATCCAATTAGGTTTTTTTATAATAGCTGCTATTTCAGCTGTAATTGTGATAAATGACGTTAGGACGATTGTCGATCTTAGAGGTAATTTCAAACAAGTATTTACAGGTTATGTTACCCCGCAATCGCAAATAGCAAAAATTTATACTGATTTCAATAAAATTCAATTTATTATGTTAAAGTTCTCAATGAAAGATTTTGCAGATCAATTTCAGAAAAATATAACAAATTATAATAAGTATAAATCTGAAATTGATAATTCATTTTCTACTATTGATAAAAATGATTTTAGTTTAAAACTCAAAAAGCAATTAAAAGATGTAAAAAATATTTGGGGAAATTATAAAAATGTAGTTGCAGATGCTATTGTTAGTGCATCTGCTTCAAAAAATTATGATTACGCAACCGTAATAGCAACTACCTCCGGTGAAGAAGTCGGAGCAAAATTAGTCACAAAATTCGATTCAATAGTAAAAAAATTAGATTCCAATGCAAAAATTTTGCGCACTTATGTTGAAGATAGTGCTTCAGCATCTTTGTGGAGAATTGTCATAGGTATGTTGGTTGGTACAATAGTTTTTATGTTCGGAGCCTTTTGGCTTGCACCAAAAATTGCCGATCCAATTAAAAAACTTGTCGCATCCTTAAGTGAATTTTCATTAGGTAATTATGATATTCATATCGATCATGATTCCAAAGATGAATTCGGATTAGTTGCTGATGCTATGAGAAAGTTACGGGATGCTCAAAAAGAAAAGATTAAAGCCGCTGAAAATATTGCTAATGGAAATTTAGAAAAAGTTATTCCCGCTTCCGAAAAAGATAAACTTGCTTATGCTTTCAATAAAGAAGTTGATACTATTGATGATCTTCTTCATGAATCTGAAAAAATATTGGAAGCAAATGCTAAAGGAGACCTATCGATAAAAGGTGACGAAAATAAATTCTCAGGAGGCTGGAAAACAGTAATTCATGCGATTAACTCAATAAGAGAAGCTTCGGTTGCCCCTATAATTGAAGCTGGGAATGTATTAAACAAATTAGCAAAAGGTGATTTCACTTATCAAATGCACGGAGATTATAAAGGCGAATATGCAAAATTAAAAGATAACATGAATAAAGTTATCGATTATTTGAATGAACTAATTAGCGATATCGCCCAAAGTGCAAATTTGTTGGGAAACGCTGCTTCCAAAATTTCATCCAGTACAGAAGAAATGCAAGCAGGTGCATCCGAACAAACAGCACAAACTTCTGAAGTTGCCACTGCAATTGAAGAAATGGCTGCAACAAATATGGAAAATACTCAAAATGCAAGCAGATCGGCCGATACGGCACAAAAAGCCGGTTCTAAGGCAGTTGAAGGTGGTAAAGTGGTTTCAGAAACTGTAAAAGGTATGGATAAAATTGCGAACGTAGTTTCAAATGCTGCTAAAACTGTTGAGACTCTTGGTAATAGTAGTAACCAAATCGGTGAAATTATTCAAGTAATTGATGAGATTGCCGACCAAACAAATTTACTTGCTTTAAACGCTGCCATTGAAGCCGCTAGAGCGGGTGAACAAGGACGTGGATTTGCTGTTGTTGCAGATGAAGTCAGAAAACTTGCCGAAAGAACAACCAAAGCTACAAAAGAAATTGCCGATATGATTAAGAAGATTCAGAAAGATACTGACGAGGCTGTTAAGGCAATGGATGAAGGCACAAAGTTTGTTGAAGAAGGCAGAGATTTAGCAAAGAAATCAGGCGATGCATTAGATGAAATTATTCAGCATACAAATGATGTTGCAGGCTTAATTGGACAAGTGGCTGCAGCTAATGAAGAACAAGCCGCAACCAGCGAGCAAATCAGCCGCAATGTAGATATGATTACCAATGTTACTAAACAATATACACAAGGTATTCAGCAATTAAGCGGTGCCGCAAACGATTTATACGGATTGACGGAAAATTTACAGAATATTATTGATAGGTTTAAATTAGCAGAAAATAAAAGGGATAATTCGGGAAAAACTTCACGCTATTCAGTGCGTGCAAATGGTAAAATAGTTGGCAGCTAATTTACATTAGATTTAATAATTAGTTACGGTATTAATTTAATACTTTTGTTCCTGCCGAATTAATTTTAGATATGTAAACAGTGCTTTTAATTTTCAACCGTTCAACCTCTTTTTGCATAGCAGCACCTATTTCCCCCGCTTTTGATTTTGAATCACTAAATGCAAACAAAGATGGTCCCGAACCGGAAATATTACACGCAACGGCACCTGCTTTAATTGCCGCATATTTAATCTCAGAATAACCCTTAATTAAATGCTTCCTTGCAGGTTCTGAGATTTCATCAACAATGGAACGTCCGATTAAAGCAAAATCACCGTTATATAATCCGGCAATTAAAGCACCTACATTTCCAAAATGTTTACGGGCTTTTTCAAGCGAAATTGTTTTTTTTATTAATTTTCTCGTTTCTCCGGTATTTATTGAAATATGAGGATAAATGATAGTACAAAATAATTTTTTGGGAATAGGGATTTTGATAATATCCACAGGTTCATAATCACGAATAAGGATAAAACCGCCCAATAAAGAAGGAGCAACATTATCGGCATGAATTGTACCGCTAGATGCTGCTTCTCCTATAAGTGCAAAATCAAGAAGCTGATTTTTATCGAATGGTTTTTCAAGTAATTCGTTAAGCGCCACAACAGAGCCGACAGCACTTGCTGCACTCGAACCCAATCCGCTGCTCAAAGGCATATTTTTTCTAATTTCAATATCAAAGCCGGCATTACTTTTCAATGCTTTTAACATTGAAACTAACGAAACCGAAGCTGTATTATGCTCAATTATTTTAGGGAGTTTCCCTTTGTCGCCTGTAATTTTTGTAATCCG
>CAZXJG010000257.1:1258-3925 GCA_964640985.1 uncultured Melioribacteraceae bacterium | reverse complement strand
TGCAAGAGCAAGTGAAATAGCAAAAATAATTAAAAAAAGCGGTCCATTTAACCGATAAAACTGTAATTGCCTTGAAGTAAAAGACATCTACCTTAATAAAAAATGGGGTATGTTCTTGCAAAAGTAACCATAAGCGCCCTATCTTTGTGAAACCTTCAAATTTCAACAAAAAAAAGGAACGCTTATGAATTACAGTAATATTGCATCAAAGATACACCATAAAATTAACAAATTTTCGGGGTATGTTTCAAACAAAATCGATAAGACAGCTCAGCGATTTATCTCTGAAGCAATCTATGGAATAATAAGTTCCTAGTCAGTAATGCTAACCGAAATAGGCAGAAGAATTCAAACAGATGTTTCCCTCAAGAAGATTGAGGAAAG
Source organism: uncultured Melioribacteraceae bacterium (assembly GCA_964640985.1). Classification (GTDB taxonomy): domain Bacteria; phylum Bacteroidota; class Ignavibacteria; order Ignavibacteriales; family Melioribacteraceae; genus CAZXJG01. Next base: position 3,541 of record CAZXJG010000257.1, on the reverse strand, counting down.
GTATTGCAGACAGTTAGGCAAGGAAGAGTTGTGGGAAAGGATTCATTTTAATATACAATATACTATGGCCTCTGAATCAATAAAAAATGATACACTTTTAATATTAGACTTAGGAGATATCCGGAAGCAATATGCAGAAGAGATGGAGTATATAGCGAGAGTTAGAGATGGAAGTCAGGGTGGTGAAATAGTCAACGGTTACTGGACAAATCAAGTAATAGCTGCAGAAGTTGATAGTATTGAAATAACGCCTTTATATTCAGATCTATATTCACAGAACGCACCGGAATTTAAGAGTGAAAATGATGAGATAATAAAAGCAATAGAAATGGTAAGTCGCCAAAGTTCAAATCGAGGGATATGGATAATTGATCGTGGAGGAGATCGAGACGTATTGTATTCAAATTTATTAATATTAAAGGAAGATCCCACTTATTTGAGCCGGAAAAGGTTTATAATCCGTATGGTCGGCACACGGAATCTGATATATAATAAGAAACAATACAATGCACTAAAACTTGCCGAATCAACACGATGCCCATATCAAGAAACAGTTGTACGAGAAGAAGATGGGAAAGAGAAAGTATATAATATTAGTTACGGATATCGAAAAGTAAAACTGCCAATAAATCCGGGAGTAAACTTATATATATTGGTGGTCAAAGGATTTGGGAAAAAACCGATGATGTTATTAACAACCGAACCATTAAGGAAGAATATAAAGGTACTACGAAAAATATTACACTCTTATATTAGAAGATGGGCAATTGAACAAACAATCCGATTCATAAAACAGAGCTATGATTTAGAAAATATTAGAGTACTAAAATATGTACGGTTAAAAAACATAATAGCATTGTTACTTGCAGTCTTTTATTTTATTACATCAGTACTCGATGGATCGCAAAAATTAAAAATAATGGTTGGTCACATTTTAAGACAGGCTAAACGAGTATTTGATATCCCAAGTTTTCATTACTATGCCATAGGAGATGGATTAAGCGCCATTTTTAAGAGATCACCACAAAAAGTGATCACGATGCGGATTGATGTGGATAACCAGTTGAAATTGGACTTCGGAAGTACTTAAATTTCGGGGTAACTCCTGTTAAGAATCCGCATTGATGTTTTATACGGAACCCATTATAAGTTCTTTTACAACTGCTTTGAATTCTACCGGCTTGTTTACAAGATAACTTTTTTCCTAAAAATGACATAACATTTTCCGGTACGACGGTATTGTTGCAATAGTTAAGTAACTGCTGAAAGAGAATATCTAATTTTTCTTCGGACTTAAATATTATGTCGGTAGAATATTCAATTTGTTTAACCTGAATAATTCATAATATACAAGAAAAAGAGGGTGTAGAATATTATATTTGAATAAGTTAAATAAAATCAATAATAAATATTTCACACCCAAAGATGAGCATAAAAAATACAATATTTTATAAGCAAAACCAAGAATATAAACTGGATTTTTCAGCCGAAGAAATCAGTTCAGACACTCCAGTCATTTCCCGAAGGGACAGGTTAGCAGAAAAGATAGAGCGCAAACACAAATTGATCAAATACATAAGTAGTTTTATTCCAGATAGTCGAGATAAGAATCTGGTAAAACACAGTTACGAAAAGATACTAAAGCAGCGAGTATACTTGATGATGCAAGGCTATGAAGACGCCAATGATGCAGAATATTTAAGAGATGATCCAATAATCCAAACCGTATTAGATGGAGAATTAGCTTCACAACCGACTATATCGAGATTTGAAAACAGCATTGATAAAGAGACAATATTCAAAATTCTTTATGGATGGTTAGATAGATATGTAGAAACTATAGGGGAAAGAAAACGAGTAATTATAGACATAGATGCAACCGATGATCCTACATATGGTCAGCAGCAATTATCACTTTACAACGGATATTATGGACAATTTATGTATAACGAACTATTATTTCACGATGGTCAAACCGGACAAATAATAATGCCTGTTCTAAGACCGGGTAACAGTCATTCAAATAAATGGTATGTATCGATACTTAAACGAATAGTAAAAAGGATAAGGTCAAAATATCCGGATATAGAGATAATTATTCGGGCAGATAGCGGATTTAGTAATGCACCCTTTTATAAATTAGCAGATGAAGAAACGTTATTATATGCAGTAGGTTTGGCAAGTAATAATGTGTTAAAGCAAAAGGTTAGTCGTGCAGAACGAGCCGTTAGATTATTGTATTTATCAAAAGGGGAAAAACATCTGTCAAGGGCCACTTTATTC
>CAZXJG010000257.1:0-1248 GCA_964640985.1 uncultured Melioribacteraceae bacterium | reverse complement strand
GCCTTTTTATGAGTTAGCAGACGAAGAAACGTTATTATATGCAGTAGGCTTGGCAAGTATGTGTTAAAGCAAAGGGTTCGACGTGCAGAACAAGCCGTTAGAAAGTTATATTTGTCAAAAGGGGAAAAACATCAACATTTTATATCATTTCAGTATCAAGCCGGTTCTTGGCACGCCCAACAGCAATGTTATTCAAAAATTGAAAGTACTGGGATAGGTATGAGTGTTAGAGATTTTGTCAGTAATATGCCCGAAGAAGAAGCAAGAGAAATTTACTTTGGATTTTATGTAAAAAGAGGAGATGCCAGTGAAAACAGGATAAAGGAATTGAAAAATATGTGTTTTTCAGATAGATTATCAAACCATAATTTTTGGTCAAACTTTATGAGGCTGATAATAAGCAGCATAACCTATGAAATGTTTTTGATAATCAAGCAAATGATAAAAGAAACTAACCACACAAAAGCACACAAATGGCAAATTGATAATATCAGAGTTTATCTCTTAAAGGTAGGAGGAACAATAAAGAAAACCGTAGAAAGGGTCTATATTAGGTTGTCCAAGTCATTTAAAGCCGGGTCTTTCCTCACTGCCACCCAAGCTGCCTCTATTAGTAGTGAACGAAGATAACGATTAAATTGAAATGTTAAACCTAATACTTTCTCCTTCTCTCCACTAGAACTTGTTGCCGGTATTATACCAATATAGCTCGCAAATTTCTCATTATTTGAAAATCTTTTTATATCCATTATTTCCAAATAAAACGTTGTAGCGATTATAAAGCCTATCCCTGGAACTGTTTCTAATAATTCTATAATATAATATTTGTCGTATTGTTGTAAGTATTTTTTTAGTGATTTTAGAATTTGTAATATTTTCCCTCTTATCTCTAATAATTCTTCAATGTAAATATCCAACTGCTCTTTACCAATATTGTAGTTAAATTCTAAGGTTCGCAAGTACTCTATAAATCTTCTTGACCAGTGCTGCATTTCACTGTTTCCCGGTAATTGATGTCCATAAAAATTTAAGTAACTCTTTATCTGATTTTTTATCCGTGTCCTTTTTTTTACTTGCTGATACCTTCCCAGGGATGGCTATGCCATAACCTACTTAATGAACGTATCTCTTGTTCTAATACACTAGTACACCGTTCCATAAGTATATATGCAATATTATATTATACAATTATTTCATCCAATTTATATTTCCATCTGAATACGACAGGGTCCATATTAACTTCATCTA
>CAZXJG010000256.1:0-3940 GCA_964640985.1 uncultured Melioribacteraceae bacterium | reverse complement strand
TCCAGGGTTTCGATAGGGACAGGGAAGTAGGGTTGATGATCATATCGGCTTCATCATTCTTGCTCCCAATTCTTCATGTCCGTGGAACGACCAGCCGACATTTTCGATAAACTTTTTTGTAGCCGGCTTTGCTATATCGTGTACTAAAGCCGCAAATCTCAGCCAAAGATTATCGGTATTTTGTGAAATATTATCAACAACTTTACAAGTATGAAGGAACACATCTTTGTGGTGAAAATCTTTCCGTTGGTCAACACCGGCCAAATTTGAAATTTCCGGGAAAACAATTTCTAATACACCGGAATAAAACATCAACTTTAATCCGATAGATGGTTGTGGAGAAGATAATATTTTTAAGAATTCATCGGTAATCCTTTCTTGAGAAATTATTTTTAATCTCTCTGCCATTTGTGATGCCGCTTTTAAGGTTATTTCCTCAATATTGAAATTGAGCTGAGCCGCAAATCGAAATGCACGCATTATCCTTAACGGATCATCGTTAAAAGTCTTAATTGGTTCTAAAATAGTTCTTATTTGTCTTTTTTTTATATCTTTAATACCGTCAAATTTATCAATCACCTCTCCAAAATTATCCTTATTTAATGAAACCGCAATTGAATTTATTGTAAAATCTCTTCTCTTAATATCATCTTCAAAAGTTCCAATATTTACATTAGGATTTCTACTATTTCGGGCATAAGATTCTTTCCGTGCTCCGACAAATTCCAAGTTTAATTTTTCATAAACAAAATGTGCCGTACCAAAATTTTTGTAAATATCAATTTCATTAATTCCCAAACTTTTTGCCAAATTACTTGCAAAATCAGGACCGTCTCCTACTACTAAAAAATCAAAATCCTTTTTTACGGATTTCTTTAAAATAAGATCACGTACGTACCCTCCAACAAGATATACTTGAACTCCAAAATCATCCGCAAATTCTTTTATAACGGAAATTATTTTAATTTTTTCAATGTGTGTTTTTAGTTCTATCAAAATATAATCTTTTAGTTATTTAACCTTTTCCATTAATTGACTGTGTTGAAAAATCCATTTCATTAAATTTAGATTTTCAGTATATGCTCCTGCATTAGCATCGTTTTGCAAATATTTAACTGATAATTTAGCGAAGTTCAAAGCGGTAGAGTAATCTCCGTTTTCTGCCGAATAAACCGATAAGTTGAAATAATCATTTGCCGAAAGCTTAAATTTATTTCGATTTTCATTTACAAATCTACTAATAAAATCAGAATAATTTTGTTGCAGGTATCTTGATAATTCTATCATTATTTCAGCTAAATTATACGGCGAATTACTTTTTACGAATTTTAAAATGATTTCATATTTATCAAAGGGAGAACCAAAAACATATTTTTTTAATATTTTATCTGTAAGAGACAACCTTAATTTTGCTATCGCTTCATATCGTTTACTTGGATTTTGATTTAAAAGTATATTATAAACAGAATCGGCAGAAGAAATTTTATTGTTTCGTACAAAAATATCGCCTAACTTTAATTCGAGACTGAATAAATAAGCCGAATGTGAATACTTATCAATATTTTGTTTTAACAACATCAACGCTTTTCTATTTCTATTAAGCTTAATTAAAGAATTTATATATCCCATTAATGCCGGAAAGGAATTTGAATAATAATAAACCTTTTTAAATGATTTCATTGCATCTGAAAATAATCCTCTATTATACTTGCTCCGGGCATTCTTAATTTGATTTGCTGCATATCGCAAGCAAAACTTCTTGAATATCGGAACAGTACCGAAATATAATTGTGCTTTGTATTTGTTATCGATTATATGAATACTTTTTAAATATTTGTAGTAATCATCAGATAATTTTAGAAGATCTTTATCATAAATTCCATAAAAATTTAATGTATGATAAAGCTTTTCTAATTTTGAAACTCCGTATTTATCCATTAGATATTTTATAAAAGAACCGGCATAAGTATATGATATTAAAGGTGTTTGTGTATAAAACTTAAAGCCGCTAAAAAGCACTTTTATCGGATATTTATAGTCCGAATCATAAGCCAATTTAGCGATGTAATCTATGTTATAATTATCAAAATTATTTTCAACAGCAACTGCAAAACCTTCTAATAAAGCAGGATTAAAATCGGCCGATAACTTAAATGGCGAAACACCAAAATGAGCCGAGAACAGGTGAGCCAATTCATGTTTTACTGTTTGATTAATATCGGAGTAATTTAAAAATATCATATTCATCCAAGGTTTCGCAACATCAGCGTTACCTGCTCCAAACAGTCTTCTTTTTTGCTCCCTCGATTTAAATATATAAGATGTTATTTTTCTTTCCGGCTGCCATCTCAATAATTTTGAGATTTCTTTAAAATAGTATTCGTGTTCAAAAGCAATGTATTTTATCTTTTTCCCAGGCAGCGATGAAGGATAAATTATTTTAAAATGTTTCGTAGAATACTTTTTACCCAAAGCTTTATAAAGAGTGCTTTCCGAACTTGAAAACCCGAATATCGGTTTTAATCCAAAAAATAAAAATATTGCAACAAATAGACTGATTAAATAGATAATCTTTTTATTTATAGAAAATTTCCTGATTTTCAATGCAGACCAAATAACAACTATCATAAACATTATTGTAATCAATCTGTATAATATCATTTCCCAAGTAATGGCAATGGCTTCATCGTACATTGTACCGGGGAAATAAACTATTACCGGATTATAAAAATATATTTGCGGACGATAATATATTTCCAATATGGGAGCAAGAATTAACAATGCATAAAAAACAAAGAAAAAAATGAATGAATATTTTTTTGTTAATGAAATTGATAAAATTGCTAACGTAAAACCTAAAAATAGAGAAGGGATGGCAATAACAATGTAAAAGGATATTCCGTTATAAATTGGACATTTTTGATAGATAACCGTTGAAATAATTGAAACTATCAGGGGTAAAATTATTAAAATAATTAGGTACAGCCAAAATTCCTTTAAAAATTTATTTATATGTAAATAATTCTGCCGCCCTTTTTTAAAAATATAAAGAAATACTAATCCCCCTAAAAAAGAAAATAATATTCCGTTTACCGCCGAATATTCATAAGAAAGCACATCTGTTAACGGAACAAATTGTAAAAAAATATCAACTGCAACAAATATTAAGAGACTAAAGAAAATATTACGTTTTATTTTTTTATCGGTTATCATTAAATGTAATCTTTTAGTAAGAAATGAGATGATCGAACATACATTCTACATCAAACAAATTATGTAACTTATTTAATTACCTATAAATACAAAATAATCGATTGCATTGATAATAACAGTTTACACTATTAAAATTAATGTTAATCGGTTAATTCAAATGGAGTAAAGTTCCATTTACTCCCGTAACAAAAATTCCGTTATTTTTTGTTACCAACAAATCATTGAAATTAGCATAAGTACCCGAATCCAAAAGTTTCCAGGAAACACCTTTATCCAAAGAGAACAATATTGCTCCCTTGCCGCCGACAATTAAAGCAACATCTTTAGATATAAATTTAACTTTTTGAAAACCTTGCACTTCACTTATATTTATTTTGTCCCACGATTTTCCCCCGCTATCAGTTCTATAAACTAAATTTCCACCAACAATCAGACCGATATCTTCATTCAGAAAATCGATTGATTTAAGATATTTATTCGTGAAATTCTTAATTTTAATCCAGGTTATTCCCCTATCGGTTGTTTTCAAAATTGTTCCTTTCCACCCGACTATAAAACCGGTTTTTTTGTTAATAAAATTTATATCATAAAGTAAATTCTTTGTGGGAGAAAACATTTTTTCCCAATTTATGCCGCCATCTACAGTTTTTAGAATTAGCCCTTTTGAGCCTAAAACAAAACCGGTTAACGAATCAATAAATGATATTCTAGTCAATGCATAATTTCC
>CAZXJG010000255.1:0-3961 GCA_964640985.1 uncultured Melioribacteraceae bacterium | reverse complement strand
TTTGAAATTAAACAAATAGTTTCCAAATATCTGTCGGGACAATTCTAATATAGTTCGATTAAAATCCATTGTGGCTTTTCGGTGTTTCAATTCATTCTATGTTTCAATTCTAATATAGTTCGATTAAAATTCTATTTCCTATCTTGGGAACACAAAAACGTGGAGAAAAGGTTTCAATTCTAATATAGTTCGATTAAAATGGTGTAAAAAAGGCAGCTACTTTTTATTTTTACAAATGTTTCAATTCTAATATAGTTCGATTAAAATTATTTTGATCTGGGCTATAAAAGAGAGAGAGGATAAGTTTCAATTCTAATATAGTTCGATTAAAATATCAGCGTGTATATGCAAAACGCAACGGTAACGAGGTGTTTCAATTCTAATATAGTTCGATTAAAATATTTTTGGAACAAGATGAAAACAAATAATCTTCAAAGGTTTCAATTCTAATATAGTTCGATTAAAATAATGTTAAAATATTCTCAAAAGGCGAAGAAAGACAATGTTTCAATTCTAATATAGTTCGATTAAAATTAAAATGAAAATTTACATTGAGAATCAGCAATGGTTCGTTTCAATTCTAATATAGTTCGATTAAAATTTATTTAATAGATTTATTTTAAGGAGATTAAAATGAGTTTCAATTCTAATATAGTTCGATTAAAATAATAATTCTGGTATAGAGTTATTTTTTTTCAACGACAGTTTCAATTCTAATATAGTTCGATTAAAATCCGAAAATGACGCAAACGAAATACAGTCTTTTAGTTTCAATTCTAATATAGTTCGATTAAAATGAATATTAGCGGTATTTTACACTGGTTTTAAAAAAGGTGTTTCAATTCTAATATAGTTCGATTAAAATACGTGAAAACGCGCTAAAAATAAAGTATATTGTTTGTTTATAAGGTTTAATATGTGTATTGTCGATCCCATATTTTTTTTAACTTTACAATTTAAAAAATACGTAAATTCAAATAAAATTACTAATTTCATTTTTTTCTTTACCTAAAATTTGTTTGTCGACAACTTGAGGATTGCGTATGGCATAAAAAATAACGGAATCTTCTTTTCTGTTTATTACTTTTGTCAATTGTATTTTCAAATCAAGATATTGACTTCTGGTAAGTTCTCCTTCAAATACCGAGTTTTGTATCCAATACAAAAACTTGCGGCAAATTTTAAGTACTCTCGGCAATCGTTTAACCGAAGCTATATCGTAAACTAATACGTAAAACATTTTCTTAATCTGCTTTTTACCATTTTGTTTTGTATGGGACATAAATAGTTTGGCTTTTCAAGTGTTTAATTAAGTTATAACATTCCTGCCTAATTACCGATTTATAGGAAACTTTTCTGCTTAAATTAGGGAGTGCAATTTTTGTGTTTATTTTGTTCTCAAATTCTTGAGCAAATATTTTTTTAGCAGCTTTTTTAATACGGCAAAATCCGTTACGCGTAATAAAATCTTTTTCGGAAATCATATCTTTGTTAATAACTTTAAAAATAACTCTATCAGTAATAAGCGGTTTAAAAATATCCGCAATGTCGTAGGATAAACTAAGTTTAGCATCTCCGGGTTCGTGAACAAAGCCGATTTCAGGGTAAAGGCGTGTATGGTAAATTTCGTTGAGGCAAATACCGTAAACAATGGAATTGCCGTAAGAAATAAGCGAGTTAATCATATCGGAGGGCGGATTTTTAATTCGTTTGTAAAAAGCAATTGGGTATTTAAAAATTTCGCGCCAAGCTTCGTAATAAATTTTTCGGGAAAAACCCTCAATTCCCATTAGCTCGTGTATGCTACTGCACGTAAAAATTTCTGTTTTTATGTCATTTATACTATCAATATATTCGTTCAAATTTCTGCCCCGCTTATAGTGGTATTTTAAGTTTGCCAAAATATTATGAACCGATGCATCAATAAAACGTTTTGCAATAAAAAGTCTTTTTTCAGCATTATTGCAGAAGGCAGCCTGCTGCATAAGAAGGGAGCCGGATACTGCTTTTTCGGCAGGAGAAAATGAGCCGGCATAATTACCGCGATAGCTTATAACGTGCAGCGGAATGTGGTTTTGGGATAAAAAATACAGGAACCGCGAGCTAAAACGAACCGAACCGACTGCAAAAATTGAATCGATGTTTTCAACGGGTATATATTTTTTATCCCCGGTAGGAAAATAATCGTTGTTGTTTAAAAAATATTCTTCTTTGCTGAATTCAGTTACTTCGTTATCTTCATTCTGCATTGTTTCAAAAAATAGCGTGTTTTGTTTCCTTCTAAGTAACGTATCGGAAAAAACATAAAGGCGTTGTTTCATAATAGTTGTCCTTCTCCAATTTCTTTTGATACTTCTTTCACTACAACCACTACTACTGCGATAACAATATCTGTCAATAATGCAAACATTTTTAATCACCTTTGTTTAATTAAAAAATTATTTATTTACATTGTAAAAATGGGATAATGGACACTTGTAAAAAACAAAAGAAACATTGCTGAAATGTTTCTAAAAAAAATAGCCGCTAATTCGCGGCTAAATTATTATTTAACTTTCTGCACACTTTACCTTGTTGTTAAAGCGATTTTTTTGCCGCTAATGCGCGAATAAAATATTTTTAAATTGGCGGATTTTACTGTATTTACTCGTAATTTATTCCGAGTTTGTTTTTGGGTGCTTTTATAAAGTAGGATGAATTCCCGTAAACTCTTTTTGTAGTTATTTTAAATTCATTATAAATTTCATTCTCGCTGAATAAGGGAGAAAGTTTTTTATTTATCTTGGATTTTGATGCTAAAAAATATTCGGGTGTTAATCCTTTTTTTGACCAATGATTCTTGTTCTGTTCGTTAATATAATAATGAAAATTTTCGGTTAATATGTTTTCTAATTTGTGAGCAAATTCAATTGAACAAATTTCATTATTTCTGATTCCGCTGTCTTCAGCTATTTTATTTTCAACAAATAAAAGATAAATTCCCATTTCAACAGGAGAAAGATTTGTAGTTTTGTCTTTATATTTTATGGAATGTAATTTTAATTCCAATACTAATTTAGTATCGTCAGTCAAAAATTTTAATCGCAGCTGCGTTTCAGCTACAAGCATGGAATACGACAATCCGGTTTTTAACAAAGGCGCATTAAGGCTGCGGAGTTTAACAAAAGGTATTTCTGCAATTGTGAGTGCCTTTTCTTCTTCTTTTGTTTTAGGATAAAAATTCTTAAATTCAAATTTTTCGGAAGTTAAAACATGATAAAGCTTGTCCTGCAAACGTGCAAACAAAGACAATACAAGTGCAAGGTGAGCCGACATTGATTTACGTCCGCCGGAAAGTGAAGCGTGAATTACATTGTTCGAATCATTCGTTAATCTTTTTATCAAGTTTGCCGTTTTATTCGGAAAGAGAATATTATCTTTATCAGTCTGCACGTCAAAAAGCTCGACAGTTTCCTCTTCGGCAGTAACTACATTATTCTTTAGTGTAAATTTAGGTACTTTAATTTTGTAATCACTGCAGAGATTTGAAATTTCAATTTTCAATTTAGCTTTTGGTGTTGCACTGCTTTTGTCGTTACCTTCAAGTACAATTTTTCCGCGTTTAGTTGTAATAACAAATATTTCGTCGATAGTTATTTTTTTTTGAACCGAGAGAGCAAAAAGAGTTTCAGTAACAATTTGCGGTGTTAAACCCGATATTGCAATTAGAATGTTCTTCATAATTTGTTATTGTTTTTTTTGCCGCGAATTCGCGAATTGGCGGCTTAAATATATTTCAATTTTCAGCTAAAACCATTTTACAGCGTTTAATAATGATAACGAATATCTCATTAATTAAAATTCCCTTTTCAATCGATAAAACAAATAGTGTTTCAATTACTATTTGTGGTGTTAAACCGGATATTACAATTAGAATGTTCTTCATAATTTGTTATTGTTTTTTTTGCCGCGAATTCGCGAA
>CAZXJG010000254.1:1272-4012 GCA_964640985.1 uncultured Melioribacteraceae bacterium | reverse complement strand
TGCACGCAAGTATATGTACAAAACAATTGTTGAAGAAGACAGCCAATACACAAAAGATATCAGATATGAAAGATACACAATCCTATCAAATTTAGTCGGCACACTCGAAAAAGCTTTAACGAGTAAAAATATTTCTCCATCTGTAAGAAAAAAAATATTAAACATTTTTGTAGGGAGAGTTTTTTTAGAAAACGAAGTTCATCAAACCAAAAAATTTGAAGAAAAATATGGTTATGAACCGCCGGGCTTTATTACAATTAGTCCTGGTAAAAAATGCAACTTAAAATGTACCGGCTGTTACGCAGCAAGCGGAGGAGAATTTACCGAAAAACTTGATTACACAACAGTTGATAGAATTATCACGGAAAAAACTAATTTGTGGGGATCTTTTTTCACAGTTATATCGGGCGGCGAACCAACATTGTGGAAATCAGAAGGCAAGGGAATAATTGATTTATGCCGCGACCACCCCGATAATTATTTTCTGATGTACACCAACGGAACTCTTATCAATAAAAAGATGGCTCGGGCAATGGCGGAAGTAGGTAACATTACACCTGCAATATCGGTTGAAGGTTTTGAGGAAGATACCGATGAAAGACGTGGACGGGGAGTCTTTAAAAAAATTCTTGAAGCTATGGCAAATTTAAGAGAAGCTGGCGTGCCATTCGGTATTTCAGTTACAGTAACAAGAAATAACGCTGAAAAAATATTGACTGATGAATTTGTCGATTTCTTATTTGATGAGCAAGGCGCTGTTTACGGCTGGATTTTCCAATATATGCCCATCGGCAGAAGTCAAAGCTTAGATTTGATGATTACACCCGAACAAAGAAAATGGATGTTTGAAAAAGAAAAACATATTATTCACGATAAAAAAGTATTTCTACCTGACTTTTGGAACGGCGGAGTATATTCAAGCGGCTGTTTAGCAGGAGGCAGACCGGGCGGATATATTTACATAGAATGGAACGGTAATATTGCACCTTGTGTATTCTATCCTTATTCGAAACATAATATTAAAGATATTTATGCAAATGGCGGCACAATTAACGATGCTTTGGAATCCGATTTAATGAAACGAATACGTAATTGGCAAGTTAATTATGGTTATGGTAAATCCGGTAAAGATGTTCATAATCTTATTACTCCTTGCGGTATAAGAGATCATTATGAATTTACACGTAAAGTTATTATCGAAACAAATGCCAAACCTATTGATGCCGATGCAGCTATTGCCATGAGAGATCAAGCCTATTATGACGGATTGGTAAATTATGATAAACGCTTTGCAGCCTTAGTTGATGATATTTGGGAAAAAGAATTTATTGGTGATGGTGTTGATAAACAGCATAATGATAAAATTAAAGAAAATGAGAAAATATTAGTTGATGAAAATGAATTGGCTAACTAAATATTTCAAATTAAATTTACTTGAAAAAAATGGATAACAACAAAACGACTTTTATATTATAAACTAAAGTGAAAATAAGTTGGTGTTCTTTTAAAATAATTAGTAAGTAACTAATTTTTCCGTATAGGGAAAATAAATTATAGGAATTCATGTTTTAGACTATTTCTAATAGTGTGCGGAAGTTTTTTTATTCCGGACACTTTTAGAAAGGGAACTTAAAGTTATTTATTTAATGAAAATAAAGTTTCCTTTTTAAGGTGTTTTATTAATTTATTTGAATTATTGCAGAAAAAGTGTGTTCTATAAATTCCGGAGGGAATATGAATATATTATTAATTAGCCCTGCTGCATCTAACCTCTATGCTAAGTTAGAAACACAATTGCCTCCTCTTGGGCTTGCTTACATTGCCGCAGTATCCAGGGAAGCCGGACATAAAGTTCGAATAATAGATTTAAACACAAACAAAAAATCGTTACGAAAAATCAATTTAGATAAATTTGATGTGATTGGAGTATCTGCCGATACTCCACGTTATCCTGCCGCACTTAATATTGCAAAAGAAGTAAAAAAGCATAATAAAACCGTTGTTATGGGGGGTTATCACGTTACTTTTATGGACAACGAAGCTTTGCTTACAGGTTTAGTTGACTTCATAGTTAGAGGTGAGGGCGAAGAAATATTTTTAAATCTTTTAAATACTTTAGAAAACAACGGAAATTTAGAAAATGTTTTAGGTATTTCATATCTAAACGATGGTAAAATTATCCGCAATAGCGATGCTTTGCCACCGCAAAATTTAGATGATCTCCCTTTGCCTGCAAGAGATTTATTGCCGATAACCGACTACAAATGCAGTCTAAATAATATCCCCTTTGCTAATTTAGTTACCAGTCGAGGTTGTCCGTTTAATTGCTATTTTTGTTCCTCGTCAAAATTCGGCGGATTAAAATGGCGGGCACGTACGGCGAAATCTATTGTAGATGAAATTGAATTTTTACATAATCAATACGGTTACAAAGCTTTTGCATTTGTCGACGATAATTTCACTCTAAATCCTAAAAGAGTAATCCGCTTTGCCGATGAATTAGAAGCGAGGAAATTGGATATAATCTGGTGGTGTTTTTCCCGGGTAGATACAATAGCCAACAATGAATTTATGGTTAAACGAATGGCTGATGCCGGCGCATATAGAATTTTTTTAGGTCTTGAAAGTGTTAATGAAAATATTTTAAACAGTTACGGTAAAAAAATAAAAAACGAAGAACAAATTGAAGCCATAAATATTTTACGTAAATATGGTATCGGAATTCACGCAAGCTTTATAA
>CAZXJG010000254.1:0-1262 GCA_964640985.1 uncultured Melioribacteraceae bacterium | reverse complement strand
TTTATAATAGGCGATTTTGATGAGACTGAACAAATGGTATTAAATACTATTGATTGGGCAAAAAAGATGAAACCGGAAATTGCTCAATTTTCAATATTAACACCATTTCCCGGGACAGCACTTTACGAACAAGTGATAAACGAAAACCGTTTGCTAAATAAAAATTGGGAATTATTCGATGCAATTCATCCAACTATAAAATTAAACAATTTAACACCAAAACAAATACAACGTCTTTTTATTAAAAGCTATCAAAAATTTTACTTTAGTTTTTCGCGAATTTTCCACAAATCCGGGCAAACCGATACAAAAACAAAATCGAAGAAAAAATTTAATATAATTGATTCCATAATATTCCCGCTTAAGTTTTTCTTAAAATTTCGTTTTGAAATATTTAAAAATTCGACACCTATCCATTTTCACAAAGCATAGTTTTAGTAGTTATTACTCCGGCAATTACAAAGGCTGCAGTTAATTGATTTTCAAAAAAAATATCACAAGGAAGAACTAACAATAGTAAATAAAAATTTCTAAAACATTTGTGTAAATTCGTGTAATTCGTGTCTTGTCGTTTGCCGTGAATACACGAATATTTCACTAACACTTAGCTAAATTCGGTAGTTAAAATTGATATCCAACGCCAAAAGTTACAAGTCCCAACATATAATTCACTTCAAAATAAAATCTCTTCTTTATATAAACTCCTGCAACTATTGACGGTAAAAATATATCTCCAAAATCAGGACCGGAAGCCTGCCCCGGTGCAATATTGAAAAACTTGGCAATTCCGGCTTTTATAAAAAAACGAGTAAAGTCACCGCCAAGATATAAATTAAAATGCGGTGTAAAACCATTTAGCACAACACCGGTTTGAATTTCAATAAAAAATGATTTGCCCTGCATATTTATATATGAAAATTGCAAATTATATAATCCAAAAGTTTCCGTATCCCCATCTTGGTTAAATAACGCAACCGGTTCAAACGATAATGAATATTTGGATTGTGCAAATAAGGATGTAAATGTTGATAAAATGAGTAAAAATAATAACTTTTTCATAACGGAATTCTTTATTAAAAGAATTTATATTAAATTATAATTTCTTAATTTGAATACACTTCATAAATTCCCATATATTCTATATGATCTAAGACCCAACCATTGTCGTGATTTGTGCACCAATATGGGTCACCAAAATAATCAGGACATTTATACCAATATCTGTATTTTTTCATAAATTTTCTTAACCAACCATTTTCAAA
>CAZXJG010000253.1:1590-4031 GCA_964640985.1 uncultured Melioribacteraceae bacterium | reverse complement strand
TGATGTGTACATTATATACCTCCGGTTTGTTTATAAATTGTGTTTGTTAAATTTACCGGAAATATATAATTTGTAATAAAAGTAAACGTTATTTTTGGTAATTCAGGTTAGCTCGAGAATCTGCCGCTTTGCGGCTTAGTTCAACCAGCTTTCCCACCCGATCGCCGAAACGGTGCGGGTTTTGTAGTATTTTTAAGTTTGGTTTTGCAAAGATAAATTGTAGTTAAAGTTTGTACAGTTAAATAAAGTTTTTACTAATTTTTGGCAGTTGTTTTTCAATCCAAAATCGCAGTTCGGGGCGGACCCCGATAAATAGCATCGGGGCAAGCTGGGTGAAAAGCCACGCCGTTGGGTTTTAGCAGATTTTATTAAATTTATAGTTTCCTTATGTGAAACTATTTTGTATATTTCATTTCAATGAAAACACATTTGATAAAAAAGCAAACAATTGAAAAATATGTTAAAGAAAATAGTCAAAGCAAATCAGCCTTTTCATCGTGGCTTTCAATTCTTAAATGGGTTCATTGGAATGAACCAAATGATATTATTTCTACTTTTAACAGTGTAGATATTTTGGGTAAAGGTTTAGAACGAGTCGTTTTTAATATCGGCGGTAATAAATATAGAATGATTTGTAGTTATCATTTTGGAAAAAAAAGAACTCATTTGTTTGTCAAATGGATTGGAACACATTCGGAATACACTAAATTGTGCAATGAAGGGAAACAATATACCGTAAATGTATATTAAGAATTAGGAGTTAAAAATGAATACTTTAAAATACACAATAATAAAAACAAAAAAACAATACGATGAATATTGCAGGATTCTTGAAGGATTAATATTTTCTAACAAAAAAGATTTTGAAGATGAAATAGAGCTGCTAACTCTTTTAATTGAGAAATGGGATATTGAACACAATTCATTTGAAGATGTTAATCCCGTAGAATTGATAAAATCATTAATGGAAGAAAATAGTTTAAAAGCCAAAGACCTTGTAAAAATATTAAATTTATCAAAAGGTACTGTTTCTAAAATATTAAATTATCAAAAAGGACTCTCAAAAGAAACAATTCGGAAATTGTCTGATTATTTCAAGGTATCACAAGAAGCATTCAATCGTCCTTATAAATTGATAAATGAAGTTAATAGGCACTTTAGAAATGCAAGTTTAATGAATACCAAAAAGCATTTTAAAAAGGTGTTGGCTAATACCAAAGCACCCCTAACCAGCCACTGCCAATGATCATTACATTAAAGTGGATTTACAGCGAAAAAATGATGTTTTAAATTTATTAGGAATCTTGAAAAATATTAACTTGTGGTCATTCCATTTTTGAATAAAGGCAATTAATATTTACTATAGTTTGATTGAGGAATACAAAGGACTTCCATTTAACATTAAACTACCTGAAGGGGATTCTTCAAATGAAAATATTAATCCTGAAGTGATCAATTATCTGAAAGAAAGTATTAAGAAAAATTATCACATAGGTGAATTGTTAGCAAAATGAAAAAATATTTATCTGTTGACGAGGTAATTATAATTCAAAAAACATTGATTGATGAATTCGGTGGAAGTCTTGGAATAAGGAACAGAAAATCATCAGACTCTGCTGTTTTAAGACCACAATCCGGCTATTATAAAGCTATTTATGATGAGACAGCAGCATCGATGGAAAATTTAGCAATGAACCATTCTTTTATAGATGGTAATAAAAGAATTTCATTTTTTGCAACAGATGTATTTTTAAGAATGAATGGATATTTTATTTCATGTGAAAGCGAAGAGGCAAATCTGTTTTACACCAAAAACCTTGAAGGAAACACTTTCCACTTTGAAATAATAAAATCTTGGTTAAAAGAAAAAATAAAAAAAATTAAAGGATAGATTTTAATAAATCTGCAACATACGAGCAAATCAATCGAACGCCGTAATGTAAACGGCATTTGTACGGTTCTTTAGTTTAGTGTAATAATTTCATTGCTGTTCGGCAGTGTATAAATAAATTAAATTGTGGCAGCCAATGATTGCAGTGAAATATAATCATCGACTGCATAAACTTTGGCGTAATCATTTTAATCGGCAGTGCAGTTCTGGGGCGCCGGTTATTTGCCGCGCCGTTATGTTTACTAGAGGAAATGTTAAATGAGTTGGATATTCGGATATTATTCAAAACATCCTAATAATACTAATTTTATTTCGAATTTTCATCCACCAGCAATTGAAAATGATGCTAATAATAAGTGGTACATTGCCATTGGTGGTAATAAAAACACTCTTTTATATGAAAGGGAAAATAAAAAAATAAAATATTTTGTTTGTGGCTTACCTATTTCAGTGGATTCATCAAAAGTAATTGCAAAAGAAGATTTGTATAATATTTTTGTGTCATCCCCGGACATTTTAGAAAAACTCAATGGGCACTTTTGTGGTGTCT
>CAZXJG010000253.1:0-1580 GCA_964640985.1 uncultured Melioribacteraceae bacterium | reverse complement strand
TTAGGTTTAAGAGAATTTCACATTTATGAAAGTGAAAACGGTTGGTATTTTTCAACAAGACTCGATTGGCTTTTAAAGTTATACCATTTTGAAATTGACTTTAAAGAATTCGGTTCACGTTGGAAATCAATAAATCAGATATCAAATAAAAGTATTATTAAAAATATTCGCAGACTAAGTTGCGGTTCAAAAGCAAAAATAGAGCATAATAAAATCAATTTCATAGAGTATAATTGGATTCCTTCAAATAATAGAAATATTAGCATAAACGAGTTCAATGATACTCTTCGAAAAATTGTGCTTCTAGGAAAGAACAATAATTCCAACATATCACTAAGTCTATCCGGGGGAATGGACTCGAGAGTGATTTTATCTTATTTACTCAGTGACGGTTACAAAAATTGGGATTGTCATATTTTCCATACTGAAGCAGATATGGATAGTGCCATTGCTGAAAAGATTTCCAAAGATCACAATATTAAATACAATATACTTTCTAATAGCAATTATAATCAAGATGATATGTTATCAGATTTGGTTGAATATGTGGGGGCAACGTATTTAACTGAATCCGGTTTTATCTCTCGCAAGTTAATGCATTATGAATCACTTCCTCAAGACAGCTTAATTATTGACGGTGGTTTTGGAGAAATTTGGAGAAGGGAGTTTTTAACACGATTGTACTACTTGGGGAAAGATGATTTGGCAAATAAAAATATCAAAAACATCTCAAGATATTTAACTAATTGTCGTGCAGATATTTTTAATGAAGATTGTAATACTATAATGGTAAATGGAATTAGTAATCAAATTGAGAAATTATTTATAGACTTGCCTCCGATTAACAAAGTTGGTTTAGGAAATTGGTTAGATTTATTTGCGTTGAAGACACGACTAGTTAATTATTATGCCCCGGAACAAGCGAGAATAGATGCTTTTGTAAAAGGTTATATGCCGTTTGTTCAACCAAGCCTGCTTCAATACTTATTAGATGTTTCTGTTGATATTAGAAAAAATAATCGTTTATTCAAAAAAATCTTAAAATCCAACTATGTAGAATTGTCGAAATATAATTTTGCAAAAGGCAATATGTCATATCCTTTTTGGTTTACCCCTCTAATGAAGAGAGCATATTCGCTAGTTCATAATAAATTCAATCGATCGGAAGAAAATCAAAGTTTTGACATCTACTTAAGTAAAATGAAAGAATTTACTTTGGATACTATTTCTTCAAAATCTGTTAAGGAGTATTCACCGTATAATTACGATTTCATTAAAAATAATGTAAATTCTTACTACAATGGAAATGCTGATGCAAGAAAATTTGTTGATTGGTTTGTTACGTTTGAAATATTTAGGCAAATCATCGGAAGTAAACATAATCAGTTGCTCAAGGTAACGTCGGGGTAAATTATGAGGATTATCATTAATGAATATGTATAACCCACCCCATCCGGGAAAATTTATCAGAGAGGTTTATCTTGAACCTTTCGGAATAAGTTATAGAACAGTTGCTGCAAAGCTTAAAGTAGCCCCTTCTACTTTTAATCGTCTTATTAATGGACAAAGTAGTATTAGTT
>CAZXJG010000252.1:1361-4095 GCA_964640985.1 uncultured Melioribacteraceae bacterium | reverse complement strand
TAAATCCTACAATTGATAAAGTAGCTGCAAAACTTAGAAGAGCAAAAGCCAATTCCTGCCCTGCTTTTGTACCGGACATTTCATATATTTTCCAACAATATTTTGAAGCACCCAATGATTTTGAAATTTCCCTTACTTTTGATTTTATTGATTTAATATCAAGATTTTTAATATTAAATATTTCGTCTACACCGTTTTCTTTGGCAATATTCAGCTTATCCCCATCAATATCCAATGCAAGCACTTTTGCACCGGAAATTTTTGCCAGCAAAGCGCAGTAAATTCCTACTCCGCCCACGCCTATTACTACGGCAAAATCTCCTTGTTCCAATTCCGATTTTTTTATTACTTGATATGGAGTAGTTACGGCATCAGCTATCACTGCTAATTGTGAAAGAGAAGATTTATCTAAAACGCTTTCGGGCAAAACGCAAAGCTGCTGATACGGCACTTTTATATGAGAAGCAAAACCACCGTTAAAATCATTGCCGGGCATTAGTTGATTCCGACAAATATTTCCTCTTCCCCTTTTACATAGTTCACATTTTCCGCAAGGAAGAACTGCGGGAATTATTACGTTTTTCCCAATCCAATTTTCCGGACCGTCAATTACAGTACCGCTTATCTCATGCCCCAATGTTAATGGAAGAGGGTGTTTGGTTTTTACACCGTGATACCAGAAGCTTATATCGGTATGGCAGACACCACAGCCTGCAATTTTTACTAGAACCTCATTTTCATTTAAAGAAGGCAGATCACTTTCGGTATATTTAAACTCTGCTCTTAGATCTGTCATTTGCCATGCAGAAAGTATGTTTTCTTTCATAATTTATTACACCTTTTAAATATTTAAATTCTCAAATAAGATAGCGGTGCCTTGTCCTCCACCAATACATGCTGAGGCAATACCGTATCTCGTTTCCCTTAAATTCATTTCTCTGGAAATTGTTAATGAAAGTCTTAAACCGGTAGCTCCCAAAGGATGACCGATAGCAATAGCACCGCCGTTTACATTTGCTATGCTTCTGTCAAAACCCAATTCGCGTTCACAGCCAATAAACTGTGCCGCAAATGCTTCGTTTATTTCAATTAGTCCAATCTCTGAAATGTTTAATCCGGTTATTTCTAGAAGATAATTTATTGCACGAACAGGAGCCAGCCCCATAAATTTCGGATCAATCCCGCAGGAAGTTGAAGCAACAATTTTTGTTAAAGTAGTTAAATTATTTGAAGTAATATAATCTTTACCGGCTACTACAACTGATGCTGCACCGTCAACAATTCCACTTGAATTACCGGCTGTTTGAACCCCGTTTTTATCAAAAACCGGATAAAGTTTTGCAAGTCTCTCCATATTTGTGGAACGAACATTTTCATCCTTTTTAAAATCAGTTACATTTCTCGGCAGCCGCACTTTTCTTGGTTTTAATCCTTCGGATTCCAAAACCATAGAATTCATAGAAATTATTTCTTCATCAAAAAAACCTCTTTCAATTGCCGAAAGCGTTCTATCAAACGAAAGCTTTGCAAATTCGTCTGCTTCCCGGCGTGTTATATTATGTTTTTGTGCTACATTTTCTGCAGTACATCCCATAGGATATCCGGCGGCGGTATCGTTTAAAGATTCCCAAAGCATATCTTTAAAGCCCGGTCTTCCGAGCTGATAACCCATTCTGTTACCGAAGCTGACTGTCGGTGCAAGAGACATATTTTCTGTTCCTCCGCAAAGTACAACATCAGCTTTACCCAAAGTAATTTGCTCGACAGCAGTAATTATTGTTTCAAAACCGGAGCCGCAAATTCTTTGTACCATTAATGCAGGTACTTCTGTCCTGACTCCGGAATACAGTGAAATATGCCGCGGCAAAAAATAAGCATCGGTAGAGCTTTGCCCAATGTTTGCAATTATAGTTTGGTCAATTCTTTTTGCATCAACATTGGATTTTTGTAATGCAGCCCTGCAGGCAACAATGCCGAGATCCGTCGGAGATATATTTGCCAGCGTTCCGGCTAATTTTCCAAACGGAGTTCTTGCACCGTTAATCAGAAACATATCATCGTAGATGATTCCGATTCCTTTTTCTTTGTTGTGGTATGCTTTCATAAGTTTAATCTTCCCATATATTTTTTAATACTAATTATTCAGTCGTCATTTGATTGTCATTGATTGTCATTGATTGTCATTTGATTGTCATTTGATTGTCATTGATCCGGCTACCGCCGGATGTCATTTTGGGTCATTTACTACTATCAAATATAATTTATTTAGTTATGCTCAACAATTTTTTGATTTTATTTTTTCCCAATTGAATTGATGTAATTGTTTAATTTTATTCCAATAGTATTAATTTGCTTTATAAAATTTTCAAAAGTATCATCCGAAATTAATTTTCTATTATGTGACTTTGTAAGCCAAGTTTTTGTTTCGTATAATGAACCGCGTGAATAGTAACTGAAATTTTTTGCTTCTTTAAAATGATATCTTCCAAATCCTTCGCTTAAATTAGCTGCAACAGAATCAACCGCTCTTACTAATTGCTTGCCAATTGTGTCTTTAAAAAAGTAATCCCATTTAATCACAATATCCCAAACTTCCTCGCCCACTTCCATTGACATTTTATACACAATCAATTCTTCTAATTTCATTACACCCCTCAATTTAATTTTAATAAAAAAATAAGACCATAATAATGATGACGAAGCCGAATGACAACAAATCTAATTGACATCCCAA
>CAZXJG010000252.1:0-1261 GCA_964640985.1 uncultured Melioribacteraceae bacterium | reverse complement strand
CCAACAATAACAAAGTCAATGACGGCGAAGCCAAATGACGATTTAATGACAACAAAGTTAAATCACAACTTAATGACAGCGAAGCCAAATGACATTAAACAATGTTTACAACTTTTCCGTGTCAGATAATTTTTCATTAACAAATTTATCACAATATTTTTTTGCCAATACCGCAGCACCGAAGGCAGTAATTAATTGGGGATTATCCGGCACAATCACTTTTGAATTAAATTTTTTTTCCATTACATTTTTTAAATACGGATGATATTCCGCAACACCTCCAATAAGATAAATAGGCAGATCTTTGTCCATTCTTATTTTAGTAATTCTGTTCACGATAGAAATATAAATTCCTTTTGCAATATCTTCAACAGGAACATCCTCAAGCAGCCATTTCATAATTTCTGTTTTTGCAAATACCGTACAAAAGCTGTTTAGTTCTTTAATAAAATTAGATCTTGATGCTAACTCACTCATTTTAGAAATATCAATTTCAGCTCTGTCGGCTATTTCGGTAATGAAGGTTCCCGTGCCCGCAGCACATTTTGTGTTCATATAAAAATCTAACACTTTCCCGTCTTCGCCGCTTTTAATTACTTTAACATCTTCTCCGCCTACATCAACAATAGTTTTGTTTTCTTTATATAAAGCCGAAATGCCGGCGGAGGCACAATATATTTCTGTTTTTGTAATATTACAATTTTCAGCATGTTCTCTCCCGTAACCTGTAGCGCAGGCGAAATCTATTGGGAAGTTGGTAAATATGTAATCTTGAGTTTTTTCTTTCTCTTCCTTATTTCGACTTAATGTTTTGAGAATATTGGAATAAATTAATTTATTATCGGAATCAATAACCGCATATTTTGTATAAGACGAACCTATGTCAATTCCTAAATAATTCATGTTCCTATCACTGTAAAATGCAAATTGAGTAATTATATTTTTTCATGTCAGTAGACTATGGACTAATGTTTGTTTTTAATTTCTAATTCACCCCGTTAGATACATTATTTTAACAAAAAAAAGAATTTATTGTGATTATCTAACGGGGTCAATTTTATTCAATAGAAAAATAAATTATTATTTCGCATTAATCTCTTTACAAAAAAAACATCCGTCAGCTGCCGAATAACTTTTAATACTGTAACAACATTTCAATTAGCTTTCTCTTTTATTGCTTTCAGTACTTTTTCCGGGGTGATGGGCAATTCAAATATTCTTACGCCAATGGCATCGGCAACGGCATTTGCAATTGCTCCTA
>CAZXJG010000251.1:0-4126 GCA_964640985.1 uncultured Melioribacteraceae bacterium | reverse complement strand
AAAAAAAACAATATTCGGTTATCGTTTTCGATTTAGGTAACGTTTTAATTCCGTTTAATTATAACCTAATAATTGAACGGCTTGATAAAATAGAAGTTGGTCTCGGTAAAAAATTCTATGACCTTTACAAAAAAAATTATCAAATTCACAGACAATACGAAAGAGGAGCTTTAAGTGACCTTGAATTTTTAGACATATTACTCAATTGGGCTGATCATAAAATTGACCGTGAAAAATTTTGCCGTATTTATTCGGATATTTTTAATGAGAACAAAAAAGTAACTTCTCTACTCCCAGGGCTAAAAGAAAAATATAAATTAGTGCTTCTTTCCAACACCAATCACATTCACAAAAAATACGGCTGGGCAAATTATCCATTTCTTATCTATTTCGATAAACAAATTCTCAGCTTTGAAGTTGGAGCTGTAAAACCCGAACGTAAAATTTATAAAGCTGTTGAAGATTTTTCAAAAATGCCTTCGAACGAACATATTTTTATCGATGATATTTTAGATTACGTTAACGGAGCCAAGACTTTAGGATGGGATGCAATACAATTCAAAGGATATGAAGATTTACTCGGAGAATTCAAAAAGAGAAATATTCTATAATACCAAAATTAAGCGATTGATAACGAAAACTAAATGAAATCATGTCATTAAAAGGCTCGGCCAATAGCCGTGACATGTTTTTTAAATCCTAATTTTCGTCAAGCAGATTCCCAAAATCTTTAAATATAAAATTCCTGAAATTATAAAAAATAGGACCCCTGAATTCATAGAAATTTCGGGAATCTCTAATAATTGGAATATACCTAAATTATCATTCGCAGTAATTTTGATTGAATTTTTTGAGATGAAGTTGAAAATCAACACTAAATATTCTTAAGAAAATTTCGATAATAAAAATGCGGAAGTATTTTTAAGAAGAGATTATGAAGAGTACATTTATTTCAATATATGAAAACGGAGAAAACTCTGTTTATATCGAAGCTCACACTAATAATAACGAAGTAAGTTTTGTAAGTAAAAGCAAAAATTTGCTTTATCTTTTGATTAAAACAAAAATAAAAATTCTCATGAAAATTGTAAGCAAAGTTTTCGACATTGCATAATAGTTTAGCAAAATATTTTTTATGATTTTTCAACAGGCAAACTAAATGTAAATCTACTGCCTTGCCCTATTTTACTTTTCACCCAAATTTTGCCTTTGTTTTTCTCAACAAATTCTTTACATAAAATCAATCCGACACCGGTCCCTCTTTCACCATCTGTGCCGTTAGTAGAATGCTTTTTATCAATGCGGAATAGTTCTTTTATATTTTCTTCGCTTATTCCAACTCCGGTATCAAAAACGGAAATATTAACGGTTTTGTCGCCGGTTTCAACTTCTGCAATAATACTACCGTTTTGTGATGTGAATTTTAATGCATTTGAAATTAAATTTCTTAAAACGGTTTTAATCATATTTTGATCGGCAAAAACGGATATATTTTTATTTACATTACTAATTAAGTCTATCCCTTTTTGGAATGCTCTTTCCTTTAGTAAAACTATAACTTCATCAACAACATCTTTCAAATTAAATTTTTCCGCTGCAAATTCAATTGTGTCTCTTTGAAGCGAAGACCATTCTAACAAATTTTCCAACAGGGCAAATGTATTTCGTGTAGATTTGTAAAGTTTATTAGAAATTAAAATCATTTCATCTTTATCAAAATCACTTTGGATATCTTTGAGCATCTGCGTAAAACCTAATATGCTCATAAATTGGTTCCTTAAATCGTGCGATATAATAGAAAAGAAACGATCTTTATTAGCGTTTAATTTTTTTAGTTTGTTTTGCGATTCTATTAATCTTTCGTTGAAACGTAATAATTCTCTTGTCCTTTTTTCAACCGATTCAAGATCAAGAGTCAATTGAGCCGTTTCAGATGAAGTATCGAGGGTTATGGGAATATGTCGGGTTAATTCTTTTTTTGAGAAAATAGCTTTTTTAACGGTTTGTTGTTTTAAAACCGACACAATAAATAAAAGAAACTGTTGATTGTTAAGCGTAATAGGAGCAGAACGAACCTCAACTTGTTTCTTTTTACCTGATGATGTTTTATGTGTAAAAACGTAATAGTTTCTTTTCTCTAATTTTGCACTTTTTACTTCTTTTGAAGTTTCGCTGTTAGAAAGCGCATTAATTTTTTTTATCGACATCCCTTTAATTTGACTAAGAGAATATCCGTAAAATTCTGCCGCTGCTAAATTACCAAATACAATTTTTCCGTTTAATGGATTTATTAAAAGAATTATTGATGGATGATTTAAAAAAGTTTTTTCAAAAAATTGCAGCTCATTAAAAGAGTTTTTATCTGAAGAAATCTCCGAATTCGAAAAAAATTTTTCGAGAGGAGATCCAGAAAGATGTTCATCAATTTTACCGAAAAGATTTACTTGTGTGTTCACAACTTTAGAAATTTAGGAATTGATTAAATTTTAATTATAATTTAATGGTTAATAAAAACTAAGTCAATTGATATATCATTTTTTTAAAAATATATCTAATAATTAATAAATTTAATAAAAATAATCATATTTTAAAATATATTGAATATTTGCCCGTTAGTAGTTTATTAAAAATTTTCAGCAATACTTTATTGCGAATAATAAACTAATTTCATTATTTTAATAAAATTATAAAATAAAATTATTAGAGAAATGAATTTACACCAATTTGAATATTTGATTGCATTAGATCGATATCGAAATTTTTCAACTGCGGCGAAATCTTGTTATGTAACGCAACCCGCTTTAACTGTTCAAATAAAAAATTTAGAAAACGAATTAAATGCTGTGCTTTTCGACTGTTCTAAGAAACCTTTAATACCAACCGAAGCCGGCAGAGCAATTATTGAACAAGCAAGAATAATTATGCAGCAAACCGATAAATTAAAAGATATTATCTTTTGCTATCGGTATATGAAAGTGTAAATTCTTCCAATATTTTTTTAAAAAGACTCTCATTTTCTTTTTCTTTTTTCGATTTATAAGCATTTAATAAATTATTTAAAATTCGCTTTATGATTGTTTCTGCATCTGCATCTTCATGTAAAAACGAAGCGGCAAATTTTTCCGAAACATTCCCTGTTTTTAAAATATCCGTTTCATAAATAAGCTTACCACCATTAAAACAATCAACTAAAATTATTTCATCATCAATATTAATTTTAGCAAAAAAATGTGTCGGTAAGTTGCAGCCTTCTATTTTCATATCGAGTCTATATCCAACAAGCATATAAATTAAAGCTAAAGTTAACGGGATGCCGCGACGGTTTTTTATCGTATAAACAACATTACTGTTTAAGGGATTGTAATAATCATTTTTATCTCCTGTAATTCCTTTGTCCTGAAAAAGGAATTTTGCCAAATCAACTTCATCGCCAAATGGGAAATAGATAAAGAACTCTCTTGCCAACTCATCTAATAAATTTGAAGTTTCAAAATTATTTTCCAAACCGTATTGAAATTTAGCAATCAAACTTAAAGCTTTTTCTATTTTTTCTTTTTTGTTTTTAACAAAAAATATTGATATCCAATTTTTATAAAACTGGTTTCTACGGTTTTCTTCAATAATCGGTTTGATTAAGTTCAATCTATTCTTATCGAGTAGGTTACTATAAGTTTGCAAATCATTTTCAAGATTATACCCATAGTTCGAAAGTTTTTTTAGAATTTCTTCCCGCACTTCCTGCTGCTCGTCGTCTATCAGTTCTACTAAGTATTGTAATTGGTCTTTGTCCATTACGGTAAACTTTTTAAAATCATTAAAATTGAAATTCTTATATACAATTTAATAAAGCTCGAATTTAGGAGTGAATATTAATATTAAAACCTAAATTTTTTTATTACTAAAATTAAAGAAAAGTCTTTTATAAACTAAACTCAATAAAATTTTTAAATATTAGAGCTTCTGAAAAATAAGACATTAGGACGATTTGTCATTTCGATCCCGACGCACTTTGTCGGAAGATAGAAGATATAATTTTTATGCTTCTCTCTCCCGTCTTTTGCGGGAAGAGAGATTAGAGTGAGTTCATTAAAAAATCAAAATCCGAAAACCAAATTACAAATAGACT
>CAZXJG010000250.1:0-4188 GCA_964640985.1 uncultured Melioribacteraceae bacterium | reverse complement strand
TGTTGATTTTATTTGGAAGAGATGACCATTTATATTAACCTTTAATTAAAAATAAAGATTCTTTTTTGGAAATCACCTATTAATTATAAGTTTAATACCCTCCCTTATAAATGTCAAGTAAAAAATTAACGTTGTTCATTGTTGGTAATTATTAGATTTTCTAATATATCGTTCCGTTGAAGGTTTTTAAATCATAATGAAAATCAGTGGTAATACAAACGATGCAATCAAACGGGAACGGAGAATAAAGAATAGTAAAAGCAGAAAATAGATTAATTTACTTTAATAATCCAATGCAGAAAGTCGTCTCATCCAATAAAAAAACGGGACGGGAAATCTTGTCGATACCGCCAAAAGGAAATATCGGACAGGTATTTTATTTCTGCCACGAGTGTTTACTCATCTTTTGGGAGTCGGTGGCAGCGATGAAAAACAAAATTGTATTATGTAAAAATATTGGGCCCACTCCGAAAAGCCATGTTTTCATTAACCCCACGTTTTAACTGGGGAAAACAAACTAAAAACACACTATTCCAAACGGGTTTTAACCCGTTTGGGACTTTTCGGAGTGAACTCAACCTTAAAGATTTCAATATATCTCAGAGTGTGCTCCAATATCAATTGGAATAATTTGATCTTCGAGTATCATAAAAATCAACAAAATCCGGTAATTAAGATTAATTGATACAGAATATACATCATCAAATTTACCTTTAAGTTTGTGCAATCGTAAAGAATGATGTGCAGGATTCAATTTGAGTAGTTGTAATGTCTTTTCGTATTGTTTTTTTAGGTCACTGTGTTTTTGTAAAAACTTTGCTGCTTTTTTATTATAACTTTCCGTAAAAAGCAACTTAGACATTTGTAACTCTATTTATATGATCATGAACTAATTCTTCGACAAATTTTCCCTCGGCAATATCCTTTTTTGTTTCCGCAATTGCCTCCTCAAGCTCCAATTCCCTAAGTTTATTATAGTTTTCAATTGGAATTATTACAAACTTATTTTTACCGCGAACTGATATTATCGCTTCAGAACCATCCGTTGTAATTTCGTTAATCAACGCAAGTCCTCTTGTCTTTAACTCGTTTGCAGTTATTATTCTGTTCATGTTATTACTCCTATTATTATCACTATTAATAGTACTAATAATCGTACATTAAAACAACTATAATAATCCACCTTTAATGGACAAATCTTCCGCACCTTAATATTTAACTTTAACGGGAATAGGGATTATCTTAGAAATATCTTATTATTTTATTTGAGGTAGACAAATGCTTAGGTTACATTTTATTTTGATTTAATTTGATTTTTTATAGTAAACTCATATTATTATTAAATTATTTTTGACTATGACTTTTTTGAATAATTTTTTCATTATTCAAATCTACGTTAGGTAATTTAATTTTGTGTTTGCCACCGAGTGGTCGGTGGCAACAGTGAAAAGTAAAAAAAATTATAATGTTACAATGAATAATACCGAAATAATGGATTTAAATTTATCCGATGCAACATTTTGTGTTTTAGATTTTGAAACTACCGGAATATCGGCCAAAAAAAGTCGTGTAATAGAAATTGGAATTGTAAAAATTTGTAAATTAAAAATTATCGATAACTTTCGTACCTTTATAAATCCTGCGAGAGAAATACCTTTTGAAATAACTGCGTTAACCGGTATAATGACTTACAACATTTCGGAAGCTCCTTATTTTATTGATATTATTGGTAACCTTTCAAAATTTATAAAAAATTCAATTCTCGTTGCGCACAATATGCCTTTCGATCATAGCTTTTTAAGAAATGAATTTTTACTTGCCGATAAGCCTATACCAAACAACCCTACTTTATGTACATTAAAACTTGCCCGTAAACTTTATCCGCAATTACCAAGTAAATCGTTAGGAAATTTGACAAGGCATTTTCATATTTCACAACGAAATGTACATCGCGCCTTAGGCGATGCAATGTCGACTGCTAAACTTCTACTGAAAATGATACGCAAACTTCAAGATGAACATCAAATTGAAACCGTAAAAGAATTGTTAAGATTTCAAGACAGTTCAGGAAGAAAATTTAGAATAACAAAAAAAAGCTTAATACAAGATTTATCTGTTTTACCGGATTATCCAGGTGTTTATTTCTTTAAAAATAAGAAAGATGAAATAATTTATGTCGGCAAAGCCAAATCTATTAGAAAAAGAGTACAAAATTATTTCACAAATACGGCAAGCAGAAAGGCAAAAAAAATTGTAGGTAAAGCATCGAAAATTAGGTTTGAAATCACAAATTCGGAACTAACGGCTTTACTTACCGAAGCGGCTTTGATAAAAAAATTTAACCCCACTTTCAATTCACAATTAAAAGAATATTCACAGCAGCATTTTATAAAAGTCAAATTGAACCATAAAGCACCAAATATTTCATCAACACAAAAATTGAATTTTGACGGCAACGACTATTTTGGCCCGTATAATAACCGGGAAACCGTAAAAACACTTATCGAAATTGTGAATAGATCATTCAAACTGCGTGAGTGCACGGAAAAAGAATTTGCAAAAAAGAAAACTTGTTATCTTTATGATATCCACCGATGCCTTGCACCGTGTGTTGACGAAACCAATCCGAACCAAGATTACGAAAACGAATTGAAAAAAGCTTTTGATTTTCTACAAGGTAATAGTCAGCCGGCAATTAATAGTCTGTTAAAGAAAATGAAACAATATTCAAATCAACAAAAATATGAAGCGGCAGCAGAAATACGCAATTCCGTAAATCTGATTTTGAATCAGCTTACCCGTGCTTCTATTCTTTCGGAACCGATAAATAAAGCAAATGTTTTACTCGTAATTACAGAGGGAAATAGGAAAGATTATATGTTATTTTTACAGGGACATGTATTTATAAAAGATTTTTCACCCGATAAAAATAATAGCTTCGATGAAGCACTTAACAATTACTTCGACAATACTATTAAACTTATTGAAAATATCAATAAACGTGATTTAGAACAGATGAAAATTGCACTTAGCTGGTTAGTAAAAAATAGGAACAAAGTAAAAATTTATTATTTGAAGAATTATAAAAATAAACGGGAGTTGGAATACGAAATGAATTTTTAAATTATGATTATCGATAATGTAATAAGTTTTAAGCTGTTTAAATTATTGTTGTAGTCGGTTTTTATCTCAATATCTTTGCCATCATTTATGAAATCAATCCAATGTTTGTCATCAAGTTGCAATAAAACTCCATTTAAATCTGTTGTATTTATTTCTATTTTAATCTCTTATGAAGATGAGATTGCATAAATACAAAAGGTTAGTATCAACAATGGGAATAAAAAAATCTATTCATAGTGTGTCCACATTCGTAAAACTTTTATTACTTTTTCATCTTCAATTACTTTATAAACCAATTGATGCTGTTTATTTATCTTTCTGGAAATAAACCCGACAAGTTTACCCGAAAGAAATTCAAAAGAAGGTGGAAATGAATATGGATTTCTTTCTATAATTTTTAATAAATCTTCAACTTTAGGTTTTAAGTTTGAGGATGCAATTTTTTTTTGCATCCTTTTGTGCTTGAGGAGAATAAATAAGTTTATACATTACCAATCAAGCTTGTCAGAATACTTACTTCTATCAATTTTAGATTCTTCTATTATAGATTTAGTCATGCCAGGTATCTTTTCTAAGTATTCCGTGTCACTAAGTTCACCTTTTTCAGCACGTAATTTAATTGACTTTGCATACTGCAAAATAGTAGCTCTAAATTTTGGTGGTATATTTGTAATTATATTATTTAATTCATTTTCTACTTGTAACATAAATATCTCATTCATTTTTGTTTTTGTAATTTACTTCTTTTCACATTTTCAATCAAATTAATTAACCCTATTTCAAAGTTTATTTGAAAAAATAGACGTGCTCAAAATATTTTTTTACTTGACGATTAAATACTTTACCCGTAAAGATTTTCTAATAAACTATGAGCCGTTCATTCTATACCGTCTTTACCTAAGGTGGAATAAAATAAGTTATCGAATTACAACTCCTAATGTATTTAGGGGGTGGAATAATAAGTTTAGGGGGTGGAATAATATAAGTTGTAAATCTATTATATATTATGCTCTATTCCACCCCCTGAACATTTATTAAATATTAAGTTATTCTATTCCACCCCCT
>CAZXJG010000249.1:0-4239 GCA_964640985.1 uncultured Melioribacteraceae bacterium | reverse complement strand
CTAATAATATATCCCTATCTTTTGGTTGTTTCGTTTCATATATAAGAAAATCTAAACTATCAATGAGACTGTTTTCATTTGTTACAATAGATAATTCTTTTATAACTTTTAATTTATATTCATTATCTAAATAATCAGCTTTTTGTCTTAAAACAAAACTGGATTCTATAGGTACTCTTATTAAGTTTTTTACGATACCTTTACCAACCATAATTGTTCCAGTATCTATGCCAATGTGAAATTTTTTATTATATCCTTGAATGTAACCATTAAAAGTTAACACGGGTTTTTTATTTAAAATAATTTTTGTCCAATAATTAGTAACACTATCAGGAATTACCCCTTTTTTATATAAAATTAGCAATTTATTTTTATAATCTATTTCAAAATTAAATTCTTTCAAGAAATTAAAACCAATATTTCCAATATTCATTAGATAATCCGGTAAACTCGCATTATCTTTTTTACAGACCAAATTTTTGAACTTCATTCCTTCGATATCTATTTCATTGACGATAAAATAATTGTTACTTTTAATTAAACCATTGAAACCCACAGAGAGACCTCTTTCACCCACAGATTGACATTTAATACTTTCCAGAGATTTCTCTTTAAAAGAAAAATATCCTGTCTCATCTCCTATATCCACATGAACAGGAATTTTATTATCTTGTATATTTATATAAATAAATGGATAAATTCCAGCATCAAAGTGTAAAGGAATTTTCAGACTTTCAAATTCTTCATATTTATCTATTGACTTTTCTATATCGTATTTTGGTATTGAATAACAACTACTAAGAAAAAGAGTGATTGTAAATAGTGAAACTATAAAATATTTTCTCATATTTTATTTCCTTCTAATTATTTTGTATGTATTATCTATAACGGTGTGTGTATGGTGTCGTACCGTCCCGATAGGGCGGTATGCACTATACACAGTGTTAGCCACAGTATTTTTCATTGTTAATTATTAAATAAAGTCAGTTCAGATTCTAAGGATCTACTAATATGAGTAAATTTAAGAGATTTACCTTTGATTACTTTTATGTCTTTGTTATTTTTCAAATAAGTAGTAACTTTTCTCGTTGACCATTCAATTTTAAGTTGATTGATAATGCTTTTTGAATCATAGGTACCCTTTTTCAGTAATTGTATTATTTTTCCCTCAATATTATTAATACCAGGTTCTGCAACAATTGTAGGTTCTACTTCTTTAATTTCATATAAAATCACATTTCCATTTTTATCAATTGGCTTTCCGCCTTTAAAAATTAAAATATTATTTGCGTTCTTTTCCATTGCATTTGGTTTACGAACAAAAATATTTCTACCTTTTCGTAATCCATCAATAACACCTGACCAAGTACCTCCTTTTTCACTTGATTCCGCAACAAATATTTCAGAAGCTAAGCCATAAATTATTGGGTTCCTTGCCATTGCTAATTGAACACTCCAAGATGCCTTTGGATAAAAAGTACTTAAGACCAATACATTTCCTTCAATTATTTGCTTATAATACTTTTTAAAGCCGGAACTAAAAGTTGCAATTCCCTGTGGTAATACAATGATGCTTTGCCCATTATATTTTAATGCAGAATCAAGCGCTTGTTTATCCACGCCTTTTGCAAAACCACTAACAACAACTTTGAAGTCTTCTGAAGCTTTCTTTGCAATATTATCTGTAAATTCCAATGAAATTTTTTCTGCTTTTCTTGACCCTACAATTGCAATCGATTTTTCTTTCATTATTTGTAAATTGCCTTTTGTATAAATTAAAGGAGGAGTAAGGGAACGCCCAAGATTTTTTTTGAGTGTCGGTGAATAATCATTAGAAGTTATTGGTAAAATATTATAACCTTGTTCTAAGAGGTCTTCGACAATGAAAGCATAATTTGAAATTTCTTTTGAAGCTTTGCGAAAAATTTCTGCTTCCTGCTGAGATAAGCCATAGATGTATTCCCAATTTGATGAATCAGAATGAAAGAAATCAATAATTGTTTTTTTTTCTTCAAAAAGTTTAACTATGATTTCATTTTTTTTCTTAGTTCTTATTTTCGGCGCGTGAGCCAAAGCTAACCAATATGATAATTCTTTTTCCATATACAAATATACTAAAGATTTAAATGTCGCCGCCAACTGTTCTAGCAATAACCAACGGGGCAATTTTAGCAGCTCCATATCTAGTTAATACACTTCCAATTTCCTTTATAGTTGCTCCGCTATCAAAAATGTCGTCAAATAAAATAATTGATTTCCCAATAATCTCATTCG
This sequence comes from uncultured Melioribacteraceae bacterium, assembly GCA_964640985.1. Classification (GTDB taxonomy): domain Bacteria; phylum Bacteroidota; class Ignavibacteria; order Ignavibacteriales; family Melioribacteraceae; genus CAZXJG01. The sequence goes on along the minus strand of CAZXJG010000249.1, from coordinate 1,965 downwards.
GTTCAGAATAACCAAACTTATTTGCAACATTATCTCTTTTAAGATAACCATTTTGAAAAACTTTTTGTGGTTTAGTTTCACCTGTTTTTATCAGTTTATAAGAAATAGGAACTTTTAATACACTCGATAGTTTTTCCGCAAAATTTTTCACTAAATTACCAGATTCTGTCGGCGGAACAAAGACAATTAAATCAAAGGGGTCTTGACCAAACTTTTTGCGGAATGCCTTTAACATTAAACGTAGAAGAAAGTCGGGAAAATCACCTCCATTATCATATTTACTTCTGTGTATAGCTGCACCAACACTTGAAACACCATAGTAACTTGCTGCAACTCCATTGACAATTTTTGATCTTGTGCTTTCAACTATTAATTCAGGGAAATAACTTTCTCTGAATTCCTTTAGTTTATTTATTGTTGCTTCTTGAGGATTTGACAAAAATCTCTTAAGAGTAGTATTATCACAATTCTGAAATTTACTATGAGTTTTATCCCCTAAATAATCACATAAACATTTCATGCGTGAAGAATTAAGATTTACATATTCAATCATTGCATCCAACTCTTTCAACTTGACTTCTCTTAAAACATCAAATGTCTTTGTGTTTAATTCAGGTGCATTAAACTGATATTCATATTTTTTTGACCTGCCATAAATAACTTCTTTGATTATACCCTGTTCAATTAGATCGGCTTTGATAACTCTAACTTGAGTTTGTTTTAAATTGGTGGCTTTAATTATCTGCCGTTCTCCTAATTGTTCTTGTTTTAAAACATTAATAACTTTGTTGTAATTTTTAATACTTGGTCTTCCGCCATCTATAAAAGCTTTGGGAAGTTTGTAATCTTCTTCAATTCCTCTTTCGTCTTTAGTTGAATTGTAAAAGAGAATTAGTTTTGTTGGTTTTCCATCTCTACCCGCTCTTCCGATTTCTTGATAATAATGAATTGGAGAAGCCGGAATTTGAGTGTGGACAATAAAACGAATATCAGATTTGTCTATACCCATTCCTAAAGCATTCGTAGAAATTACAGCTTTCCATTTGTTGCCCATAAGTCCAAGCTTAATCTCTTTTCTTGATTCTGCATCTAGCCCTGCATTATACTCTGTAGTATTAATACCCAAAAATTCAAACCATCTAGAATAAATTTCAGTATTAACTCTCGTTCCTGTATAAATTATTCCCGTTCCTTCCAGCATATTGAAGTTTTCAGCTAACCAAAGTAGTTTTTCATCCTCAGATTTTACTTTGATTACAAATAAACCGAAGTTTTCTCTAATCAGTTCACCTCTAATGGTTTGAATATCTCCTGATATTTGTTTTTCAATATCATCTTGAACCCGCTTAGTCGCTGTTGCTGTAGTTGCAAGTACTGGTAAATTATGAGGTAATAATTTTACAAGTCTAATTATTCTTCTAAATGCAGGTCTAAAATCGTGCCCCCAAACGGAAATGGTATGCGCTTCATCAATTACAACCATTGAAAGATTCATTCGTCTAGTTGCATCAATCCATTCTTGATTCTCTTGCCTTTCAGGAGCAATGTATAAAATTTTTACTTTACCATCTATTGCATCTTGAATGGTTTGTGAATTTTCTTCAGGAGATTGTTCAGAGTTAATGAACTTGGCTTTTATGCCTTTTTCATTTAGTCCGTTTACTTGATCGCGCATCAAAGCAATTAACGGTGAAAAAATAACTGTTAGTCCATCAAATTGTGTTGCTGGAAACTGATAACAGAGAGATTTACCAAATCCAGTTTTTTCTATAAGAAGAACACGCTTACCCTGAAAAAGCAAATTAATAGTTTCCCATTGTTCATCGTAAAATCTGTCAAATCCAAAAGCTTTCTTAAGTTCTATTTCTGCTTTTTCTCTGTTCATTATTACCGCTCCTTAAATTGCGGCTAACATCCCAATAAACGTATTGCGTTTATTGGTACTATATGTTAAATTTATATTCG
>CAZXJG010000248.1:0-4247 GCA_964640985.1 uncultured Melioribacteraceae bacterium | reverse complement strand
GCAACACTTAACGGAGCTACTCCGGTTTTTGTTGACTGTCATCCTGAAAGTTATAATATTGATCCGAGAAAAATTGCAGAGGCTATAACGCCAAAGACAAAAGCAATAGTCGCTGTTCATTTATACGGTCAACCGGCAGATATGGACGGGATAATTGATGAATTACGAATTATGAATTATGAATTAAAAAATAAGGGTGTTTTTGTTCATGAAAAAACCGGTCAGACAATTTATCTTGTTGAAGATGCTGCGCAGGCGCATTTGGCTGAATATAAAAACAATAAAATCGGTGGATTAACAAAAGCATCTTCTTTTAGTTTTTATCCCGGTAAAAATCTTGGTGCTTATGGAGAAGCCGGAGCGGTAATGACAAATGACGAGGAACTTGCTCGTAAATTTAAAATGATTAGGGATCACGGAGCTGAACAAAAATATAATCATGTTATGTTCGGCCATAATTATAGAATGTCCGGTATTCAAGGGGCTGTTCTTGGAGTTAAATTAAAATATCTTCCTGAATGGACCGAAGGCAGAAGAAAAGTAGCGGCAAAATACCGCGAATTACTCGGAGATATTGAACAAATTCAGCTTCCAAAAGAAATGGATTATGCCAAACACGTATATCACCTTTTTGTTATTCAAGTAAAAGGCAAGCGGTCAGTAGGAAGCGGTCAGCGGTCAGCGGTCAGCGGTCAGAAGACAGAGAACAGGGACGCTTTACAAAAATATTTAAGAGAGAATGGTATCGCAACCGGTCTTCACTATCCTATTCCACTACATTTACAACCATGTTTTGCAAATTTAAGATACAAAAAAGGTGATTTCCCTGTTACCGAACAATTAGCGGAACAAGGATTATCGTTACCTATGTATCCGGAATTGACTGATGAACAAATTAAATATATTACTGAGATGATTCATCGTTTTTTTTAAAATAATGTTAAGATTACCCAAATATAAATACTTATTTGCAATTGCAGATTTTTTTATAATGTTTTCTTCATCTGTGTTTGCTTTTTATTTTACTGCAATAAATAAAAGAAGTAATATTTTAATATTTGTGTGGTATAATTCACAATATTTTTATAGCTCACTTTTAATTGCTTTAGTTTTCATTTTCATTTTCCAAGCAAATAATCTTTATAAAATTAATATTATCCTAGCAAAATCACTCTATCTAACTTCAATCATTCGTTCCTTATTTTATGGTTCTGTTTCTGCTATCGTAATTGCATTTTTAATTAAATTCCAGCTAATTCTAAATTCGAGAAAGTTTTTACTAATATTTTTATTAATAACAATAATATTGTTAATAATTGTTAGATTTTTAATATTACCCCGTATTTACTTAAATTTTGTAAAATCAAAATTTTTAAAACGAAAGGTAATAATTATTGATGCCGGAAAATCCGGTAAAATATTATTTGCAAAATTAGTAGTTGAAAAAAATCTTGGACTTTCGGTTGTCGGTTTTGTTGATGATGGTTTAGATAAAGGGATTACAATTGTAGGGGATAAAAAAAATCTCGGCAAAGTATCGGACTTAAGTAAAATTATTAAAGAGTTCGAGATTGATGAAGTCATATTAGCAATTGACAATATTACGTACGAGCGTTTACTTGAAATTATGGATGTTTGCAATGCAACAGGTTCATTAGTAAAAATAACTTCCGAATTGTTTGAAGTAATACCTTCGAAGCTTAATATTGAAAAGTATTCAAACATTCCTGTTGTAAATGTTTCCCCGGAAGTAAATATATCAATCACAATAGTATTTAAAAGAATAATTGATTTCATAGGCTCAATATTTGGTCTGATAATTTTATCTCCCTTTTTTGCTGTAATAAGTTTACTAATTAAATTTTCATCAAAGGGTCCAATTTTTTATAAGCAAAAACGCATTGGTAAAGATGGGCGGGTATTTAATTTTTTAAAATTCAGATCAATGAAGATTGTTGATGGTGAAGATCATGTAAGAAAAAAGAATATGATTGAATTTATGAAGAATGGGACACAGCAAAATGGAAATAATACCAAAATAATTAATGAAAGCCGTGTAACCCGGATTGGTAAATTTATACGAAGAACTTCATTAGATGAATTACCGCAGTTAATAAATGTTATTAAAGGAGAGATGAGTTTGGTTGGTCCACGTCCTTGTTTGCCTTATGAATATGAAAATTATGATGAATGGCAAAAAAGACGCGTTAAAGTATTGCCCGGCTGTACAGGTGTTTGGCAAGTTTTTGGACGCTGTAATGTCTCTTTTAAAGATTCTATTGTTTTGGACCTTTATTATATTAATAATATGTCGCCCTGGTTGGATTTACAATTAATATTTAAAACAATTCCCGTTATGCTTTTTTCTAAAGGCGGAGAATAAAAATCTATAATTTATGAGGTAATAATGAAAGCCGGTATTTTAGGACTTGGTTATTGGGGACCAAATTTGATTCGAAATTTTCTATCTCAATCTGAAGTTGAAAAGGTTTATGGCTGTGATTTGCAGGATTCTCGGCTTAATTTTATTAAGTCTAAATTTCCCAGTACGATTTTAACAAAAGATTACGATGAAATGTTAAAAAATGTGGATGTAGTTGCAATTGCTACACCGGTTGCAACACATTTTAATTTTGCTAAACAAGCTCTTTTAATGGGAAAGCATATATGGGTTGAAAAACCGTTTACTGCTACTTCCCAAGAAGCTGTTGAGTTGATTGAGTTGGCGGAAAAACGTAATTTGAAGATATTTGTCGATCACACATTTATTTACACCGGTGCTGTGCGTAAAATGAAAGAATTGGCTGACAACGGAGAAATTGGAGATATTAAGTATTTTGATTCGGTTAGAGTAAATCTCGGTTTATTTCAACATGATGTAAATGTAATTTGGGATTTGGCACCGCACGATTTATCTATTATGGGATATTTACTCCCAAATAATAAACCTATAGCTGTAGCTGCAAACGGCATAGCAAATTTTTATGAACACGAAAACGTTGCTCATTTATCTGTATATTTTAATAATAATTGTTTTGCCCATTTTCATGTAAATTGGACATCCCCTGTGAAAATCAGAAGAATGATTATAGGGGGTGATAAGAAGATGATAGTATTTAACGATATGGAAAATCTAGAAAAAATTAAAGTTTACGACAGTGGAATTAATATCTCAAAAAGAGAAGAAATTCATGAAGCATTAGTTCAATACAGAATAGGAGATATGCATTCTCCTAAGGTAATTCAGACAGAAGCATTATCTTTGGGAGCTAATGAGTTTATCACCGCAATAAATGAAAATAGACAACCTTTAACAAATGCAGTTGATGGTTTAGCTGTTGTAAAAATATTAGAAGCTGCGGAAGAATCAATTAAACATCGCGGGAAAATTGTAGAAATTTAAGGGGTTAAGATGGATAACAAGAATCTTAATAATGTCAAATTAGGTGAGAATGTCAAAATTTATGATTTTGTAAATCTCTACGGTTGTGAAATTGGGGATAATACAAAAGTCGGTACCTTTGTTGAAATTCAGAAAAATGCTTTTGTAGGTAAAAACTGTAAAATTTCTTCCCACACATTTATTTGTGAAGGTGTCCATATTGAGGACAATGTTTTTATTGGGCACAATGTTACTTTTATTAACGACATTTATCCAAGGGCTACAAGTGAAGGCGGCTCAATGCAGACGGAGGACGATTGGAAAGTTATTGAAACTTTTATTAAAAAAGGTGCATCAGTAGGCTCTTCGGCTACTATATTGGCTGGTATTACTGTTGGTGAAAAAGCAATTGTAGGTGCTGGAGCTGTTGTTACAAAAGATGTACCGCCAAATACAATTGTTGCGGGTGTCCCTGCAAAAATAATCAAAAAAATAGACTGATAGTAAAGAGGATGAGACTTTGAGACTTTGGGAGTATGAGACTTTGGGAAAATGAGACTTTGGGAGAATGAGAGGATGAGACTTTGGGAAAAAATAGGAGAATGTGAAAATGAGAATTAAATCGCACAAAGAATTAAAAGTTTAATTTGATACATTACCAATATTATCGCACCTAACGGAGCTTTTGTAAAGGAAGCATCGTAGATGCGGAATTATGGTAAAAATGGTAAAAAAAAGTGGATGTAATCGCTAAAAAGCACCATCGGTGCGATATTATTGTAAAATTAGTAAGAAAAAATAAGTGATTGTATGCAGATAAATAGAATAAAATGACTATTCAAAAGATAAAAAATTATATTGCCCC
>CAZXJG010000247.1:503-4249 GCA_964640985.1 uncultured Melioribacteraceae bacterium | reverse complement strand
TGTTCTATCCGAAAATGTTTATGCAGATACAAACCAGCCTCTTTTTGATAATTCCGCAGTGGATGGATATGCTGTAAAATTTGATCCCAATGTTAGAGAATGGAAACTTATCGGAGAACTACCGGCCGGTAATTATAGAGAGTATTCACTTACAAATTCAACAACGGTAAATATTATGACAGGCGGAAAGATACCTGGAAATTGTACAACCGTTATACCGCTTGAAGATGTTGACGTTACCGGTGAAAGGGTGAAATTGAAAGAGAGAATTGAAATTCGTGATGGAATGAATATCCGGCACCTTGGCGAAAATATTCGCAAAGGAGAGTTGGCTGTTCTCCAAAACACATTAATTTCGGCTCACAAAATTTCAATTCTCGCAGCGTGCGGAAAAGCGAAGGTTAAAGTTTTTAAATGGTTGAAAGTAGGCGTTTTTTCTACGGGTGACGAACTGATTGATATTTCCGAGACCCCTACGGAAGATAAAATCAGAGCAACGAATATTTATTCCTTAATTGCAATGTTAAAACATTTTAACTTCGAGCCGGTTAATCTTGGTTTTACAAATGATAACCGGAGTAAAATAAAAGAAAAAGTAAAAGAAGCATTGGAAAGCGATATTGATATTTTACTAACTACCGGCGGTGTTTCTGTTGGTAAGTATGATTATTTAAAAGAAATATTTGAAGAACTCGGCGTAGAAAAAAAATTTTGGCGTGCATACATAAAACCGGGCAAACCGCTCTATTTTGGAATCTTCCGCAATAAAGAAAAAACAAAACTCGTTTTCGGACTTGCAGGAAATCCGGTTTCATCTTTCGTTAATTTTTACGTCTATTTTCTGCCCGCAATAGAAGAATTATACTCAATTAAATTTGATAATAGGTTCCGGGCAAAATTAAAAACTGCATTAAAAAAAAAGGATGGTAAACGACATTTTATTAGGGGTGTATTTGAGTTTGACAATACCGGAAAATCTTTCGCTGTTCAACGGGCAGGTTCACAATCATCCGGGAATATGGTGGGTTTAAGCAATGCTAATTGTCTTATAATTTTTGAAGAGGAAAAAAGAGTTTTGGAAAAAGGAGATTTTGTAGAATGTATAAAAATATGACGGGAATAATATTGAGCGGTGGTAAAAGCACAAGAATGGGAGAAAACAAATCCCTGCTTAAATTAGGCGGAAAAACCGTTATAGAAAGAGTTGTTAATTTGATGCAGTCTCTATTTTCGCAAGTTTATTTAATAACCAACACCCCTGATGAATATGAGTTTCTACAAATCCCGATGTATGAAGATATATTTAAATATAAAGGTCCTATTGCAGGAATTCACTCTGGATTAAAAGCATCTGAAACCAAAAAAAATTTTGTTGTTTCTTGCGATATTCCATTGATGTCAGAAGAAATGATACAGTATATAATTGATTATAAAACCGATAAACCAATTACGGTTTGTACCGCAGATGGATTTGTTCAGCATCTAATAGGTAAATATGATAAAGAGATTGTGCCTTTTGCCGAAGAAATATTAATAAATTATACTATGACGGAATTGCGCAGCCAAAACCAAAGAAACCGGCATTGTAAAATGCTGCCGTTATTAGATAAGGTTGGAGCGGAAATTATTGATGCGGAAAAATTGGATTTTTACAGTGAATATATGTTTTTCAATATGAATAGACCTGAAGATTATCAAAAGCTACTTGCCATGTTTAAATAAAATTAATAAACCTTTTTCCCTTTGCTTTGTTTGATGCCTATTCTCTTTGACTCAGAGCCAATATCTTCGATTTTTAAATTGAGAAGCTCGCCCAATCTCAAACTCGTCGGATAAATGAGAAATATTATTGTTTTATGTTCTAAATTTCCCGTTACTTTAAAAAGACTTTTTGAATCCCCTCGTCAGTTGCAATTCCTAATTTTAGAAATTGAATATAATTCAAAAAGGAGTTTAGGACGGAATAATAACTTTTTATTGTCTGATTAGAATAATTTTCGATCTTTAACTGTTTATAATATTTATCTAAGATGTCTTGTTTTTCCATATTATAAAATGTAATTTGCTCAATAAACGAACAATAATTTAACATATAGTCTCCCAATAAACCTGTCTGCCGACAGGCAGGCGCAATACGTTTGTTGCGATATTAGCACTTATTCCCCAGATCAAAAAAACCGATTAATTTCTGCGGCTAACATAAAAATGGGGAGAGAAAAACAATTAAAAATTGATAAATACCGGAAAACATAAAACACTGATAATCAACGAAGCAATTTGACGATAGTCATAATTAAGTGAAACGAAAGACGGAGCAATAAATAAACAAATAGAAAACAATATTTACTCTAAAATTGAAGAATTACTCTTTATTAACTTGGCAGATATGGTTTAGGATTTATATACTTATTAAAACTTTGTAAATCAATAATTTACAAAGTTCATTTATCCTACTTAAACCCCATCGGGTTAATAATGTAAGAAAATTAGTTGTAAAAAATGCAAATTAGACTATGGTTTACATTTATTTTAAAATTAGAAAAATTATTGTCGAGTAGGAACAAAAAGGGGAAATAAGAGCCGAATACGGAAAACAGTATTAACAACAAAATCTTTGCTTTTTCCCCGTAAAGAAAACGGGAGAAAAATTATTCACAGTTCATAGATAGAATGCCCTTGGAATTCTGTGGGCTATGCAAATACCAAGTAAATAATATTTACGTAGTATTCTGTGGATTTGGTGCACAAAAATTCTAACTTCTATCTTGCAGTTTACCGCGCTAGGAATACAATCTATAGAAAAGAATAAAATAAGAGGAAAAAACTGCTCCCGGAGGGATTCTATGAAAACGCAGTTCAAGTAAATAATTTTAAAGAAAAGTATTTTACTTCAATTATTTCGTAGTTGTGGTAAGTTTAACAAACCTCAGATGTTTTCAACTTTCCCGAATAAAGATTCCAGAAATCTTTAAATCCAGTATTTTCTGAAATACATGACCTTAAAAATTGGTTATAGAGGGACTGAACAACAACAGATTAATCAATAAATTTAATTATCAGCGATGAGCCAGCATATTACGTTAGTCTTGTGCCCATAAATGATTTAATTTTTATCCTAAAGTTTTTGTAGTTTTGTTCATCTGAAAAGTGGTGTCTGTTTGCAATACTTTCTTTATAACTACTTAAAAATAAGCATCTTACATCACTTTCTCGTTTTCATTTTATGTTTTAGTAAAAGATTAGGCAGAGGTATAAAATGTCAAATAAAAATGATTATTTGAAAGAAACAATTAAACATATCGATATTAAAAAACATAATGTTGTATCTTTAGTAGAATCAATGGGGAAGATGGCGTTTACTGCACGGGACTTAAGCCGTTCCGCAGAAATTTATAATCGGATGTTAAAAGATAATGATACAACAATAATTTTGACGCTTGCAGGTTCAATTTTTAGTGCCGGATTAAAACGGGTGGTTTATGATTTGGTATCGAACAAAATGGTTGATGCGGTTGTCTCGACAGGTGCACTTATGGTGGACCAAGATTTTTTTGAATCGCTCGGCTTTAAACATTATATCGGCAAACAAACTGTAGATGACAACGAACTTAGAGAGTTACATATAGACAGAATTTACGATACGTTTATTGACGAAGACGAACTGCGGATTTGTGACGAAACTACGGCAAAAATTTTTGATAATCTTGATTCAATGCTTTCTAATTGCTGTTATTGCATGTTTTTTA
>CAZXJG010000247.1:0-493 GCA_964640985.1 uncultured Melioribacteraceae bacterium | reverse complement strand
ATTTGGATGAACACGGAGGACCGAAAGTTGACGATTGTGTAATTTTTGCTGCATATCAAAACAATGTACCTATTTTTGTGCCGGCATTTTCCGATTGTTCGGCCGGATTTGGAATTGTAATGCACCAAAGGAAATACCCTGAAAAACATGTCTCTTTCGATTCGGGAAAAGATTTTCTTGAGTTAACACAAATAAAATTACACAGTAAGGAAACAGGAATATTTATGATAGGCGGCGGTGTGCCTAAAAACTTTACGCAAGATATTGTGGTTGCAGCAGATATTTTAAAAGAAAATGTACCTATGCATAAATATGCAATTCAAATTACGGTAGCCGATGTACGTGACGGTGCCCTTTCAAGTTCAACGCTTAAAGAAGCCAGTTCGTGGGGTAAAGTTGAAACTACTTTTGAACAAATGGTTTATTCGGAAGCTACTTTGGCTTTACCATTAATTGCCGGATATGCTTATCATAAAGGTGCTTGGAAAAATAG
>CAZXJG010000246.1:0-4251 GCA_964640985.1 uncultured Melioribacteraceae bacterium | reverse complement strand
TATTTCGAATGCTTCTTTTTTTGCATCCATTAATATATCGGCATCTTCTATTATGTCGGCATATTTTAATTCCGGGAATCCACTTTGAGCCGTACCGAAAATATTGCCGGGACCTCTAAGCTTCAGATCTATTTCAGATAATTTAAATCCATCATGATATTTTACCATAGAATTTAATCTTATAGCCGATTTATATTTTTCAATTTCTTTTTTTGAAAGATAATCGAAATTGAAATTTGTGTTGATTGATTTGGAAATATATTTATCTTTGGAAACTAATATGCAATAAGCTTGTTTACCGCTGCGCCCTACACGTCCGCGTAATTGATGCAGTTGCGAAAGTCCAAACCGGAATGCGTCGTTTATAACAATAATATTTGCATCGGGTATGTCAATACCTACCTCAATAACCGTAGTAGAGATAAGAATGCTAAATTCTTTAGCGGCAAATTTCAACATTATTTCCTCTTTGTTTTTCCAATTCATTTTACCGTGAATCATACCCACGGAATAATTTTTAAAAACGTCATTGCTTAATTTCATGTAATATTCTTCAGCAGCTTTTAAGTCTAATTTATCGGATTCTTCTACCAACGGGTAAACTATGAAAGCTTGGTCGCCTTCGGAGATTTTGGATTTAATAAAATTATATATTTCCGGTAATTTAGATTCTCCCCGTAAAAAAGTTTTAACCGGTTTTCTGTTTTTCGGCATTTCATTAATAACGGACAAATCCAAATCTCCGTAAACTGTCATAGTTAAAGTTCTTGGAATCGGCGTAGCGCTCATTACAATAACATCGGGCGAAAGTCCCTTGTTAACAAGTCTTGCCCGTTGTATAACTCCGAATCGATGTTGTTCATCGGTAATGATCAAACCTAAGTTTTTAAATTTAACTTTTTCTTCAAATAATGCGTGAGTGCCGATTATAATTTTACTTAATCCTTTTTCAATTTTACTTAGGAATAGTTCTCTTTCTTTTTTCTTTTGTCCTCCAATTATTAAGGTTATTTCGTAATTGAATTTTTCTAATAATTTTGAAATATTTTTAAAATGCTGGTCGGCTAAAATTTCCGTTGGAGCCATAAGAACCGCTTGATAATTATTGTCTGCTGCAATTAACATTGCAATTAGCGCAACAATTGTTTTTCCGCTTCCCACATCTCCTTGTAATAACCTGTTCATAGGATGAGGTGCTTCCATATCTTTCCGTATGTCACTTAAAACCTTAAGCTGGGAGCTTGTTAACTTAAAGGGCAATTCCGAAAGTAATTGTTTTATCGTACCGCTGTGTATCTTGAATGAAAATCCTTTTAATTTTGAGTGATAGTTTCTTTTTTTTAATGCAATTAGTATTTCGATATAAAATAATTCTTCAAATTTAAATCGTTTAATAGCCGAGTTTAGCATATCCATATTTTTTGGTGAATGGATATTAATTATTGCTTTTTCAATTGGCAGCAAATTTTTTGTTTTCAACAAATTTTCAGGTAATCGTTCATTTAATTTTTGAGGATATATTTCCAATATTGAATGGATTATTTTTCTAATACTGAATTCACCTATATTTACGGATTTCAACTCCTTAGGCAATCTATAAAATGAGATTATTTTCCCGGTGTTTAAAAAATCGCGCGATTCTTTATCATCTAATTTATCAAAATCGGGATGAACAAATTGCAAATGACCGTAACGTGTAACCGAGGGTTTTGCAGATACCGCATAGAAGCTGCCGTCTTTAAACAAATCTTTGAAATACCTGATTGTATTAAACCAAATACATTCAAAATATCCTGATGAATCTTTCATCTGTACTTTGAAAATTTGTTTCCGGTTATATCTAATTAATTCTTTATTAACAACCTTTCCAATTATTGTTACTTCTCCTTCATAACCGTTTAATTTAAGCTGGAGTATTTTAGCGGTGTCTAAAATTGTTGATCTATTTAAGTATTTAGTCGGGAAATAAAAAAGTAAATCTTCAATGGTTTTTATCCCGATTTCCTCAAAAGATTTAGCTCGTTTTGGCCCGATTGATTTTAAATATTGAATAGAATTTATGAGATTATCTGTCATACGAACAAATAATAATTAAATGATAAGTAAAATATAACAAAAAATAAAAGTAGAAATTTAATTAGGAAGTAATATGTTTTAATATTCCGATTTCAGATCACGCGACATCAATTCGTAAGTAGCCTTAATAGGGTCAACATTATTAAATAGAATATTATAAACAGCTTCGGCAATTGGAGTTTCAACTTGAAGTTTGGTAGAAAGCTGATGTACGGATTTACTCGTTTCAACTCCTTCGGCAATCATTGTCATCGATTTTAATATTTCCTTTAGTTTTTTACCTTTACCAATTTGTTCGCCGACATATCTATTACGACTATGGCGGCTCATACATGTAACTATCAAATCGCCCATCCCCGAAAGTCCCGAAAAAGTTGCGGGTTCGGCTCCCAAAGCTATCCCGAGTCTCGATATTTCAGCAATTCCCCGTGTCATAATAGCCGCTTTAGTATTATCGCCGAACTTTGCACCGTCAATAATTCCCGCACCTATTGCAATAACATTTTTAAATGCTCCTCCTAATTCTACACCTGTTAAATCTGTGGAAGAATAAACTCTGAAATATGATGTAGTAAATGCAGATTGTATTTGTTGTGAAGTTTGGAATTTTTTTGATGCGGCAACTACAGCCGTAGGAACCCGCCGGCTTACCTCTTCGGCATGACTTGGACCTGAGAGCACGCCTATATTTTCCTCGTTTATATTAGGAATTTCATCTTTAATTATTTGTGAAACCGTCATCAGGGTATCTTTTTCAATACCCTTTGCAACACTGATGAAAGTAGTATTTCTGTAATCGAAGTCTTTTATTTTTTTTACAACACCCCTTAAAAATTGCGAGGGAACTGCAAGAACAATTATATGTTTATTTTCACAGGAGATTTTTAGCGAAGGTGTAATTTCAATTTCATCAGGAATTTTAATGCCGGGTAAATACTCTTTATTTACTCTGTGTTTATTTAATATTTTAGCGTAATTTTTTTTGTATTCCCAAAGTGTAACTTGGTGACCATTATAATGAAGTAAAATAGCCAGGGTAGTACCCCAGCTACCGGCTCCTAAAACAGAGATTCTCATTTTTTATTTTTGCTTTTTGGAAAAAGAAATTCGGTTCTCATTTCCTTTAATTATTCTATTAAGGTTCGCTCTGTGTGTATAAATAACCAATAATGCCAATGCAATTATGAATGGCAAAATTGTTGAATATCCTGCAATATTTACATTAAACAAGTTTTCCCGAATAGCCATAATAACAGGAACGGAAACTGCCGCAGAAATAGAACCCAAAGAAATATATTTGGATAATGACACAACAATTAGGAACACTGCCAATCCTAATAACATATCTAAAGTAACAATAGAGAGCAAAACACCGAGACCGGTTGCGATGCCTTTGCCTCCGCGAAAACCTGCGAAAACCGTCCAAATATGTCCGATAACTGCCGATATTCCGGCGATAATTTGAACTAAAGTAAAATCATCAAATGGTGTTGCATTATGGAAAGGGAAATTGCCGAGATATAATCTGGAAATAAGAATAACGGCAACCGCTCCTTTTAGTACATCCAATAATATAACCAAAAGGCCGTATTTTTTCCCAAGTACACGCGAAACATTGGTGCCGCCTGCATTTCCACTCCCATGATTTCGAATATCAATTCCCTTAACCAGTTTACTTACGATGATGCTGTTAGGTATTGAGCCTACTAAATAAGAAAGAAGTATAATAAAAATTAAATTTAACATAACATTACCTATTTTAATTTCAAATTATAATTTTTATTTAATATTTACAAAATGAATTTTGTTTGTGTTCCATAATCGTAATATTAATCACTTCCGTTAAAAACATTTCTGTATATTGAATATCTCATAAATCATAGTAAATCTCTAATTTTACCCGATTTTCAAAGAAATATTTTCATGTCGATTTTATGTTTTCGGGCATAATTCATCATTATGCCGTCCAATTTGTTTTTCGAATCCTTTATTTTGGACAGATGTCTTTAATGAACAACCCCGCCGCAAGCAGTGGAATATCATAACGGATTATTTATTTTACTTTTCGCCACAAGTAGCGGGGAATTTAACCCAAAAAGATTAAAATGATTTGATGCTATTTCATCAAAATCAGTTTCTTTGCTGCGCTGAAATCACCGGCTCTAAGTTTGTTCC
>CAZXJG010000245.1:0-4285 GCA_964640985.1 uncultured Melioribacteraceae bacterium | reverse complement strand
AAAACCCGTGAAGGCGGGGATAAATTTGTCGGTTCCATTTCTTATAAACGTGATAATTTAGGAAATAAAAATTCGGTACATGTTTTTAATACCGATATTCTGGAAGCTAATTTAAGTGGTCCCGAGCCGATTACACAAAAGTTATTGCCTGCAATCGGAATAAAAATTCCGGGTAAATTAACTTTTTTCGGAAGTTTTTATATGGGTATTAGCGATGGTCTTACACAAGGTTATTACAAACCGACGGCACGCCGGCTTTACTCTTCAACTTTTCATGGTACAGAATTTGCCCCTCGTGCTAATAATAATTGGTTTTTGCTCGGTAAATTAAGTTATTCAATTAGCCCTACAATGAAGCTGGTTCTTTCATATAATCAATCTGTAAGCATAAATCAGAATTCGCAATCATTACAAACAAATCTTGAACATGTTCAACCGAGTCCGGGTTACCAATACACATTTGAAAAAATTTTGGATAATGCCAATACGTTTACGCATATAAATAAATATACTTCATTAAGCTGGACGCATACAATCAATTCCAAAACATTTTATGTATTGAAATTTAATCACTTTTATTCAAATTTAAGAGCCGACGCAAACGGTAAATATTGGTATGATTATGTTCAGCCGAAAGATATTGTAACATTCCCGATTAAGTATTATAATAAAAATAGAGATACTGTGGGTGTTATTCCGGGAGATGGATTTTGGGATGTCGGTAATCCGTACACTTGGCACGACCATTTCATCGACGAATATTCGATAAAAGGTGATTTGACAAGTTTTTTTGACGAGAAAAATAAACTCAAAACCGGATTTAACTTAATTTTTCAGGAAATGCAAGTAGTGGATATTTATAAACCATGGATAGGTAAGTTGGGACTAAATAATGATATGTATAGAGTATTTCCTGCGCGGGGCTCTTTCTATGCACAAGATCATATTAATTTTGAAGGAATGATTCTTAATTTCGGTCTTCGACTTGATTATTGGTTCCCAGGCAAATATGTTGATGACGCCGTAAAAAATCCGAAAGTTATAACAATTCCCGATGAAATTAGAAAGCGGTATAAAGAAGATACATTCGGCTGGTTTGGAAACAGAAGATGGAAAGCAAGATTAAGTCCTCGACTCGGAATATCTCATCCGGTTACGGATCATCAAATTCTATTTTTTTCGTATGGGCATTTCAGCAAGTGGCCGAGACCTCAATTTGTTTATGCAAAATTAAGTCCTTCCAACGCACAATCGTCTTTTCAAAAATTCGGCAATCCCGATCTGAATCCCGAAACAACAGTTGCTTACGAGTTAGGCTTAAAAACTCAGTTTTCCCAGAACGATGTTTTAACCGTAACTGCTTATTATAAAGACATTTTCGATTATATCAGAACAAGAACTGCAAAAATCAGATCTGCCCGGTTTTCAACAAAATCATTCATTACTTATGCTAATCTCGATTATGCCCGGTCACGGGGACTTGAAATAGAGTACAAAAAAAGAATAGGTAAATGGTTCAACGGAATGTTTGATTTTACTTATGCAATTGTAACGGGGAAAAGTTCTTCGGTTGATGAAGGAGTTTTAATTTTGCGGGGTGATCTCTCAGAATCGATAAAAGAAGAATATATGCCGTGGGATAGACCTATAACAGCTTCAGCAAGTTTTAATTTTTATATTGAAAAGGGGAAACCTCTTTTCGGCTTTGCACCAGGTATTTTTGATGATATAAATTTATATACCCGTATTTTTTTCGAGTCCGGGAAACGTTATACTCCATCTGTTTTTACCGGTGCTTACGAAACAAATGGTCGTCCGGAGTATGTAACCGATAGAGCCGATTATTATGGTAAAGTTGCAAGAAATTGGTTTTGGATAGATTTAAATTTAGAAAAATATTTTTGGATTGGAGATTTAAGATTTTCTCTTTTTGTAGAAGTAAATAATTTGCTTGATACAAAAAATTCAAATATCATTAACCCTGTAACCGGTAGAGCTTATGAATATGGCGACCCGACTCCTTTATCGTGGAATGATCCGATGTATCCGGATCTTCAAGCACCGATATCACCATATCCATATAATCCTGCAAGATATTTAACGAGAAGAAACGTAAAAATAGGAGTGAGCTTAAAATTCTAATATTAAATAAGAAAAAACAGTAAGTGCAGAGTGGAGAATTTAATGATTTTCGAGAATTTAAAGTATAAATTGATGAGAAAAGTTTTTTTAATAGCAATGCTATTACTAAGTACACAAATCAAAGCACAATTATTTCCAAACTTAGGCGGTCAGCGTGCCGGAATATCTACAGCACAGTTTCTCAAAATCGGAATTGGAGCAAGGGCAACCGCAATGGGCGGAGCATTTGTTGCGATAGCTAACGATGCTTCTGCTCTTTTTTGGAACCCGGCGGGATTAGTTGAGATAAAACAAAATCAAATTTTGTTCTCTCATAATAAATGGGTAGTTGACATTAACCATGAATTTTTTGGAGGCGTATATCACTTATCGTCTAATGATGCCGTAGGTATTGCATTTACCTCATTAAATACTGATGACATGCCTGTTACTACGGAAGTAATGCCGTTTGGTACCGGCGAATATTTTAAATATGGTGATATTGCGGTTGCTCTTTCTTACTCAAGAAAAATGACTTCACAATTTTCATTCGGTGCAACTATTCGTTATATAGAAGAAACATTGGGTAAATTAAAAATGCGTGGCGTTATGATCGATTTGGGTACTTTTTATTGGACAGGTTTGGGAACTACACGGTTTGCCGTTGCAATTTCAAACTTTGGGAATGAATTGGCACCCGACGGGAAAGTTGTTCTATTCGGTCATAGAAAAAAAAGTTCCTGGCAGTCTTTTTCCCCTCCTACGATTTTCAGAATAGGTTTTGCATTTGAACCGTATCAATCTAAAAACAATAGAATAACAACATCAATTCAATTAAACCATCCTAATGATAACAGCGAAAATATCGGTACGGGAATTGAATACACATGGAAAAATATACTGTTTATTCGTGGCGGTTATAAGTTTAACGTTGAAGAGCAGAATTATTCGTTTGGAGCGGGTGTTCATGTTCCAATTGGAATTGCCGATGCATCGTTTAATTATTCATTTGCTAATTTTAATAGATTAGGTTCGGTTCACCGGTTTTCATTAATTTTAGGATTTTAAAAATGAAAATAAAAATTTTACTGTCGTTAATATTTTTAATTGCTTTGCAAATTAGCTGTACTAATAAATTTAATATGCCTAACGAAAATATACAAAAAGGACAATACCAAAATATATCGGATACACTTTATATACAACAGCATCCGGTTTGGAACGGTTTTAATAAGCCTGAAGATATAATTGTAGGTAGAGAACCTTTTATTTATATTGCCGATACCGGAAACGATAGAATTGTTATGATGAATGTGGCGGGGCAAATTCTCGGTTCTATTCATATTAAACATCCTACTTCTTTAGCGCAGGATTATAGGTTAAATTTATTGGTTTGTGCACAATTCGATACCGTTATTAATTCGAAACAATTATCATTCAGTGCTGTTTATAAAATAGATTTGGTGGCGGTTAACCATCGTATTTCGAAGGCTCCCGTAAAGAGGATACTACCGCAAAGTCCGAAAATAGATCCGTTTGCTTTTAGCAGACCCGACCGGATATATACCGGAATTGCCGTGTTTTATGATAACTCATATTTCGTAGCAAGAAAAGGTCCTTCAAATTCCAACCCGATTGATAGGGATAATGCAGTATTAACAATTCGCGAAGGTAAAATTATTAGAAGTGACGGAACAACGAAAGATACACTTTACATTGGGAAAATTCCTTTATTAGCAGCGGAAGGAACCGGGTTATTATCGGCTAATCAGATTAGTTCTCTTACTGCTTCCGGCAGAAATAATCATGATTTTATTATGACTTTAATAGGGAATAATAGTTTTAAAGTACAATCGCTCAAATATGTTAACACACAAGATTTTTCAGGTTATCAAAGTAAGTTTCAGCCGTTCGCATCGG
This sequence comes from uncultured Melioribacteraceae bacterium, assembly GCA_964640985.1. Taxonomy (GTDB): domain Bacteria; phylum Bacteroidota; class Ignavibacteria; order Ignavibacteriales; family Melioribacteraceae; genus CAZXJG01. The sequence continues at coordinate 244 of CAZXJG010000245.1, read as the reverse complement.
ATTTAATGAAAGTTAACAGATTCGGCAAACCGGAAGGAGTTACGCTTGATAATGCGAACAATATATTTGTAGCTGATGCACAAAAGGATAGTATATTTAAATTTAATTCATTTGGCGATGAAATGGAATCTTTCGGTGGCGCAAATGTTTTTAAAAACCCGCACTCTGTTGCATATTATAATAAAACAATTTACGTTGCCGATACCGGAAATAATAGAATATTAAGACTTATTCTTTCAACAGA
>CAZXJG010000244.1:0-4312 GCA_964640985.1 uncultured Melioribacteraceae bacterium | reverse complement strand
GGGACACAGATAACGGCACCAAAAATTTCTAATAATAATTGAAAGAATAAAAAGTGAACCGATAACAATCAAAGAAAATTCCGATATATTAGCAAAAAAATCGTAAAGTTTTAAATCGGCTACTTTATTATATGTGCTATTTAAAAATATATTGAGAGTAATTTGACTCATATTAAAAAATATGATATAAATAAAGAACCCGAGAATAATATACTTTAAACTGCGGAGTGGATAGTCCAGAAATTTTGGGATAACAAGTTTTTTCTTAAATATTTTTTTATGAAATTTTTCACCGAAATCACCTATCAACTCGGAGATAAATCCAACGGGACATATCCAACTGCAGAAAGCTTTTCCAAATAGAAAAGAAACCGTAACAATTGCGATAAAGATAAAAAAGCCCGCAGGATGAACCTGGTTTATTATACCTGTACGTAAAAAATAATATACGCTCATTAATGAACTAATCGGCAAAAATCCTTCAACACCGGGGGGACGACTAACATAATGTGCAGTACCGTTAGAAGTAATCCAGTGAACAAAAAAGTAAAACTGTATGCCTATCCAAATAGAGATAACTACAAAAAGTAATTGTACAAAAAATCTATACTTTTGAACCGAAGATTCTTTATTCTTATTTATTTTTTTCTTTTCCAAATTAATTTGCTAATTATAAAATAAGATTATAAATTCCGATATAAAAATAACCGTTTTAAAGAAATTATTCAATCCAAATAAATCTGTTTTTACAAAATTTTTGTTTTTTTAAAGTATTTACGAATTTAATTTTTATTGTGGTGCAGTTTTAACTTAAGGGCAGTTTGCACCGTAATTAAATTATAATCAGAATTATAAATCTTTATTAAATGGAGGTAATATGAAACAAAAATTATTCTTTATAACAATCGCTTTTTTCTTTTTTATCAGTTATGCATTTGCTCAAAATTGTATTGACTGTCATAAAAAAGTAACGCCGCAAATTGTTAAAGATTGGCAGTTAAGTAAACATTCTCAAAATGACGTAAGTTGTTCAACTTGTCATGGAGAAGAACACAAAACAGCGGTGGATTATGCAAAAGCCGAATTGCCGACTATTAAAACATGCAATAATTGTCACGAAAAGCAAGTTGCACAATTCAAAAAGGGAAAACATGCATTAGCATGGGCGGCAATGAAGGCAATGCCTACTTTTCACATGCAGCCGATGGTTTTAACGGAGGGGAAAAAAGGGTGCGGAAGTTGTCATAAATTGGGGATAAAATCCGAGAAAGAGATTAAAAAGCTCAAATCAGAAGGATTTAAGTTCGGCAATGCATCTTGCGACGCTTGTCATACCCGTCATCTGTTCTCGGTTAAAGAAGCGAAACAACCGCAGGCTTGCGAAACATGTCACATGGGTTTTGATCATCCGCAATGGGAAATGTATTCGAGCTCGAAGCATGGAGTACGTAATTCGCTTAAACAATTGGGCATTATCAATAAAGAAGCTGCTGCACCGACATGCCAAACTTGCCACATGCCCAACGGTAATCACGAAGTTCGTACAGCTTGGGGTTTTCTCGCAGTTCGCCTGCCGATGCCTAAAAATAAACAGTGGATGCAAGATAGAATTACTATCTTAAAAGCTTTAGGTGCATTAGATATGAACGGTAAGCCGACTGCACTTGTAAAAACACTTAAAGCGGCTGATGTTGTTCGTTTTACTCAAGCTGACTGGCAAAAAGAACGGAATAAAATGATTAATATTTGTAGCAAATGTCATTCGTCGGACTATGCAAAAGGAGAATTGGCAAAAGGTGATGATATGATACGCAATGCAGATCATGTTATGGCTAAAGCTATAAATATTGTTGCAGGATTATACAAAGACGGAATAATAAAAAAGCCGAAGAATTATCCTTCTGCATATCCGCTATTACTTACATTTTACAACGCCCCAACGGAAATTGAACAAAAACTTTATGTGATGTTTTCCGAACATAGAATGCGTACTTTCCAAGGTACATTTCATGCGAGTCCCGATTATGCTTTGTGGTACGGGTGGGGTGAAATGGAAAAAGATTTGGTTGAAATTAAAGATATAGCGGCACAAATGCGGCTTAACAATAAATTAGAAAAGTAATATCCGGTTTTCTTGTTTAATTTTTTGTTTAATAGAAGAAGAAACTTTTAAAAACAAAGATGCAATTAACTTAATAATATTAGAGAAACAGCAAAGTACATTGAACAATAAAACAAACCTTCAAAGTGTTAAAAGCTTTGAAGGTTTTTTTATTTTCAAGTTTCGTTTTTAATTTAACTATTTTTGCTTCACCTTTCGGAAAGCATAAATTGTAAGGTTATTCTCTATCGGAGTCCTTCGGACAAAGGCTTCTATTAAACAAATAAGTTAAGAAAATAATAATATTAAAAACTTTGATGTATTTAACACACGGTTTATTAACTTCATTTTAGTTAATTAACTCACGATCATATCAACCTTAACTGTATGGGCTCTATCCCCATTCTATATCTATTAATGTGGCTAAAGCCAATAGATTTTTTCTTATTTATTCCACGACCTGAAGGTCGTGGCAATTTAATGTAATATTCTGCGTAAGTTAATTAAATTATTTAAGGAACTTACCTACAACAAAACCTAAAATACTCATTATAAATCCGTATAAAATATAACCAAGTTTAGTTGATGCAATAAAGTCCGGTTCAATTGCCGATAGCATTCCTCTAGATTCTAAAAAGTAAAAAATTAAAGTTCCGATAAAACCAAAAATAATACTTAAAACCACTTGATTTTTTTTTGTATTAGGCAGAAAAACCGAGATAACAGGTATAAAGACTGTTGTTGTTAAAATACCTGAAGATAGGTAAAAAATATCCCAAAGCGAATTTGTAAAGAGAGCATAAATAAAAGCTAAAAATATAGCAAATACTGAAATCCAACTTGATATATGTTTTATATTTTTTTGAGATAACTTATTTGCTACTATCGGTTCAACAATATCGTAGGAAAGAGAAAGAGCCACAACATTACCGCAAGTATCAACAGTAGACATTGCAGCGGCAATAAGTCCTATACCCAGTAAAACGTTAAGCCAAACCGGGGTATAGTCGGCCATAAGATTTTGAAAAATTAGAGCACCGTCTTGCAATTTTGCAGGTATTACCCCGTTTGCCGTAGGGTACAAAATTAAAGCACTTAAGCCGATTACCATAGGCAAAATACCGACAAAGAAAAATGAATTGGTAGATGCAATAATAATTCCTTTTCGTGCTTCTTTGATACTTCTGCTGGCTTGGAGTCTTATCCATATATCTGTTTCAACAAGCCATCCGGGTAAATATGCTATGAAAGTAATTATAATAAGAGCCAATCCGGGGGCAAATAAAATATTCGAATTATTTTTCAATTTGGGAGCTGATGAAGAAACTTCAAAAAGGTTTATTGAATTTGTTGAGGAATATACAGCCGAGTAACTTACAATTGCCAATATAAGAATAAACAAGGCAACTAATACAAATTGAATTTTATCTGTAGAAACAACAGCCTGGAAACCTCCTGTGTATGTGTAGATAGTAATAATTAGAGAAAGTAAAAACATAGTTAGCGGAACCGAGATATTAAGAAAAGGTGCAATTGTAATTCCTGCTGCATATATTTCAGCTCCCCCCCAAACAATAAAAACAAATATTAAAGGAATGGAAATTAGGCTTCTTATTTTGTGCCCGAATTTTTTAGCCAGTAATTCCGGTTGTGAAAATGCTTTAAATTTTCTAAAAAGGGGAGTGAATAAAAAGAATCCCCCCATAGTTATTAGCCAAGGTATAATTAAAAGCCAAGCTGCTCCTATTCCGTACCAATAAAAAAGTTGAACTCCGTAAACACAAGACCAGCTAATGGACATCATACTAGCCGATATAGATAGGCCGCTTGACCAACCCGAAAGCGTTTTGTCCGCTGTCCAAAAGGAATCGGCTTCTTCTTTTTTTTTTTTCCGATTTTTCGCCCAAATGTAAAACCCTATTCCAATTACTATGATTGAATAAGATATAAAGGCAAGCCAATAGAAAAAAGTGATATTCATCAATATTTATGTTTTGTGCCTTTAAATCACTTTTTGCAGTTGACTTTATTTCATCAAATTCAGGGTGAGAGAAAATATAGTGTCCTGCAATAATTGCCTTTTCTTTTTCATCAGTATTACTTTCGGGTAGCATCCACTTCTTCCATTTTCCAGACTTATAAGAAAGCTCAATAAACCGATCAACAAGGCCGTTCAGTCCATTTTTCTCTAAAAGCTCAATCAAGGCCAGG
>CAZXJG010000243.1:0-4318 GCA_964640985.1 uncultured Melioribacteraceae bacterium | reverse complement strand
ACATTATAGTTTCGCTTTATGAATTCTAAGATACTATTTAAGAAAAATTCTGCATTATCAATTTGTTCCTTCGCTTCATCTTTGCTCGCAGCATAAAAATCTTTATAATCACTCTCAATCCTAATATAAAATGCTTTTGTTAGTATATCCTTTGCATTTACCTCGATTAAACCGGTTTTAATAAATTCCTTATTAAATAATGCGATAACTCCTGAATGCTTTTTGCTGTCTAATTTCTTAAATACGAGTAATGCCCTTGCAGAATGAAAAATTGAATAGTATGAACTTCTAAGTGAAGATTTGGTAATCTCTTTTTCCATCAAATATTTTGCGGCATAGAGTTCTTCCTGTGCTTTTTCTATTCGATATTTAGCAAGTTCAATAGTCTGCTCATCCATAGACAACAGTTCCTTCATTAATAACATTTATAAGAAACGGAGAATGATTTTTATATCTTTCCGTAAAACTAGCTTTCTCAATTATTATTGACAGCAGTATATCTTCTTTATCCAAATAATAATTTGTCAATACTGTTCTTTTCTTTTTGTAAGATTCAAGATTTTCATCGTCAACGATTACCATAATATCAATATCGGATTCTTCGTTATAATCACCGCGAGCATAAGAACCGAAGAGAATAATTTTCAATACTTTTTCACCGAATAATTCCCGTATCCGTTTTTCAATTTCCGGTAAAAGTCTGTCTATTTTTTCGTTTTTTGTTTTCATTATTAATCTTTAATACTAATAGAACACGGATAACACGGATTAAGCGGATAATCGCAGATAAAAGATCTGTGTTCTATATTTCCAAATAAGTTTTTCTTACTTCCGGATTACCGATAATGTCTTCCGGCGTTCCGCCTGTAGCAATTATACCCTTGCTCATAAAATGACAGAAATCGGCAACATTTAAAACAAAGTTCATATTGTGTTCAATTAAAAATATAGTTAAACCTTTCTTTTCAACAAAATATTTTATTATTTCTTTAATTCTTTCAACAACAATGGGATTAACTCCGCTTGTCGGTTCATCTAGCAATAAAAGTTTATAATCACCCATTAACAATCTTGCCAAACCGAGAAGACGCTGCTGTCCGTAAGATATATTTTGGGCTTTGTGATTTCTCATTTCCCAGAAAGGATTATTTTCCCCGAAAATATCATCAAAAATTTTCTTTACCTTTTCAATTCTGTTTTTTTCAAGTTTTTTGTACTCTCTTAATCTGAATAAAGTATGATAAGGAAGTTCCCCATAATTATTTGAGTCGGCAATCAGCATATTATCAAGTACCGTCAAATTTTGGAAAATATGATTATCCTGGAACATTCTGCCGATACCTAAGGTTGCAATTTCGAAAGATTTTCTTTTAGTTAGATCAGTAATGCGACCGTTCGTTTTATACAAGATTTTCCCGGATTCACACTCCACAAAACCGGAAATAATATTAAAAAGAGTTGTCTTTCCCGTACCGTTTCCTCCGATTAATGCGGTTATCTTTCCTTTGGGCACATATAAACTAAGATCTCTGATGATAAAATATCTTTCATCTACATCTTTACCTCGAAGATTAACAATGTTCTTTACAAAACTTTTGGAAACCGAATCAATATGTAATATGTTATCACTCATTCCAATGTATATTCTCCTGCAATTCCCTGGGGTCTGAAACGCATCAGACCGATAATTGTTAAACCGTAAATAATTTGCCTCAGGTTAGCGGCTACACTGTCGGGCAAACCGACAAATCTTAACAACTCCGGCAGAACAACTACGAAAACAGCACCCACAATGGGTCCCTTAACGTTACCGGTTCCGCCGATTATTACTGCGACAAGTATAAAAATTGCTTCATTAAGATTAAAACTTGTCGGATCGATATAAGAAATATAAGCTGCATAAATAGCTCCCGCAATTCCGATAAATCCGCTTGATAACACGAAAGCCCAAACTTTGAATTTGGTTACATCCCTGCCGAGGGAAAGTACCGATATTTCATCGTCCCTAATACCTTTCAACACTCTTCCGAAAGGTGAATGAATAAGACGCCGGAAAGAATATACGGTTATTACGGCAAGTATAGTTGAAAGTATTAAAAACGGAACTATACCGGAAATTGCAAATGTTCCTAAAAGTTTCGGTGCAGAAATTCCGGGAATACCGTAAGGTCCGCGCGTTACGGCAATCCAATTATACAAAATTGCATAAACAATTAACTGAAAACCGAGAGTAGCGAGAACGAAATAATCACCTTTTAATTTAAGTGAAGGATAAGCAATTATTAAACTTGAAATTGCCGTAAAAAGAAACACAAAAATTAAAGTAGGAATTAACGGAAAGTTTAATGTCATCAGTGCATAAACAGTGAGGTATGCTCCTATACCATAGAAAGCAGCTTGACCGAGAGACAATAAATTTGTAAGCCCGACAAGCAAGTTTGTACTTGTTGAAAGAATGATATAAATATTTATCATTATAATTATGTGTAGAAGATAATTCAATTTACACTGCTCTTTGTTTTTCGCCCAGTAATCCTTGGGGTCTGAATACTAAAAATAAAATTAATAATAAAAACGTGATTGCATTTTGCCATTGTGAGGAAAATGCCAATACGGTAAGTGCCTGCAAAATTCCTATTATAAAACCACCTACTATGGGAGCTTCAAACCTTCCTATACCACCAATAACGAGAGCGACAAACGCATTCAATAACATCGGTAATCCTACATAAGGGTCCATACCGACATCATAAGCAACCAACCCACCGCCGACAGCAGCAAAAAAGCCGCTGAGACCAAACAAAATATATCGCATTTTGTAGATATCCATTCCGAATACCAAACTTAGAACATCATCATCCCTCATTGCCCGGGTCATTATTCCAAATTTCGAGAATTTAAGAAAAAGGAGAAATAATCCGAGCAATGCTATACTAATTAGTAGTTGAGCCACTTGAGTATATGTCAGAATTACATTACCGAAAGTAAATGTTTTCGATATATTCGGATTAAGTATTTTAGTTTCATTTCCATAAAAAATTGCAATTATATTAATAAGAACAATCATTATTCCTATTGAGCTGATCATAACAATATTAAGTGAACTTTTTTTCTTTGTCAAAGGACGATAAACTAATAATTCCATAATCATACTTAGTACCATCGTTAATATTATTGCAATCGTAAAAGAGACAAATAAATTAAGACCCAATCCATGGAAAAAAGTCAATATCATATAAGGACCAAACATATAAATCACGGCATAAGCAATATGAAAAATTTTTGTTGTGTTATAAACAAGTGCAAAACCGAGTGATACCAAAGCATAGATTGAACCCATTACAATACCGTTAACAAGAAACTGTATTAGCATATTAATCTTTTCCTTCAAGAATTGCAGTAAGACTCAAAATATCAATCGGCTTTTTGAAAAAATGTTTTGCACCAAGGTTGAGTGCTTGTTCAGCATAACTAAATTCTTTATAAGCACTCATAATAAATGCAGAAACTTCGGGATTATTCATTTTAATCCATTCAAGAATTTTTAATCCGTCTATATTTTTTTCATCTTTTTCATCGAGTCTAATATCGATTAAAGCTATATCTATACCAAGCTTTAATTTATTTAGAGCTTCCGAATAAGAAGTAGCAGTTGTTACATCAAACTTCTTTTTTAAATAGACTGTCAGTGAATCTAGATATTGCTGCTGATCGTCGATTATCAGTAATTTTTTCATAATTAACCTAAAAAGTTACATACTATTTAACTAACATTTATAATGCCAGGTTGAAAAGTGTTAAATTTTAAAGAACTTTGACTTTAAAAGTATAGATATTCTGAAATTTTGCGAATTAATTCTGAAATTTTACGAATAAAATATATGGTTTGGGTTCTTCTTCAATCATAAGTTTATATGCGTCTATAATATTTTCTTCAAGTTCCCGTAAATTTTCTCCCTGGTTAGAAACTCCCGGCACTTCTAATAGTTTACCCACATACCAATCATCATCGCGCCGGTATTCAAGTGTAAATTTATTTTTCATAGTTTTTTTTAGTTTATGTCCCACATTCTAACTTCTACATTCTCAATTCTTCATTGCCCTTTAGGGCGCAAGGAAATATTAAGATATTCTATTCCATCCCCTTAAGTTTAAATACTAAAAATAGAATTAATAATAAAAACGTGATTGCATTTTGTCATGAAGAAGCATATTAAATTATTTGTTTTTAGAAAATTGAATAAAAATATTTGTTATCATGGTTGAGTCCACTTAAAAAACTAACGAAAACCGTTAAAACGGTTCAAGTCCTTATTTT
>CAZXJG010000242.1:0-4320 GCA_964640985.1 uncultured Melioribacteraceae bacterium | reverse complement strand
TATCAAAAGAAAAAATACGGGAAATTTTCACTTATTGATTTGTATTTTTCACACAGTCTCTGAAGTTGACGGTAATATTTCACTTCTTTTAACTGTCATTCTGACGGATGTCAGAATCTCGGATATTAATTAAAGTGCTTCTGCATTTCGTGTAAAAAATATCTTTTTTCTCCCAACTGCGGAGCAGTTGAATTTATAATAGCCTCGAACGAAGTTCGAGGACCTGGAACAAACCAAACAACCCCAACTGCGATAGCAGTTGAATTTTGGGATGTTGAATTTACGCGTATGTTGAAGACCATTGTTCGACAAAGAAATACAGTCTTTTCAATCCGCCAGTAACCGCATCCGGAATCCAGGACGTTTAATCAACCTTGAAAATCCACCTTCTTTGAAGGTGGTCATGTTCATTTGGCTATGCCTGTATTTGTTGACATAAATTGAATGATGAATATCGATTAACGAACAATGATTTACGATGTAACTCGAAAACATCGAAAGTCTAAAATCGTTAATCGGTGTTCGATATTCAAAAAGCAGAGAACTCTCAAAAGCCCCCTATGGGGGCAAACCAAAGCCACCTTCTAAGAAGGTGGCTATTTAATTTTATAGTTCGAAAATTATATTCAATGTAATCTTTCCCCATTGCAATAAACGTTGCGTGCTGCTTATATTTAACAGCTACAAAGACTCTGGGTATAACATACTATAACTGTTCTCTGAGTGAAACAGACGGTTGAAAAACAGATTTATTTTAGAATAATTTATAAGAATTTATTTCTGAGTACTAAATTAAATATCAATCTGATATATTCTATATTTTTTATATAAATCGCCTTTCATAATTTCGGCGCCGCGGTTCATCATGACGTTGTCTTCTAATATCCAGCTCGCTTCGCCTTTATCGATACCGAGTTTGGCTGCACGTCTTATAATTTCATCATAAAGCACTGCATCTATACCGCGTTTTTGGTATTCCGGAATAATTCCAAGTGTAATTATTCTTGCCCACGTAATTTTTTTCTTTTGAGTAAATAATTTAATAATACCAAAAGGAAGTAATCTACCATTCATTTTTTTCAAAATAAAATTATAATCGGGCATAACTAATGCAAAAGCAACTGCTTTGCTATTTATTTCGGCGAACAAAACAAGCGAGGGTTCGATTAATGGTTTTAAATCCTTAGCTAATGCATCAATTTCTTCTTCGGTCATTGGAATAAATCCCCAATTTGGTGCCCATGCTTTATTATATATATATTTTACTTTATTTAATTCCGATTTAAATTTTTTCATATTAACTTCTTTAACAACAATATTAGATCTTTTTTTAGCGATTTTAGCAACACGATTTAATTTTTCTGAAGTAGCAATTTTTTTGTTATCAATTCTATAAGCATAAAGGTCTTTAATTTTACTCATTCCATAGTTTTCCATTAGATCAATATAATATTTGGGATTGTAAGTCATCATAAGGCGTGGAGGGTCGTCAAAACCTTTAATAAGTAAACCCCATTCATCGTTGCTTGAAGGGTTTGCCGGACCGCGCATAATGGCAAATCCTTTTTGTTTGAGCCAATCTCTTGCCGTATCAAATAAAGTGTTTGCAACTTCTTGATCATTAATACATTCGAAAAAACCAAAAAAACCGGCATCATCGTTATGATATTTAATATGAAGATCATTTTTAATTGCGGCAATTCTTCCAACCATTTCTCCGTTTCGGTATGCAACAAAATATTCGGCTTCCGCATTATTAAAAAAAGGATTCTTTTTTTTGTTAAGAATTTTCATTTTGTCATAAATTAAAGGGGGCACCCAATTTTCATCACCTTCATAAATTTTCCAAGCAAATTTTAAGAATTTTTTAATTTCTTTTTTCGAACGGGCTGTTTTAATTTCAATTTTACTCATTTTTAATCCTCAAAAAAAATTGATAATTTTTATTTATGACCTTTACCATATTATTATTTTAAAATTAAATTATTCCTAATTCTTTACCGACTTTGGTAAATGTATCAATTATAAATTGTAGATGTTTTTCCTCGTGGGTTGACATGTAGCTTGTCCGCATCATTTGTCTGCCTTGCGGGACACCGGGCGAAATAAAAACATTTACAAAAACACCTTCGTCAAATAACCTTCGCCACATTTGAAATGCAAGATGATCATCTCCAATAATTACGGGCACAATGGCGGTTCTTCCTTCAATAATGGTAAATCCGGCGTCTTTTAAGCCCTTTCTAACAAAATCAGTATTAGAAATCAGTCTATCAACTCTTTCAGGTTCACTTTCCAAAATATCAAGTGCGGCAATAACGGAAGCAACAGAAGCTGGGGTAGGCGAAGCGCTGAAAATTAAAGATGATGAATGATGTTTAATATAATCGATAACTTTAGCATTGCCGGCTACAAAACCGCCTAACGATGCAAATGTTTTGCTGAAAGTTCCCATTTGTAAATCAACTTCATCTTCAATGCCGAATTCGCTTGGCGTTCCGCGTCCGCCTTTTCCAATTACACCGATAGCATGAGCATCATCAACGTAAACTTTCGCATTGTGCGTTTTTGCTAATTTAACAAGAGAAGGTAAATTTACTATTTCGCCGCCGGTACTGAAAACACCATCTGTTACAATTAATTTCGGCGTTTCAAGGGGGACTTTATTTAAAACTCTTTCTAAATCTTTCATGTCATTATGTTTATAACGCAGCAATTCTGAAGTAGCTCCGCGTGCCATTAAATTTCCCGCGACAATACTTGCGTGATTATCTTTATCGGAAATTACATATTCACCTCTTTGGACAAGTGTTGGAATAACACCCTGTGCAGTTTGATAACCGGTGCTGAATAATAAAACAGCTTCTCTGCCTAAAAATTTTGCTAACCGTTCTTCAAGTTCAATATGTAAATCTAATGTTCCGGTCAAATATCGTGAACCGGAACAACCGGTCCCATATTTATCGATGGCTTTTTTCGCTGCTTCTTTTACTTTTGGATGATTGGTTAATCCAAGATAATTATTTGAACCTGCCATAATAACTTCTCTTCCCTCAATAGAAACAACGGGTCCTTCGTTTTCTTCTATGGTCCTGAAATAAGGATATACGCCTAATGCTTTTACTTCATCGGCACGCGTAAAATCGTAGCACTTTTTAAATAAGTCCAAATTTTTCCTCCTGATAGTTATATTTGTAGCTGTAATTTCTTTTGTTTATAATTAAATGTTATTAAACGAATAAACATATTATTTAATTAAATTAAAATCAAATAAATGAGAAATATTCAATAATATCGGGTGTAAAATGAATAGGAAAATATCTGTGGTTACGGGTGCTAATGGCTTTGTAGGCAGTCATATAGTCGATTATTTGCTGGAACAGGGGCATCATGTAAAGTGCATTGTTAGAAAAACAAGCAATCTTAGATGGTTAAAAGGCAAAGAAGTTGAAATAATTGATTGCGGCTTATCCGACAAAAATCAATTAAAAAATGTTTTGAAACAAGTTGATTTTCTTTTCCATATTGCGGGAGTTGTAAAATCAAAAAAGAAAGAAGGTTATTTTAAGGGGAATGTAGAGACAACTAAAAATCTACTTGAAGTTGTTTCGGAGATTAATCCGAATATATCGAGAATTATTATTACAAGCAGTTTAACCGCCAGCGGACCATCGTTAAATAATAATCCTCGTACGGAAGATATGCAGGATCATCCAATTACGACTTATGGCAAAAGTAAACTTGAACAAGAAAAGATAGCAAAAGCATATATGAACCGTTTGCCGATAACAATTGTTCGTCCGCCCGCAATTTATGGAGAACGTGATACTGAAATTTATCTTTTTTTTAAAACGTTCCAGAAAGGATTAATGACACTTATCGGATTTAATAAAAAGCAGTTGAGTATAATTCATGTTTCCGATTTAGTAAGAGGGATTTATAAAGCGGCAATTTCAGAGAAGGCAAACGGCAAAACATATTTTATATCTTCAGAAAAATTATATGATTGGGATCAAATAGGCAATATAACGGAAAGTGCTTTGGGGAAAAAAGCTGTACGGATAAAAATTCCACATGCAATTGTTTATGCCATTGCAGGGGTTGCGCAGTTTTTTGCATTGTTCAGTTCAAAAGCCGCAACATTTAATTTAGAAAAAGCAAGGGATTTTGTTCAGCCGGCTTGGACGTGTTCTCCTAAAAAAGCGATGGAAGATTTTGGCTTTCATCAAGAGGTTTCATTAAGCGATGGAATTAAACGTACTATAAATTGGTACCGGGAAAATAATTGGTTATAATTAATAGCTTTTGTATTAAAAAGCA
>CAZXJG010000241.1:0-4321 GCA_964640985.1 uncultured Melioribacteraceae bacterium | reverse complement strand
AGTGCATTTTCATAATCACTGCTTGAGCTAAGATTATATTTTTCTAATAAATCTTTAATTGCCTGATGCATCATAATTTTTTTAAAACTTTAACTAAATTTAACAAAGATTTTTTTTTATAATTGCTCAATATACTTTCAATTAAAATTATATTAAGCTCCTTTAGTAACGGTTTCTCTATTCTTAAGTTTTCAAAGAGATAAATTGACATATCTTTTTGTGAATGTATGGCTTTATCAAAATAAAGTTTGTCAATTAGCGCTTTTTCGGGTGAAGCAATAAAATATCCTCTTAAATCACTTTGCTTTTTCCATAAAACCCCGAGTGGGTAGTAATTTTTATTAATCGCATAATATAGAAACGTTCCTACTTCAGTTCTAAATTCTTTTCTCTTTTTTGTTGTAACTGATGTAATTGCATTTACTCTTTCAGGTATCATATTATAAAAAGAGAGAGCATATTCTAATGAAATATATGAGGGACCGTATAAAAGGTTTGCAATTATTTCTTTTGAAATATGTAAATCGGCTTTGCTTTTTTTAATATAAAAACCACGTTTTAACTTAATAATATAGTCGTTACGCAGAAGTTTTGTTATTTTATCTTTTGGATATTTATATCCCTTCAAAGCTTCTTGCAAAGCTAAATAATCAAACTCATTATATTGTATTTTGTCTATTTCCACAGCCGGTTAATCGATATATTGTCGAGTTATTGGACGTACAATCTAATAAATGCTTGATTAAAGTGCAAACTATTCTCCTATTGAGTATAAATTTGTGTGGAGTCAGTAGTCAGAAAATAAAGACAAAAGATAAAAGACTAAAGGCGAAAGTAATTAGAATTTAGTAATGAGTAATTAGAAAATAAAAAAATGTGAGTATGTGAAAATGAGAGAATGGGATTGTTTGGTTTTTACTAACAATATCAATTCTCATACTCCCAAACGCTCATCATCTCAAACAAAGCCTCAAACTTGCCACTTTTCTGCTTGATTCTCCATTGTTACCAATTTGCCAAGAATTTGGTCGTATTTTTTATATAGTTCTTTGTAAGCATCAAGCAAAAGCAGTAAGCAGTAGGGAGTAATGAGAAAATTAGAAACAAAATTTCTCATTTACTATTATTTTCATTACAATATTTATCCATTTTACATCCACAGTTTGAGCAAGTCCATACACCTCATAAACTTCTTTAATTTCTTTTGGCTAAGTTCATCAGCAATATCAAGAAGCTTATCTCCGATTTCAATTGATTGCTGCCATTTACCCCGTCAAATCCAGATGAAATAATTAAATTTCACCGGACAGGTAAGATTTGAGCCGATTATGAAGAAACATTTTACCATAATAAGTTTTTTAACCCCGTTAAATAATACAAACATTAAGCTATCAAATATTATCGTAATTGAATACGCTTTGTGTTTATTCATATAAGAATTATAAAATTTAACATGGTGAATATTTTCCTCTGTGAATTGCATCTTCTTTCGAAAAAAAAGGGGAGGATATTACCTATTTGTGCTATTTTAACAAATCGGCAAATTTCTCTTTTAGTTTCTGTTTCAACTTTTCATTAATTATTCCTATTGTTTGTTCAACAAGACTTTTTTCTAGTGAAGCAATTTTATGCAGCCGAATAACCGAAGGAAGTTTCAAACCATATTGTTCCCAGTTTCTAACTTTAAAATCGAATTCCGTATCATACAATTTACTTGTAATTCTACAAACAACAATATCACCGTCGTCTGTGTCGAGAAGTACTAGCGCTGGTCTTCTTTTATGTTTTTCTCTGTCTGTGAATGGAAATTTTAACAGAATGATTTCGCCGAAATTTAGCTTTTCCATTTCAATAGTTGTCATAAATTGAGTCTGAGTTAGAATAACCAGCTAAGAATCTTTCTTTTGAAAGTTTCATAAAGTCTTTTTCTTCTTGATTCTTTACTTCTTCAAGCAGTAATATTACTCTTAAGTCTTTGTCTTCAGATAATTCTCTACTCAGATTGTCCGGAACTCGAATTATTCTATTTTTCATTCTTGCTCTAAATTCAACAGTTTTCATAATTATTCTCCTTTTTTGTGTAAAGTTAAGAAATAATTCTATTTTTCCAAAGCTCGTTCAAAGCAATTACAGCAGACTTCGTCTTCGCCGGGACATTGATTGATAAAAGGTTAAAATGTTCGGAGAAAATGTAAGTAATTAGTCATTTGGCTGCGCCGTCATTACAATCGGATAAGAGGTTAATAGGCTCAAGGTTAAAAGGTACAAAGGTTTTATTTGAATGTCTTTCGGGTTTTGATTAAGGAATAAGGGAATAAGGGATATATGGAAATAAGGGATAAGGTTGTTAGTGTTTACTGCTTTGGGATTGTTTTTTAGCGTAATACGAGAATAAATTTTTATTTATTTTTTTCCTTTACGTAAGAAATGTACCCATTCAAAGTGATTTTTGTGTTTTCAATTAATTCCATTCCTCTATCTTTCAAATTAATATCAATGTATTTCAAATCAAAACAACTAATTAAATGGTCTTTTAATTCATACAATGAACCTCTTGAAATACGATAAAACTGAATTGCTTCTCCGTAATGATATCGACCATAACCTTCACTAATATTTGCTGTAATACTGATTGACGCTCTTCTTATTTGAGAATCTAAATTAAACTTTTCCTCTTTGGGAAGTATAGAAATTATTTCATTTCGTCAAAGGCCGAATGTTCCATATAAAAAAATAATTTGACTTCTCTTGCTTTTTGCCAACATTGCAATGTTGCAAAATCTTTGTTTTTGTTATATCCAGAATTAGAATCACTACCGCTTTTACTTATTATTTCCATATCTCCTTTATTCTCCCTTATACCTTATTCCTTTTCAACCTTAATCCCCTTTCAACCACAGATAGCACTGATTAAACACAGATTCGCACAGAAATAAATTTATTTTTTTACTAATGAGTTAACAGTAAACCGTAACTTCATAAAAAAACTTCTCCCCCTGAGCAGACGAACCTTTGTCCCTTTCAACCTTTCAACCTTTTTTAACTTGCTCCTCAATCCACCTATACGTTTTAGCCAGTCCTACTTTTAACGGCTGAGAAGGTGCCCAGCCTAGTTTTTCTTTTATTAATGTGTTATCTGAGTTTCTACCTCTTACGCTAAAAAGTAGTAAGAATGTGGTAATGAGTAATGAGTAAAACTGACGGGAAGACTAAGTGACTTAGGGACGAAGTGATGCTTTGTTTAATATTTCCAATTTTCCGGTTTTAATGACATATTAATTAGTTTGCCGAGAATTTGGTCATATTTTTTATATAGTTCTTTGTAAGTTTCCAGCAAAAGCAGTAAGCAGTAGGGAGTAATGAGAAAACAAAAAAATGAGAATATGAGAGAATGTGAAATCTTGAAAATGAGAGAATGCGAATATGTGAAAATGAGAAGTCTCAAAGTCTCATACTCTCAAAGTCTCATCCTCCCAAAGTCCTAAAGCCTCAAACTTGCCACTTTTCTGCTTGATTCTCCATTGTTACCATTTCATCCGAACTTATATGGGGAAAGTAGTGAGAATGTGGTAATTAGTAATAAGCAAAACCGACGGGAAGACTAAGTGACTTAGGGACGAAGTGATGCTTTGTTTAATAAGTCCAATTTTCCGGTTTTAACGACATATTAACTAATTTGCCGAGAATTTGGTCGTATTTTTTATATAGTTCTTTGTAAGTTTCAATTTGTATGTAATTACATTCAAGTGAAAAATCAAGCCATACTTGACTCTCAGCTGCTTCGGCTTCTGAATCTGATAATTTGAATATAAATGATTTTGGATATTTCCTTTTTCTAAATGCTTCTGCCAAATTTGCACATACTGATCTAGAAGATCTTCGTACTTGATCGGTCAGCGAATATTTCTCTTCTACGGGAAATTTTTTAGTTAATTGAAATATTTCCATTGCAGCATTAAAAGCTAATTTGTAAGTATCCAATTCCTTGTGTGATCTGATCTTCATATTCTACCTCATTTATAAAAAACAAATTAAATCTTAAAAAATCACCCAAATTCTCTTCGTCTCAAAATTCTCTCCGGTCCCTCTGTCTCTCACTCTCCAAGTCCCAAAGTCTCGCCCTCTCATTCTCCCATATTCCCAAATCTCCCTTCTCTTCGTCCCTCAGTCCATAAATGTCTCTAAACCCTTTATAATTCGTTTTACTCATTTCTCCCTACTACTTACTCATTTCTCCTTACTCCATACTTACTTTTAGTACGCCTCCGGGTCTCCTTTCAGCATGTTCCAAATTGTCATGATAATAATCTGCAAATCGAGA
>CAZXJG010000240.1:0-4346 GCA_964640985.1 uncultured Melioribacteraceae bacterium | reverse complement strand
GCGATACGTAAAAATCCTACTAGGTTTTTCAAAATAAAAATTTTATAAAGTTATTTAGAGAATTTTAACTAAAAAATTTTAATTAAAAAAAGTAGTATCAGTTTTTAAGTTTAACACTTTACAACCATTGACAAAACGGAGAATTTTATGAAGCGGTATTTTGATGTAAAAGAAGTACGTGACCAATTTAAAAAACATTCTATTATAGCAGGAATCCTACTTTTATTTGCAGGTATTATAGGGATATTTTTACCTGAAATCACATCACTTACACTCTCTATATTTATCGGATGGTTATTAATAATCGGTGGAATTATTGCCGGTTATCAAGTAATAAAAAGCTATACTACAAAATGGCTTGCTTGGTTCAAGCCTTTAATACTTGTAACGGTCGGCTTTCTTATACTTCTTCATCCAACAACAGGCATTGCCGCAGTGGGATTATTGTTAATTATCTATTTTCTTTTTGACGGATTTGCAGGAATTATGTTTGGACTCGAGCTCCGTCCGTATAAAGGCTGGGGCTGGATGATGACAAACGGGATTATCTCTCTATTTTTAGCAATTATTTTCTTATTCGGTTGGCCCTTTAGCTCGGTATTGTTAGTCGGACTGTTTGTAGGTATCAGCCTTTTCTTAGATGGAGTAGCTATGCTTGTTGTGGGAATATCCATTCATAAAAATTATTTGTAAATAGGCAACACAAATTGGGAAGAATACTATTCTGATTCTTCCTTTTTCTAATTAACTCGCATTACTTTTTTTGATATAATTTGAAAAAGTATATCCCATTTCCTTCCTTAAAAAACTTTAATTGACATTCAAAGAAACGATAAAAAAGCTTAAAGACTTTCTAAAATCTATCGGCGAAAGTGTTTAATATTAAACAGTTGGCTGAGCAGCTTAATCATTAGAAAATTAAATCCCATCATTTAATCCCCCATTCAATCTCTTAAAATCTTCCTTAATCCAATAAAATCAAATCATATATAAAGAAAATCATTTCTATTATAAATTAAAAAAGATGGCAAGATAATTGTTTAAGATGTTTCGATACAAAGTATTAACTAATTAAAATGTATAAAGATATACTCCAAAAAAATATTGTTGAATCACCACATAATACAATAGAAACATCCGTTTATAATGAAACCGCTTTTTCAGAATTCGAGGAAGATGCAAATTCTAAAAATATTCTAAAACAAGCCGGACTTTTATTAAACCGAAATAATCTAAATTCGGCAGTAAAACTTTATAATGAATATTTAATTATTGAACCCCAAAACTCATCTGCTTACAATGGTTTGGGATTAGCTTATCAGAAAAAGAAAGACTATGCAACTGCAATTAAATATTATCAAAAGGCAATATTATTAAATTACAATTTTATCGATGCAATCAATAATCTATCTATATGCTTCTACACTACAGGCGATATTCAATCTGCAATAAAATATTTCGAAAAAGCCTTGAAAATAAATCCAAAATCTGCATTAACAAATTATAATTATGGTAATTTATTTCATAAAATAGGAGAACTTGATAAAGCAAAGGGATTATATAATGAAGCTATAAAACAAAAAGAAAATTATTTTGAAGCTTATTTGAATTTAGGTATTATTTATCTAGATGAAAAAAACTTCCCTTTATCGGAACAATATTTACTTAAATCGTTGAAATATAACTCGGCTTCTTTTGAAGCTCTGTTTAACCTCGGATATATTAAACAAGTTACAAACCGGTTTGATGCTGCGTTGGAATATTATTATCGAGCATTAAAATTAAACTCTAACTTTGCACAACTCTATTTTAATATCGGCAACATCTACAAAGAAAAACACAATTTTAAAAAAGCAAAAGAAAATTACGAATACGCATGTAAATACAAATCCGATTATTACGAAGCTTATACTAATCTCGGTATCGTCTTTTTACGTCTCGAAAACATTAGTGAAGCAATTAAAGTTCTACAAATTGCCTTAAAATATAATCCAAATTTTGAATATGCGTTAATTAATTACGGTGTTGCACTTTTGGAATTGGGGGAAATTTCAGAAGCAATTTCTCAATACGACAAAGTAATAAAATTAGATCAAAATAATAAAGAAGCTCACTTCAATAAAGCCGTTGCATTATTGTTAACAGGTAATTTTGAAGAAGGATGGAAAGAATATCTATGGCGTTTAAAAAGCGAAGGAAAGGAAACACTGCTCAATCGCAACACAATAAAATCACCTATAAATTTTAAGAATAAAAATATTTTATTAAAAGACGAGCAAGGTATTGGTGATGTAATACAATTTATACGATACGCAAAATTAATTAAAGAAAACGGCGGCAATGTTTTTTTCAAAGGTAGAGATATAATTGAACAAATAATTCTACAGAGTCAATTGGCAGAAAGCATTAACGAAAGTGATGAAAGTGAAAATATAGATTTTGAAATACCGTTACTTTCATTACCTCTTATTTTTAAAACAAATAAAAATAATATTCCTAATTCTATCCCCTATTTAAAAACAGATCCAACTTTAACGGCTTATTGGAATAAAAAATTAGCAGATATTCATAAACTCAAAGTGGGCATAACTTGGCAAGGCAACCCAAAACATCAGTATGATTATAAGAGATCAATCGATTTTACACTTTTTTTGCCGTTATTTAAAATATCGGGCATACAATTTTTCTCACTCCAAAATAACGTTGACAATAAAATAAATTCTTTATTGGACGAGTATAATATTATAAAAACCAATGTTAATCTTGTAGAGTTCGTATCTATTATCCAAAACTTGGATTTAATTATTACAGTTGATACCGCAACAGCACATATTGCCGGAGCACTTGGGAAAGAAGTATGGACACTTTTACCCAAAATACCCGACTGGCGCTGGGGCATTGAAGGTGACAGCACATTGTGGTACCCAACAATGAAATTATTTAGGCAGCAGAAAAACAGGAATTGGGAAAATGTAATATTGAATGTAAAAAATAATTTAATTCAAAAAATTAATAATAATACTGTCGGATTAAAGAAAAAAGCACATGAAGCAATAGACAACAACGATTTGGAAACCGCTTTGGAATTATTCGGAAAATTTATCCGGCATTATCCTCGTGATTTCGAGTCGAACTTTTGGTTGGCAAATATAAATTTTCTTAAAGGTTATTATGAAGATTCAATTAAATATTTTCAAAATGTAATTGATATTTATCCGAAGGTCTCACCCGATATATATCTTAATATGGGATATGCTTATGAAAAAATAAGTGATGATGATTCTTCACTAAAAATATATAAAAGCGGCATTGAAATTTTCCCGGTATTTAGTCCGTTGCATAATAATACCGGTTTACTATTCGAAAAATTAAAGAAATTCAATGAAGCCGAAAAATATCTGCGTACTGCTATTAAAACAAACCCGAAATTTATTGAAGCCCGAAAAAATTTAGCTCGTCTTTTTATCACTATGAAAAAATTAGACGACGCAATTAAACAAGCGGAATTTATACTTAATACTAATATCGATGATATCGATGCACTAAACATAATTGGAAATGCCTATTTACTAAAAAACAATTTTGAACAAGCAGAAAAATATTTCCGTAAAATTTTGGATATAGACACCACTGAAAAACATGCCCTGAATAATTTGGGGTTCATTTTTCAAAAGCAGAGAAATTATACAGAAGCCGAACGCTTATTTAAACAAGCAATATCAATATACGGTTATTACCCGGGAGCGTATTCTAACCTCGGCAGTAATTATGTATTACGAAATAATATCAAGAAAGGAATTGAAAATTTTAATATCGCTATAAAACAACTGCCGACCCATAAAGACGCAAAAATTTCGAGAGGATTAGCTCAATTGTTAATAGGGAATTTTGTTGAAGGATGGAAAGATTTTGAATTGAGTCTTGGAAATTATCCCGAAATATCCAAAAATCATACCGTTAAAAAATGGGATGGTGAGAAAGGACAAGGTAAATCGATTTTAATTTATTCGGAACATGGTTTTGGCGATATAATACAATTCAGCAGATATTTAAAACTAATTAAAAATTACGGATTTAAGATTTTATTCATAGTCCCCAAAGAATTATACGGGCTTTATAACAACTTTCAATTAATAGATAAATTATTAATACCCGGCAAATTTAATTACAACGAATTAAACTACGATTATTATACAAGTATTTTAAGTCTTGCAAGAATATTTAATACAGATCTATCAAACATCCCAAATGTTAATTCAATAATAAACATTGATAAAAATCTGGTTGAAGTATGGAATAAAAAATTAAACACTAAAACAAAATTGAAAGTAGGTTTTATTTGGGCA
>CAZXJG010000239.1:0-4382 GCA_964640985.1 uncultured Melioribacteraceae bacterium | reverse complement strand
GCAAAATTACAAAGCAACACCAAATAGGTACAGTGTGTGGAGTAAAAATAAAATTTATAAATCGAAAAAATTAGTTGATTTCAGCGCCCGTTATACGTGGCAAACCGGCGTTTTGGTTTTAATTTTTTTGATTATTCACTTAGCCAATTTTTGGTACACTTATCAATTTCATGCAAACGGAAGAGATCTCTACACAATAGTAAGCGATTTGTTCCACAGTACTTTTTATGGAATATTTTATGTTTTATTTTTAATTACGCTTGGTTTTCATATTGCTCACGGATTTAAGAGTGCTCTTCAAACATTCGGTTGGAATCATCCTAAATATAACTCTTGGATTGAAAAAACAAGCACATTTTTAGCATGGTTTTTTGGTTTGGGATTTTCTCTTATACCAATAATCTTTTACTTCACTTTTCTCGGAGGTAAATAATGGTTAAATTAGAAACACAAGTTCCCGAAGGGAACTTAGCCGAAAAGTGGACTAATCATAAATTCTCTATGAAGTTAGTTAATCCGGCAAATAAAAGGAAATATGATATTATAGTTATTGGCACAGGGCTGGCCGGTGCTTCAGCAGCGGCATCTTTTGGGGAGTTAGGTTATCATGTACAAGTATTTTCTTATCACGATTCACCGCGCCGTGCACATTCCATTGCCGCACAGGGCGGAATAAACGCAGCAAAAAATTATCCGAATGATGCCGACTCGGTTTACCGTTTATTTCACGATACAATTAAGGGCGGTGATTTCCGCTCGCGCGAATCGAATACATACCGCTTAGCTGAAGTTAGTAATAATATTATCGACCAATGTGTTGCCCAAGGTGTACCCTTTGCCCGGGAATACGGAGGCACTTTAGAAAACCGTTCATTTGGCGGTGCTCAAGTATCGAGAACATTTTATGCACGAGGGGAAACCGGTCAACAGCTTTTGCTTGCTGCCTACGGTGCACTTAACCGTCAAATAAAAGGCGGCAACGTTAAATTATTTCCTCGCAGGGAAATGCTGGATTTGGTTATTGTTGACGGTAAAGCGCAAGGAATTGTAGTTCGAAATTTGATTACAGGTAAAATAGAACGTTATACCGCTCAGGCTATTGTCCTTGCAACCGGTGGTTATTCAAATGTATATTATCTTTCTACAAATGCAATGAACAGCAATGCTACAGCCGCTTGGCGTGCACATAAAAGGGGTGCCGTTTTTTCCAATCCTTGTTATACCCAAATTCATCCTACATGCCTTCCTGTTCACGGCGAAGCGCAATCGAAATTAGTATTGATGAGTGAAAGTTTAAGAAATGATGCAAGAATTTGGGTACCCGAAAAAGCCGGGGATCCGAGAGAACCTAACGATATTCCCGAAAATGAAAGAGATTATTATCTTGAAAGGAAATATCCTGCCTTCGGAAATTTAGTACCGCGCGACGTCGCTTCCCGTAATACAAAATATGTATGCGACGAAGGACGTGGTGTTAAAGGCGGAAGAGCCGTTTATCTCGACTTTACCGAAGCATTTAAACGCTTAGGTAAAAGCGGTATCAAAGAAAAATACGGCAACTTATTCGATATTTATCAAAATATTACCGGTGTTGACCCTTACGAAGTTCCAATGCAGATTTACCCCGCTCCCCATTATACAATGGGCGGATTATGGGTCGACTATAATTTGATGAGTAATATACCCGGGTTGTTTGTAATTGGGGAAGCTAATTTCTCCGATCACGGTGCTAACAGACTTGGTGCAAGTTCTATGATGCAGGGGCTTGCCGATGGTTATTTTGTTATTCCTTATACAATTGGAAATTATTTAGCATCGGCAAAACCGGAAAAAATTCGAACAGATAGAGCCGAATTTAAAGACGCAGAAGATAATGTTAAAGAAAATATAAACAAACTTCTTTCTATTAACGGCAAGCAAACAGTTGATGAAATTCATAAACGTCTCGGTCATCTGTTAATGGATAAAGTAGGAATGTCGAGATCCGAACAAGGGTTGAAGGAAGCTATTAAAGGTGTAAGAGAATTGCGCGATGAATTTTGGCACGATGTAAAAATTGTCGGTACAAACGACGAGCTGAACCAAACTTTGGAAAGAGCCGGAAGAGTTGCCGATTTTCTTGAATTAGGCGAGCTAATGGCTGTTGATGCTTTAAATAGAAATGAATCTTGCGGAGGACATTTCCGTGAAGAATATCAAACTGCAGAAGGCGAGGCATTACGAAGAGACGATGAATACTCTTATGTAGCAGCTTGGGAATTTGAAGAACCCGGCAAATGGATTCTTAATAAAGAACCTCTTGAATTCAAATTTGTAAAATTATCAACGAGGAGCTATAAATAATGAACGACAATAAATTAAATTTAACGTTAAAAATATGGCGGCAGGAATCTCCCGAAACAAAAGGTAATTTCGAAGAATTTCATAGAACTGTTTCACCGGATGCATCTATCCTCGAGATGCTTGATGAACTTAACAACGACTTAGAAAAACAAGGGAAACGACCGATTGCTTTTGAAAGTGACTGCCGAGAAGGTATTTGCGGAACATGTGGTATCGTTGTTAACGGACACCCTCATGGTCCTCTCCCGAAAACCGCAACTTGTCAATTACACATGCGCAATTTTAAAGACGGTGAAACACTTTATCTCGAACCGTTCAGAGCCGCAGCATTTCCATTGATTAGAGATTTAATTGTCGATAGATCTGCATTCGATAAAATTCAGCGAGCCGGCGGTTATATTTCTTTCAATACCGGAAGTGCCCCCGATGCAAATGTAATACCAATTCCGAAAGATACGGCAAATCTATCTTTGGATGCTGCAGAATGTATCGGCTGCGGAGCATGTGTTGCCGCATGTCCAAACTCATCGGCTATGCTGTTCATCGGTGCAAAAATATCACAGTTTGCTTTACTACCACAAGGTCAGCCTGAACGCTATAGACGCGTTGATGCTATGGTTACGGCAATGGATGAAGCAGGATTCGGCAATTGTACTAATACTTATGCATGCGAAGCCGAATGCCCTAAAGGAATCTCGGTTTCAAATATTGCAAGAATGAATAGAGATTTTATTATCTCTACTATAAAAACGAGACCTTTAGAAGTTTAGTTTATTTGATTCTATTTTAACTTTATTTTTATTATTTAATCCCGGTTAGTTTTAATTTGATTTGTTAAATATTACTTTATTGATATTAATTTATTGTAGTGAAAAATGAATATTTGGTTAGCGGCTTTAATTATATTTTTATTTAATATACCTTTCGGTTACTGGAGAGCAAATGTAAAAAGATTTTCATTTCAATGGGCTTTGGCTGTACATATTCCTGTGCCTTTTGTTATTGCTTTAAGAATATTCGGAAAACTCGGCTTTCGTTTTATTACTTATCCTATTTTGGTTGGAAGCTTTTTTTTCGGCCAAATTACCGGGCAATACCTTTATAAACTTATGAAAACAAAAATGAAATTCCCCATAACATCTTGCCTCTTAATGGATTTGGTAAAGATAAATAATAAAGATTGACATAATTATACTATCCGTTTGTATAAAAATTTAAATTGTTTCTTTAAAAGAAATTTACTTTGCCACCACCGACCATTCGGTGGTGGGCGTTGTTAAAACAAGTTCAATTAGAATTTAAGCTTAATGCAATTCTGGGCTTTGCCATCCCAATAGAAGCAGATTCCGGGAATCTCAACTTTTTTACCATAGATGTGATAAACAGTTAAAGAAGGAAAAATTATCTATGACAGCAATAAACTTCTAAAATTAAAAATCGGTGTTCAAGTTGTGTTTGCCACCGAGTGGTCGGTGGCAACAGAACAATTAAAACAAAAGTACGAAAAACAAATAAAAATATCTAAGGGTTTTTTTTTGCAAAACAAATTCGCGAATTCGCGGCTTATGTTTTTCCTTCGTAGACGTCCGCTACCGAATGCCTTGGGTCGATGGCAGCAAATAGAATAAGTTTTTATCATTTGTTAAAATAGGGGGTTAAGCTAATTTCTAATTGGTCTAATTACCTAATTGACCTAAAAAATGAACAATGAATAATTAGAACAAACAACAAATACCGGTTGCAGAATTGTTTATTTATTGGTGACTCACTTTACGCAGGGAAGTTTATTTTTTATTGAAAATATTAAAGTTATCGTCCCGTAGTTTTGGCAAGATTCCCGGAATCTGCGTAATTGCGTAAAGTGTAAATTCTATCGGATATTATCTTTGGAGATTCCTGGAATCTCAATATTAAACTTATCGTCTCCTACTTTTTGAACCAACCTACTTCCTTAATCATCGAATTTTGCGTAAGGTGAGTTATTAAATATATTTTGATTTTATCTGATAAAAAGTCAGTTTATTTTCTAAATTATTATT
>CAZXJG010000238.1:619-4386 GCA_964640985.1 uncultured Melioribacteraceae bacterium | reverse complement strand
GATTCTAATTTAATTTTCTATCAAATATTTTATTGATTTTAGTTATTAAATATTATTTATTATTATTCTTGAAATAAAGGTAAAGTAAAACAAAATTTACTGCCTTTTCCTAATTCACTTTCTGTCCAAATTTTACCTTTATGTTTTTCAACAAATTCTTTACAAAGAATTAACCCGACACCGCTGCCAAGCTCATTATTTGTTCCGGGAGTTGTATGGTGGATATCTATCCTAAATAATTTGTTTTTATCTTTTTTGCTCATCCCAATTCCAGTATCGGAAACTACAACTTTGATAAAATTATCAAATATTTCTGAAAATATTTTTACCTTCCCGTTGTTAGGAGTAAATTTTATTGCATTTGAAATTAGATTTCTGATAACTGTATCAATCATGTGTTCATCTGCCATTGTAAAAGTATTTTTACTAACCTTATTAATTAACTCAACTTTTTTATGATTTGCATTTTCTTTTTGTAGGGAGATGATCTTTTTTGCAACATTAAAAATATCGATTTTTTTAGGATTAAATTCAAGTCGTTTCGTTTGAGACCTCGACCATTCTAAAAGTTCTTCTAATAATTCATAAACACTTTTGGCTGTGGTTGTAATGGCCTCAATCGATTCTTTTCTTTCTCTTTCTGTTAAAGTATCATATTCATATTTCAATATTTCGGAATGACCTAATAAAGCCGTAAAAGGGCTTCTTAAATCGTGTGAAATAATTGAAAAAAATTTATCTTTGTTAGCATTTTCTTCAGCTAATAATCTTTCTGATTCTTCTAATTTAGCTGTAAGCATTACAAGTTCATGCGAGTTTTCTTCTAATAAATCTTTGTTATAAGAAAGCTCTTCAAGATATTGTTGTATTTCATCTTCGTACTTATAACGCTCTGTAATATTTATTGCCATACCCAACATGCTGGTAATTTTACCTTTAGTATTTATATGAGGAGAAAACCAAACGTCGAAGACAAAATCGTTTATAAATATTATATCTTTATATCTTTCACCGGAAAGAGAAGTTTTTATCCCTGTTATAATATTTGGTTGATCATTAAAAATATCCGAAGCCGGTTTACCAATTATCTCCGCAGAATCTAACCCAAGCGATGATAAATCTTTGCCTTCTAAAAGTGTGAATTTTTCTTTGGTATCTACCATAAAAATTATTTCATCGGCATTGTTTACCAATGTTTTGAATTTAAGTTCGCTTTCTGCTAATTCATTTTTTAAATTTCCTATCTCCTTTTTTAACTTGGAGTTTTCTCTAATTAAATTTTTTAACTTGATATCCGATATGTTTTGATGAGCCATTTTTTATAGAAAATTTAAACATTTTTTCAATGTATCAAGAATAAAATAAAATATCAATAATTTTATTAATGATAAACAATTTTAAATAGTTACTTTTATTTCTTGAACTTAACTTTTTTTTATATTAAAAAATTTATTTAACAAAAAAATATTGATAAATCAAAAATTCTTAGTTTTTGAAAAAATAGTCTTCTCTAACTGACAATACTATAAATATTGATAAATATTTAAGTATTAAATAATTAAAACTCGATTATCATCTACCATTTAGTTTTAAATTACAATTTAATAAAAGTTAATACTAAAGTTATCCTAAAAAGTTATTTAACAATTAATATTATCGACTAAAAAATTTTATTTTGAAGACTCAGCATAATTATTATTAAAATCATTTTGAATTTTTACATAGCAAATTAAAATAATAGAATGAGCGTAACCTTTTTTCGTTGACTTTTGAGATTAAAACCAATAGATTCTAAATCTTAAAAAATTTATGATAGCCGAAAATCTTAATATTGTCCAGCAAAAAATTTCGCAAAAATGCAGCGAAATAGAGAGAAAAACAGGCGAAATAACGCTTATTGCTGTTTCTAAATTTAAACCCGTTTCCGATATTTTAGAAGCAAACGATTTGGGTATAAATGATTTTGGCGAAAATAAAGCTCAAGAATTAAATCAAAAGGCAAGTGAAGTTAAACGAAATATTAAATGGCATTTTATTGGACATCTGCAAAAAAATAAAGTTAAATATATTATTCGGTTTTCAGAATTTATTCACTCTGTAGACTCAATGAAATTAGCTGTTGAAATTGCAAAAAGAGCCGAATCGATTAATAAAGTGCAAAAAGTGTTACTGGAAATAAAAACATCTGATGAAGCCACAAAGTTTGGATTAACTCAAAAAGATGAAATATTCCGTGTTGCCGAGTTTTGCGGGAATAATCAAAATATCGATTTACAAGGGTTAATGACTATGGCGCCGTTTGTAAATGACGAAAAAATTATTAGGAACTCTTTTTCAAGGTTGCGAAATCTTTTAGAAGAATTAAACAAAATCGGTTTTAATTTGAAACATTTATCGATGGGAATGACGAACGATTACGAAATAGCCATTGAAGAGGGTGCAACTATGCTGAGAATAGGCAGTGCAATATTTGGACAGAGAGATTATTCCAAAAGTTGGGATCAATTATGAAATACTCACCTTTTAGTATAAAAAATCAAGACTTTAACAAATCTTTTCGAGGCTTCGACACAGAAGAAGTTAAAGTATTCCTGGAAAAACTATCCGATGAATATCAACAATTGTTAAATGAAAACGAATTATTAAACAAAGAAAACAAAGAATTAAAAGCGAAAATTCTAGAATATAAAAAAATTGAGAAATCTCTTCAAAACACACTTCTCAACGCACAAGAATCTACAAGTAAATCTGTTGAAACAGCTAAAAAACAAACTGCATTAATTTTAAAGGAAGCTGAAATTAAAGCTCATCAAATTATTGAGAAAGCAAATATTAAAGCCGACTTTATTTATAATGCAGCGGCTAATTTAAAAGAAGGGAAAAATTTATTTTTAGCACAGCTTAAAGCTATGATTAAAACACAATCTGAAATTTTAAACATAAGTTTTGTAGAACAAGAAATGAAATCTGAAGAAAAAAAGATTGAAAAAAATAACAAGGAAACAAAAGAAATAAATGTTGGTGATATTTTGGAGAAATTATTATGAGCGATTTAATAACAAAAATTAACGAAGCATTAGGAGTAATTCGAAAAAAGACCGTTGAAAATTATAAAATCGGGATTATTCTTGGTACCGGTTTAGGTGCTTTGGTAAATGAAATAGAAATTGAACACGAAATAGATTATGAAGATTTACCGCATTTCCCTTTATCTACGGTTGAATCTCATCATGGAAAATTAATATTTGGAAAATTAAGCGGCAAAAATGTTGTGGCGATGCAGGGGCGGTTCCATTATTACGAAGGTTATTCGATGCAGCAGATTACCTTCCCTGTCCGGGTTATGAAATTTCTTGGTGTTAATACTCTTTTGGTTTCTAATGCATGTGGCGGGTTAAATCCTATATTTAAAAAAGGCGATATTATGCTTATGGGAGATCATATCAATTTGCTTGGCGATAATCCTTTAATTGGCCCTAATAACGATGAACTCGGTCCGCGTTTCCCCGATATGAGTCAGCCTTATAATAATGAACTTATTGAGATAGCTGAAAAAATAGCCTTGAAAAATCATATAAAAGTTCAAAAAGGTGTTTATGTGGCTGTGCCGGGACCTAATTTGGAAACAAAAGCAGAATATAGATTTTTAAGATATATCGGAGCCGACGTCGTCGGTATGTCCACTATTCCGGAGGATATTGTAGCTAATCATATGGGAATGAGGGTTCTTGGTTTTAGCATAGTTACGGACGAATGTTTTCCTGATT
>CAZXJG010000238.1:0-609 GCA_964640985.1 uncultured Melioribacteraceae bacterium | reverse complement strand
ACCTGTTAATGTTGAAGAAATTATTGCTACTGCAATGACCACCGAGCCGAAGATGACTTTAATAATGAAAGAGGTTGTTAAAGAATTGTGAAAAGCATAAAATTTTTATATTATCTTACGCCTATTGTTTTAGGTATAATCCTTTTTTCATCGAACTTTTTAAGCACTGGATTATTTAATAATGAATTGCTTAAGTTTGCTGTTTGGTTTGTTCTTTCTTTATTTGCTTTTTCTTCCGGTTGGATTATTGATAGAACACTCGGTTGGAATAGTGGCGGCAAAATTATTTTTGCGGTTATAATAGCCGACTGGTTTATAAGTACCGTAATCGTTTCTGTTTTCAGCGATTTTTTTGGTTTAAGCGGTTTACTAACCGAAAGCTTAATCCTTTATACTTTACGTAATGTTGTGCTTGGATTTATGGGTATTTTCGGATTGGCTGTTTCAGAATTATTCATTGTACAAAAAAAATTAGCTGCTCAACAAGAAATAACTAATAATTTAGAGATGAAGCTTATAGATGCAGATAAAAAAGCTAATTTGATAATTGACGATGCAAAATTGAAAGCTGAAAAAATAATATTTGAAGCGGAGAAAAAAACAAATAGT
>CAZXJG010000237.1:4156-4395 GCA_964640985.1 uncultured Melioribacteraceae bacterium | reverse complement strand
AAGAAAGATAATAGTATATTTGAAGATTGTGTAAATTAAGAAAATTATTAGTAAAAATGCGGCACGCACCATATTCAAACCGTTGTAGGGCATTAGAAGAAATCGCAGAATTATAAATGAACGAGAAAAAATAAATGGGATTATTTCAAACATCTGTCTTAAAAAAATACAGAAAGCTACAAGATAAAAAAGCGATTGAAAAAGCTTTTAAAAAGTACGCTGACTATTTTCATAATCCC
>CAZXJG010000237.1:3713-4126 GCA_964640985.1 uncultured Melioribacteraceae bacterium | reverse complement strand
AATAGCAGTTATTGAATTAAAAAGCACTAAGACAAAAGACCTTGAAAGTATAAGACAACAAGCATTTGACTACAAAGCAAATCAAAGTGCTTGCGTTTATGTAATTACTTCAAATTTTGAAAAACTTCGATTTTATATTAATAATGCAGTTGATTTTGAAGAGTTTAATTTGTTTGCACTAAATGAAGAACAATTTGAATTACTGTATTTATGTCTGCACAAAGAAAATATACTGCAAAATATCCCGCTAAAAATAAAAACGGACAGTGTTGTAGCAGAAGAAAAAATTACCAAAATATTTTACTCTGATTATTCGCTTTTCAAAAGAGAACTTTTCAGTGGCCTGATAAAGCAAAATATTAATAACGAAGTCTTTAGAAATGAATTACAAAAAGAGGACAAAGACAGGGCAA
>CAZXJG010000237.1:3245-3703 GCA_964640985.1 uncultured Melioribacteraceae bacterium | reverse complement strand
CAAAAATATTAAACGATTACTTTTTAAAAAATCGCAAAAACTAATTGATCGTTTTTTATTTATCTTTTTTGCAGAGGACAAAGGATTATTACCGCCTAATTCAACATTGCAAATTCTGAATAAATGGAAAGCAGACTGGGATTTTGGAGACGAAAGGCCCCTGTACAATTTATTTAAGCAGTATTTTCATTTTCTGGATATTGGCCGACAAGGAACACATTCGAGAGCAGAAATTTTCGCTTACAATGGTGGCTTGTTTAAGCCCGATCCTATTTTAGATAGTTTGATTATAGACGACAAATTACTGTTTGAACATACAAAAACACTTTCCGATTACGATTTTGAAAGTCAGGTTGGTGTAAGTATTCTCGGGCATATTTTTGAAAACTCGCTAAACGAAATTGAAAGTGTAAATGCCGAAATTGAAGGAACAGATTTTGACAAACAAAAAACAAAAC
>CAZXJG010000237.1:0-3235 GCA_964640985.1 uncultured Melioribacteraceae bacterium | reverse complement strand
AAATACATTGTTGACAATACCATTGGTAAACTTTGCGAAGATAAAAAGCAAGAACTGGAAATTGAGGAAGAAGAATACCATAAAAGTAGAAAAGGGCGAAAAACCGAAACTTTAAAGAAACTCAAAACCAAACTTGACGATTATCGCAATTGGCTTTTAACTCTTACAATTCTTGACCCTGCCTGTGGTTCTGGTGCATTTTTAAATCAAGCATTAGACTTTTTAATAAAAGAACATACCTACATTGACGAATTAGAAACCTCGTTGCTTGGTGGTAGTATGGTTATGAAAAATATTGAAAACACAATACTTGAAAAAAATATTTACGGAGTTGACCTAAACGAAGAAAGTGTAGAAATAGCAAAACTTTCGCTTTGGTTACGAACAGCCCAACCACGCAGAAAACTAAACACATTGAACAACAACATCAAATGCGGAAACTCACTAATTGACGACCCAAAAGTGGCAGGCGATAAAGCCTTTAATTGGAAAGATGAATTTCCGCAAATTTTTACCGAAAAAAAGAAAAAGGCGTGGCATATAACAACTGCAACGCATAATTCGAGATATTCGCAACGAATGTTCGATAATAATGTAAAAACAGGAGAAGCAATATGGTTAGCTGAAAAAGATGAAATAATAATAACTAAAATCGTAGCCGAAATAGTAAAACAAGATAATCTAAATGTAATAGAATATAATATATGTGGTGACCATATGCACCTGTTACTGGTATGCGAAAAAGAAGAACTAACGAAAATAGTAGGAAAACTAAAAGCTGTAAGCGGTAGAAAATATAATATCGAAAAAGGCATAACGATACCTGTTACTGCTACGAGCATAACAAGGGGACTTGTCCCCTTGTCCGATAGCGAACTCGATATAGTAGGAAGTAAAAAGGATAACCCCTTGTCCGATACCGAAGAGAAAAACGAGATAGAAAAAATAAAAAAAGAATTCCTATGCTCAAAAGAACACGCTTTTCGCACAGAATATAATGGTGGCTTTGATGGGGTGATTGGTAATCCGCCTTATGTAACAAACAAATTAGGAAAAAACTCTAAATCAACTCTTGATGAAGATATGAATTTTTATAAGATGGAATATGGAAATCTTGTAGAGTACAAGGGCAATTTATACTCTTTATTTATTGGTAGGATTAATGGTTTACTTAAGGATAATGCGTGTTTCTCATTTATTATTCCAAATTCAATTATGTTTAATTTAACTTTTAAAAACATAAGAAATTTTATTCGAGAAAATTTTCAAATTAAGGAGTTTGTAAATCTTAAATATGAACCATTCGAAGATGCAAATACAGGAGGTTGTTTAATATTCAATTTTAATAAGGAAAAAGAATCTTGTCCAACAAAAGTTGTTGAAGTTGAAACAGAAGAGGCATTTCTTAATGAAAAATTTAGAATAAAAGAAATAGACTATAGAAACGACATCGAAATAACACAAGGTAAATTTCTTACAAACATTGATGGAATAGAAATAGTTAAAAAATGTTATAATAATTCAATACCCTTAGGAGATATAGTTTCCTTTTATCAAGGAATTATTACGGGAGATAATAAGAGGTATATATCGAATAAAAAAATTAATGACAGATATAAACCTATATTAAGGGGAGGAGATATTTTCAAAGTATAGATATACGTTTTCTGATAATTATGTTCTTTTCGATAAAGAACTATTATGGAGTAATACTAATGAAGAAGTTTTCCAAACTTCTCCAAAACTAATTAATAGACAGACAAGCAGTAATCTAGTTGTTGCATACGATGAGGATAAAATGTATTCATTAGACTCAACTCATTGTCAAACATTATTAAACGACATTTGTTCTTTAAAAGCATTAATGTGTATTGAGAATTCAAAACTAATTAATTTTTTGTATAATTTCCTTGTTTATGAAGGAGGGCGAGCATTTGCTCAAGTTATACTTTACATGGTATAAAATTCCGCATTCTTATTATTAAAGAGTTGAAATTTCAAGGTCAAAAGATTTTTTAATTCTTCCTTGTGTTTTTGGTTTACTGTTTGAAAAAACCCTGTGATTGCCTGATGAAATTTAACTGGTGTATCATAATATTTTGCATATAAGATTTCTTTTTTGGTAAACTTCCGAAGACGTTCGATGATATTCAGATTAGGAGAATACGGTGGCAGGAACAAAAGAGTTATCCCTAAATTCTTTGCCTGTTCTTCAACATATTTACAATGTTGATACCGTGCGTTATCTAAAATAATCTTTAAAGGCAAATCACTATAATGTTCTTTGAGTTGTTTGAAAAAAGCAACAATAGTATCAGCGTTAATATAAGTAGTATTGCTCATGGTAATAACTTGTTTTGTGATAGCATTTACTGCTCCCAACACATTAATTCTATTACGCCCCGAAGATGCTTTGATAAATAAACGTACACTACACCACAAGGCGCAGATAAAAGGTTGCAAAATAAAATGGGCCGCATCTATAAACAAAAGATGACATTCCCGGTCTTGTGCTTGCTTTTTTGCCGGTTCAAAAGTTGTGTCCAGCCATTGCTCTTGCTTTGCCGCATCTGCTTTTGCAGGGATGTGTCCCATTTTAATGTAACGCAAACCGTGTCGTTTCATGAATGCCCGAACTTGTGAAAGACTTCGACAGATACCCGTCATTGCTTCAATGCGTGAGCGTGCTTCTTTGGCGCTCATGGGCGGACATTCTTTAAAGGATTTCAATATACTTTCTGAATGGTTTTCCAAAATACTTTTGTTTGTCCCATAATTGAATTGACAAAGTGCCTCAAATCTATCATCAATATAACGATTAACCCAATCGCCTACCGTATCACGGTTTAAGCCAACGAGCAACCCGATCGCTTCATTTGTCATTGTTGTAGTTATTTTAAAATATACGGCTTGAATTCTTTTTTGAACAATGGGACACGGATAATAATATCTTTCGTAATTTAGCCGTTGAATTTCAGTTTCACTGGGATTTATTTGAAGCATATCGTTTAGATTGTTGATGTAATCTAATTTGATATGCTTCCTTTTTACTTTTACATTGCCCTGCTTGTTTTTATTAACTTCGTTTTGTTAATTTCTAAATGCGGAATTTTATCCCGTTCGCAGTATAAGTTTGTTTTTTTCTACCTGAATGCGAAGGTTCGGATAACGCACACAAAATATGATGCCTGCGCCAATCTTGGGATGTGCTGTTTCGACCTTTGTTAGACCAGAC
>CAZXJG010000236.1:0-4397 GCA_964640985.1 uncultured Melioribacteraceae bacterium | reverse complement strand
AGGTGCTTCATATAGCTGATTATACGTGTAGTAATTTTCCGTGAAAATCGGTGTTTTATGGTTTTTTCTTTGCAATAATGAGTATGAGTTATATCTACGAAGGACGTGGGAAATTATTGAATTCAATATTTGGGAAAAGATTTATCAATATAGATGAGGAAAAAATAAATATTAAGTTAAATACTTTTAAAATTGCTCACACTATTGATTGGAAGAGTATAGAATCCATAAAATATGGGTCAACGAAAATTGAAATAAATGATAAGACTCATAAAACAATATTTATAGAATACAGTAATCTAAGTTATAATCTTGTTCAGAAAATAAAAGATACGATTTCAACAATTGGGAAGAAAAGAGAGATTATTATAACATAGAATAAAAGTAACATAACGTTATAAAGGATTCATCTCGAAGCCCCGATAAAATGCATCGGGGAGAGATAATCCGGTCAAAGGATAAGCTAAACCACAAAGCGGCACGCCGTGCAGTATCCCGAAAAAAGGAATTAGGACATGTTTGTAATTTCTTCCGCCGGTTTGTTGAAATATTCAATAATCTTTTGTGTCCGGTAAAGATAGTTCTCTTGAATTCTTTGGGAAAACCCCAAAAGTTGTAAATCTTCTTCTATTCTAGTAATTACTGATGTGTACATTATATACTCCGATTTGTTTATAAATTGTGTTTGTTAAATTTATCGGAAATATATAATTTGTAACAAAAGTAAACTTCATTTTTTGATAATCCGGATTAGCTCGAGGATCTGTCGCTTTGCGCATGCCTGCTTTCTTTTAGGCGGGGCTTAGTTCTTCAACAACTCGCTTTAGCCGAGTACGTTAGGGCGCTTATAACATTAGCGATTATTGATAATTATTTTGGGGAATATCATCATGAAATGCCTAAAATTATTTTTAATTTTTCTTATAGTAATCCTTTGCTTTAACCATAAACTTGAAGCTCAATGGATTCAAACAAGTGGACCGTCCAACGGTTACGTCTATATTCTAGGTACTACGAGTTTAGATAGATTATTTGCTGGGACAGGTGGTGGAGTATTTCGCTCAACAGACAATGGTTCAAACTGGATATCACTCACTAATGGAGTTTCAGACAGCAATTGGGTATATTCTATAGCAACAAGCGATTCCAACATATTTGCGGGAACGGATAGTGGTTTATATCTTTCGACTAACTATGGTAATACTTGGTCTCAAGTAGGTGGAGGTTTGATAAACCATGTAAATGCAATTGCGATAAACGGTATGAACGTATATGCTGGCACTGGAGGTGGCGTATACTGTTCGACAAATCTCGGGTCAACATGGTCAAGCCATAAACTTGATACCACCTGGGTATATAGTCTTCTTGTAAAAGGTAATAGATTATGGGTCGGTACGGATAAAGGTGTATTCTTTTCAAAAGACACCGGTATAAGTTGGAAACAAATCAATGATGGATTAACCAATTCAACTGTATTTTCTCTTACAACAAATGGGTCAAGTGTATTTGCTGGCACAGTTAGCGGTATTTTTGTAATCCCGATTGACAGCACATCTTGGACAAAAATTAGCAATTTCCCTTTTGTGTTTTCAATTTTATCAACTGATAATAACTTATACGCAGGTACAGGGCATGGAATTTTTCTGTCCACGGACAAAGGCTCAAACTGGATAGAAGTTGACTCTGGGATGACAAATAAAGATGTCAATACAATTATATTAAACGGCGATTACCTTTATGCAGGAACTTGGGGGAGTGGCGTGTGGAAGCGACCTCTTAAAGAGATAACTTCAGTGGAATCAATACAGTCAGAATTGAGTAACTACAAACTCTTTCAAAACTATCCTGATCCGTTTAATCCCTCAACAATTATTAGTTACCGGATACCAGAGAATACTTTAGTTATACTCAAGCTCTATGATGTTCTTGGAAGAGAATTGCAGACCATTGTGAACAGACGTGAATCGTCAGGAGTTCATTTTGTCACTTTCAACGCACATAATTTACCAAGCGGAGTTTACTTTTACCGCTTGCAAGCCGGTTCATTTACACAAACAAAAAAATTTCTCTTATTGCGATAAGATTAAACTTTATGGGAAAAAGGTTGAGATGTCTATTAAAAAGAAACGCCTTAACGAATAAGGTTAAATTGTGAGAGAGTAGCGAAGCAGAGCGAACCACAATCTGAACCGTTTGTTGGACAAGCCCGGTGATGTTAAATTTTGAGTAATAGTATGAAAATAGCTTTTTTATGTTTGAGGTTAGATTAGCCTTTTTGTATCAAATACCGTATGGAAATGAATTCAGTATTATAAAATTTATCTACTTTGTTTTCTTTTAAAAATAGGTTGGTGAAATTTATGCTGTTTTCCTACTATTTTGGACATACTTATCCCCACGAGCAAATAGCATAATTTCTCGGTTGTCGATGACCACTCCTCTCAAGATTCCCGGAATCTTAATTGCAAGCTTCCCGAGAATACAAAATTCCCTTAATTTCTGAGATTCCGGGAATCTTCATATCCTGCTGTCGAGGATCATTCCTCGGCATTAGAAAAATCCCAAATTTTGTTCATTTCAGCCACCGGATGCCTGCTCCTCTTTTTGGGGGTTGGCGGCAGCGGTGAAAATTGCAATATAATCTTAATATTATTACATTGTAACAATTTTGCAGGATATATTAAATTTTTAGGTATATTATTCTGTTGGTTAAAATATGTTATGCGCTCAACCTCATTGTTTTCACAGTGTATTAAAAAGAAATTGACAATGGTATGCCAATGGCGTATATTAAATTATGAAATTTATTGAGACATCTAATTTTACCAGACAAGTAAAATCGTTACTTAAAGAAGAAGAGTATCGTCAACTACAGAATCAAATATTGGTTAATCCCGAAATTGGGAAGTTAATCCTTCATAGTAGTGGTCTTCGAAAAATGAGATTTGCTCAGAAAAGTAAAGGTAAACGCGGAGGTCTAAGAGTAATTTACTATTGTTTAACTAAAAGCAATAGTATCCTAATGTTGATGCTGTATTCAAAATCAGCAAAAGAAGATTTAACATCAGAACAGTTGAAAATATTAAAATCAACAGTAAAAAAGGAATTATTATGAAAAAGGAATTATTTGAAGAATTATTAGCCAGCATAAAAGAAGGTGGCGAAATATTACGTAATGAAAAACCAGCCAGTAGGATAATAAATATAGAAGAACCGAACGCTAAACAAATAAGGAATAAACTTGGATTATCTCAAGAGAAGTTTTCTAAAATGCTTGGAATAAGTTCATCTACCCTTAGAAATTGGGAGCAAGGAAGAAGAAAACCAGAAGGTGCAGCAAGAACCTTGCTTTTTGTAGCTGCAATGTATCCAGAAGCTGTTCTGGATACAGTTCATAATTTGTATTCTCATCAAAGGCGCACCTAACGTTGCTCAAGGCGACAGCATTTTACGCTGGCGGCATTTTTGTAATTTTGCTTTACTGTTTCGGCTTTGCTGTTCGGCATTTTTTGTAAGTGAAAGTTTTTTTTGTAAATATAATTATTTAATAAATGTGGCATTGTTGTTATGGGCTGCGCCTTAGCAACCACGCCGTTATCTGTCTGAGAAAATTTTATTTGATATCATTCTTTTTAAATTTCTTTGCAAAAGTTATCATATAGGATTACATTGTAGTATGGAATTTAAAGTTGTTTTCTTTAATAATAAAAAAGAGATTAAGGGAGTATAAAAATGAGTAAAATAACTTTTGAAGATTTTAAAAAGAAAGCTTTTGCTAATTCTGAAGTTAAAAAAGAATACGATTCAATCGCTCCGGCATATGAGCTTCGGAAAAAGTTAATACGCCTTCGTAGGCAGGCAGGTTTAACTCAAGAAGAAATAGCTAAATTATTAAACACAAAGAAAAGTAATATTTCACGATTAGAAAATGTTAATTCAAAAATTTCTCCAAAAATTTCAACAATTGAGAAGTATGCAAAAGCAATTGGTTATTACTTAGATGTTAATTTTATCCCTTTATCATCATATAAAAATTAGTAATAGTTTAAATAATTAAGTTGTTTTTGAAAAGTAATTTAAAAATATTATTGGTAGTTCACACAAACGTTATAAAAAATTCATCTCGAAGCCCCGCTAAAAAGAAGCGGGACGAGTTATTTGCAATACCGTTATACCGTTCTCGACATTTTTAGTAAGATACAATTATAAAAAAATAATTACATATATGAGATTACAACAAGAATATATTGATAGAATAAAGAAATTCTTCAACAACAAACCGATTTTAAAAGCATATTTGTTTGGCTCTTACTCTCGTGGAGATGCTGACGAAAATAGTGACATTGATATTCTTGTTGAATTAGATTATTCAAAACTAATTGGTCTCGAGTTTGTTC
>CAZXJG010000235.1:0-4433 GCA_964640985.1 uncultured Melioribacteraceae bacterium | reverse complement strand
ATACTGTTTTCAGCCCGATATTACTGTCTTTGGAGCGTTACTGATATTTTGTCCCTGCAACGCTGACTTCTATAAAGAACATTGATTTTAGGCTCTAAAAAGAATATTTTTTGATGTTAAAAAGAGAGGTAAAATTGACAAGAGAAGAAATAATTCGAAATGTTCCAAAAGTACAACTGCACGATCATCTCGATGGAGGATTAAGACCGGAAACCGTAATTGAATTAGCAAAAGAAATTAATTATAAAAAACTGCCTACAGAAGACACCGATGAATTAGCGCAATGGTTTTACAGAGGGGCAAACAAAGGCAACTTGATAGAATATCTTCAAGGTTTTGAACATACGGTTGCAGTTATGCAAACAAAAGAATCTTTAGAACGCGTTGCTTATGAAATGATGGAAGATATGAAAAAGGATGGAGTTGTTTATATTGAAAGTAGATTTGCACCTTCACTTCATTTGCAAAAAGGGCTGCATTACGATGATATCCTTTCGGCTGTGTTAAAAGGATTGGAAAAAGGCAAAAAAGATTTCGGAGTTGGATATGGATTGATATTATGCGGTATGCGCAATATGACCAATTCACTTGAAATTGCAGAATTAGCTGTAAATTACCGCTTACGCGGTGTTGTAGGATTTGATTTAGCGGGTGAAGAAGGCGGCTACCCTCCTAAAAAACATCTCGATGCTTTTCAATTTATTCAAAGAGAAAATTTTAATATTACAATTCACGCAGGCGAAGCTTTCGGTAAGGAATCGATTTGGCAGGCAATTCAATGGTGCGGCGCTCACCGCATTGGTCACGCAACACGATTAGTTGATGATATTATTTTAGATGAGAACGGAAAAATTACCGCTCTTGGCGATTTAGCGCAATATATTTTAGATAAACGGCTTCCTCTTGAAATTTGTTTACTTAGTAACATCCATACCGGTGCTGTCGATAAATTAGAAAACCATCCTTTTTTTGAACTTTATAAAAATAAATTTAGAGTTTTTCTCAATACCGATGATAGGTTAATGAGTAATACAACGTTAACAAAAGAATATTTTTTAGCATCGGAACTTTGGGGTATAACTTTAGACGATATTGAAAAATTGAATATTAACGCAATGAAATCCGCATTTATTCATTATAATGAAAGACTTCATTACATTTATGATGTAATAAAACCCGGATATCAACTAATGAGAGAAAATTTACTTTCACTAAAAAACTAAGATATAAACTATGAAAAAAAAATTATTTAGAAATTATAATTTCGAATTTGATAAAAATGAAAAAAAAGTTCTCCTGAGTTTTTGTAAGCAGGTAATTAAACAAATGGAAGGAGACAACAGATTTATTCGTGATATTAAAAACTTCGATTCAATAATTAATAAATTAAGTAACGGTGAAGAAATTATAAAATTAACCAAAGAAGAAAAAACGAAACTTACAATACAACTGCGTGAAAATACTAATCACATAAAAAAACAATTGAAAAAAAGTTGGATTATTAAAAAATGGCTGATGAAATCGATGTATCAGCAATATAATAACTTATTAGAAAACCATTTTAGCGACTGATAATGAAAAAAGGGAAAAGGACAATAAGAGCGCCGCGAGGCACAGAAATTACCTGTAAAGGATGGATCCAAGAAGCTGCAATGCGAATGCTTATGAATAATTTGGACCCTGAAGTTGCAGAGAAACCTGACGAATTAATTGTTTATGGCGGATCAGGAAAAGCTGCAAGAAATTGGGAAGCTTTTGATGCCATAATCGATTCGTTGCAAAATTTGGAAAATGACGAAACTTTGGTTGTACAATCGGGTAAACCTGTGGCGGTTTTTAAAACTCACTTAAATGCTCCACGTGTAATTATTTCTAATGCAATGCTTGTACCCGACTGGGCAACGTGGGATGAATTCAGACGCCTTGAAGCTATGGGACTAACAATGTTCGGGCAAATGACAGCCGGAAGCTGGATTTATATCGGCACACAAGGAATACTGCAAGGTACTTATGAAACTTTTGCGGCGGCGGCACGTAAACATTTTGACGGGAACTTGAAAGGAAAACTTCTTCTTACCGCCGGCTTAGGCGGAATGGGTGGTGCTCAATCGCTTGCCGCAACTTTAAATGGAGCTGCTTTCCTCGGTATTGAAGTTGATAAAGATAGAATTCAAAAAAGAATTGATTCAAAATATTTGGATGTAATGATCAAGGATTTGGATGACGCTTTGGAAATGGTTTTAAAAGCAAAGGAAAACGGGGAAGCATTATCCGTAGGTTTATTAGGGAATGCAGGAGTTATATTACCAAAAATTCTCGCAAAGAACATTATTCCGGATGTACTTACCGACCAAACATCGGCACACGATACGTTAAACGGCTACGTACCGATGGGTATTCCTTATAAAGAAGCATTGGAACTCCGTAAAACCGATCCGCAACGTTACATCAAAATGGCGAAAGAAACGATTGTTACTCATGTTAAAACAATGTTGGAATTTCAAAGACGCGGTGCAATTACTTTCGATTACGGCAACAACATCCGCGGGGAAGCAAAGGAAAATGGTGTTGAAAATGCATTCGATATTCCAGGATTTGTCCCGGAATATATTAGACCATTATTCTGTGACGGCAAAGGACCTTTTAGATGGGCTGCACTTTCAGGAGATCCAAACGATATTTATGAAACAGATAAAGCAATTATTGAAGCTTTCCCCGAAGACAAACCTTTAATCAGATGGATAAAATTAGCGCAAGAAAAAGTCCATTTCCAGGGCTTACCATCACGTATTTGCTGGCTTGGGTATGGCGCTCGTGCTAAGATGGGTAAAATATTTAATGACCTTGTTGCATCGGGCAAAGTTTCAGCCCCTATTGTTATTGGGAGAGATCATCTTGATTGCGGATCAGTAGCTTCACCAAATAGAGAAACCGAAGGAATGAAAGATGGCAGCGATGCCATAGCGGATTGGCCTATTTTAAATGCTTTATTGAATACAATCGGCGGAGCCAGTTGGGTATCTGTCCATCACGGCGGCGGTGTCGGTATTGGAAAAGCAATTCATGCCGGTATGGTTATCGTAGCAGATGGAACTCCTGAAGCAGCGGAAAGATTAGAAAGAGTTCTAACTTATGATCCCGGTTTTGGAATTGCCCGTCATGCTGATGCCGGATACGAGCGTGCTATTAA
The DNA here is from genome assembly GCA_964640985.1 of uncultured Melioribacteraceae bacterium. GTDB lineage: Bacteria > Bacteroidota > Ignavibacteria > Ignavibacteriales > Melioribacteraceae > CAZXJG01. The sequence continues at coordinate 1,243 of CAZXJG010000235.1, read as the reverse complement.
TAATGCAAAATTATTTGATATTAAAATTCCAATGCTTAAATAAAATTTAATGGAGATAAAAATGAAAATTTTAATAGCGGACAAACTGCCGGAAAAATATATTCAGCAGTTAGAAGACAAAAATTTAGAGGTAGTATTTAAACCTAAACTTGGGGAAAACGATTTACCTGAAGCTGCAAAAGATGTTGATATTTTAATTGTACGTTCAACAAAAGTTAATGAACGAACAATTAACAACGCACAGAAACTTAATTTAATCATTCGTGCAGGTGCCGGATACAACAACATCGACATAAAAACCGCTAATAAAAAAGGTGTATCCGTTGCAAATTGCCCCGGTAAAAATTCTATTGCGGTTGCCGAATTGGCAATAGGTTTAATGATTTCTTTGGATAGAAAAATTCCAGATAATGTAAGTGATTTTAGAAAAGGAATATGGAATAAAGCTAAATATGCAAAAGCCAAAGGATTATTTGGTAAAACATTAGCAATTGTCGGATTTGGACATATCGGTAAAGAAGTTGCAATCCGAGCATTAGCTATGGGAATGAAAGTTTTTGCACGTGATATTATTCCGATTAATATGGAAGGAGTTACAGTATTTGAAGACCTTTCCGAAATGTTACCAAAAGCCGATTTAATTACACTACATCTTCCGTCAACGCCGGAAACACGCGGTATGTTTAACGATAAACTTTTCGGCTATATGAAAGAAGGGGCATTTTTAATTAATACATCACGCCCCGATGTTATAGACGAAGATGCACTTATAACTGCAGTAAAAGAAAAAGATATTCACGCTGCCTTGGATGTTTTTATTGATGAACCTGAATACAAACAAGGTGAAGTTCATTCTAAACTACAAGAATTGGAAAATGTATATTTAACTCACCATATCGGAGCATCTACGCAACAAGCTCAAGATGCAGTTGCTCAAGAAGTTGTAAAAATAATCACAGAACTCTTTAATACTAATAAAGTTCTTCATCTTGTCAATAATCCAAACAAATAAAACAAAAAATTATTAACCTTCGGGCTTACAAACAATTAAAAATTATACAAAAACTCGAAGGTTACAATTTAAGAGGATTCCCATCAAAATCGGTTAATGCTTTTCCCTTTTTAAACAAATTTTACTTCAACAACATCGTCAAGAATACCTTTCAAATATGGATATCTTAACATTTCATCACCGATTTTCACGTCTTATCTCACACGTAATTTAATTTTTTAGAATTTCTTC
>CAZXJG010000234.1:0-4434 GCA_964640985.1 uncultured Melioribacteraceae bacterium | reverse complement strand
TTTTTGATAATCCAGGTTAGATCGAGAATCTGCCGCTTTGCGGCTTAGTTCAACCCGTGCCTCAAACCGAAAGTGTTTTCGCATTAGGCATTTGTGCAATTTAAAAGTTTGTAGTTCCGTTTCGACTTTGTTGTTAAGCATAGCTTAAAATTGAAAGTTTGTTCTAATTAAAAAGTTATATAAATAATGCGGCATTGTTGGGCTTCGGCACAATGCCGTTGGGCATACCGATGAGGATGAAAAATGAGTAAGGCAATCCTGCAATGGAGAACCGCCGTCATCGTGTCAGACGTTGCTGCAGATTACTTGGCGGAGCTTAAGAACGCCCTTTTTTACTCCGATAAGACCATTTTCGCACCTTTAGTATTGCCCTCTATAACTTTAATGACGCGTTTAGCTGAACACATACTACAAAGTCCACAGTACCGGAATCACATGGTTCTTACTAAGCTATTACAGTCTCATCCGGTGAAGAGTCGAATCGATCGATTTATGATTTTCGACCGCATCATTAGTGAGGTTAATAATTCGGGATTAAGCGATGCACTGGTGAGCTTCCCTTCGCCTGACATTGAGGATGTTCTATCGGGAGTACTTGCATCAAGGGACATCGACAACAAGATGCTCTTTCTTCAAGACCTTCAGTATAGTCGGGTTTTGTTCTCCGAAATTGCACTTCAAGTCAATGCGTGCTTTACCGATTGTGACGTTACACTTAATCACCTTACTCCTGTAGGAATTCTTATCAAGGGGTACACCTGCTTCTTGAAGCACTACGGAAAACTCGGATTCTCCCGGACATAGGACAACTTCCTTTTCAAGAAATAGCCGATCTGAAGGATAGAACCAAGGATGCTCTTGACCTGATGCATGCGGAATTACTTCGGCTTACCGAGGATCTTCGACAGATTCTAAAGGATGCTCGGTCAACTGAAGACGTGATCACGGGAGCGAATAACATAATCATAACACGGATAGAGCCGGTTCTGCGGGAAACTGCTGAGTTTACAAACGCGGAGGTACGTAAGCGATTTTCGAAATTCTTGGGACGGCTATCTAAGTGCATCGGAGTCGTCGCCCTTGGCTTTCTGGACCTTTCGTTTGCGAAAGATGCAATGAAGGAGGTTCTAAGCCTAACAAATGAAGCAATCGGTCTTGGAGGACGATCAAAGTCAACTTCTGCCACTGTGCGATTTGCTTTAGAACTGAGAGTACAGCTCGATAAGTATGAAAAGTGATCACAGTCATTACCCTACCTGTCAGTTCAGGTGACAGCCAGGGCCGAGCCACTTCGGCAGATCATTAAAAAATGGAATTTATCTTTTTTATTGAAACCAATGGAAGCCCTGGCTGCCCCTGACCTTCGCGTTAGCAGCCAAACCATTTTTTGTTTCATTGTTAGAAAATTTTTTTTGGTTGTTGAATGTTCTTGTATTATAAAAATAATTTTGATATTATTACAAAAGTGTAAAACAATTAATCTTATAGGTGGATTATAAAATGAGTGCAACGTTATCAATAGATTTTTCTCAATTAAAATCACTAATTTCTCAATTTGATGTAAATAAAAAAATTGAGTTGATCAAGATTTTGGAGAAAGAAACCTTTCCAATCAGAATTAAAGAATTTCTAAGCAGGATAAAAACTGATGAAATTGATTTAGATGAAATTACCCGTGAAGTTGAGATAGTCAGAGAAAAAAGATATAATGCCAAGAAAGAAAATTAGACTTGTAATTGATACAAATATCTGGATTAGCTTTTTAATCGGGAAGACCTTAGCTGGATTATCCAAAGCTATAATAAGCAATAAAGTGATTATTCTTTTTAGTATCGAACTGTTCGAGGAACTCATTGAGGTTTTACAACGACCAAAATTCACTAAATATTTTTCTAAAGAAGATATACAAGAATTTATATCCTTAATTCATTCAAAAGTCGAATGGGTTGAGATAAAAACACACTTTGATGATTGTCGTGATTCCAAGGATAATTTTCTTTTAGATTTATCAATTTCCGGTAAAGCAAACTACTTAATTACTGGAGATGAAGACTTATTAATTTTAAATCCTTTCCGAAGTACTGAAATAATTAATTATAGAAGTTTTCAAAAAATTCTTTATAGACTTCATTCAAACTAATATAAAGCTGATTAATTGTGTGGTTTGAAGGTTGCTAACGTTATAAAAGATTCATCTCGAAGCCCCGATAAAAAGCATCGGGGAGAGATGCCATTATGCATTCTTGGGAATAATCCGGTCAAAGGATAAGCTAAACCGCAAAGCGGCACGCCGTGCAGTATCCCGAAAAAGGGAATTGGAATATGTTTGTAATTTCTTCCGGCGGTTTGTTGAAATATTCAATTATCTTTTGTGCCCGGTAAAGATATGCCTGTTGAGTTCTTTGTGAAAGACCAAAAAGTTGTAAATCTCCTTCCATTCTAATAATTACCGATGTGTACATTATATATCTCCAATTTGTTACTTGCAACGTAACGCTACTCATAGTATATTTGTAAAGTACAAAATGACATTTAAGTGAAATTGATTGATAAAATCTTTTAAACATAAAGGTATTGAAAAATTATTCTTATATGATGATCGCAGGGGTGTTAATCCAAGTCATGCCGATAAATTAAATAGGATATTAGATCGTTTAGATGCATCTACAAGCCCTCAAGATATGAATTTACCAGGATACAGATTGCATCAACTTAAAGGTGCGCTAAACGGTATGTGGTCAGTATGGGTTAGTAGCAATTGGAGAATAATTTTTCAATTTGAAGGCAACGATGCACTAAATGTTGATTATCTTGATTATCATTAAGTAAAATATGAAAGGAAAATAATATGAAAAAAAAGAGAAAGCCTACCCATCCGGGAGAAATATTGTATGAAGATGTAATTAAAGTAATAGGGTTAACAATAACAGAAGTAGCAAAGCGACTTGGAGTAACGCGAAAGACATTGTCACTATTACTAAATTGTAAAGCATCGCTGAGTCCGGAAATGGCAATTAGAATCGGCAAGGCAACAAATACTACTCCAGAAAGTTGGTTATTTATGCAAGCGAAATTAGATTTGTGGTATGCTAACCAACGATTACCAAAAGTTAGATCACTTGAAAATAAAATTGCTATTTGATTAGATAATAAGCATTTCTCAATGTGAGGATTATAGCTGTACATAAATGCCTAACAATTCACTCCACTTGACCGCAAAACGCACGTTGTTTCTGCTATTTTTAGTGAGTGAAAATAAAATTGAAGAATATTCGGGGGCTTGCTACTGTGAATTTTGCGGCAAGTGAGTTCTGCCGTTGTGCGGCTAAGAACCAATATTTCCTAAGCTGAATATTTCCCCAAAGAAATCTTTTGTATTGATTTTTTGTTCGCAAATAGCTAACATATATATATGTATAAAATAACATTTAGCAAACAAGCTGATAAATCATTAAGAGGAATGCCAAGAAACACGGCACTCATTATTGCTAAAAAAATAAAAGAGTTGGCTGAAAATCCCAAAAGGATGAGAAATATAAAAAAATTAACGGACCATCCTGGATATCGCATGAGGGTTGGAGACCGGCGCATTGTTTATACTCTGAATGAAAAAGATGTTTTGATTCACATAGTTAAAATAAAATCACGGGGGGAGGTTTACAAATGAACATACAAATAATAGAAAAAAATGGTCACCCGGAGTGGGCAATTATTCCCTACAAAGAATTCAAGGTAATTCAGGAAGCACTTGAAGATGCCGAAGACATTCGGGATATAGAAAAAAATTTAAAGGCAATTCATGAAAACAACGAAATAGCTATTCCGGGTGAAATTACATTTGCTATTCTTGATGGCATGAACCCAATACGGGTTTGGAGAGAATATAAAAAAATCAAGCTCAATGAATTGGCTAAAAAAGTTGGTATTAGTGCCTCATATTTATCTCAGATAGAAAACGGAAAAAGAAATCCAACAATTGATACTCTCAAGTTAATTGCTACAGCTTTAGGTGTTGATACAAATCTGCTTATTTAAAAGGTAACTATTTGAAAAATAATAAAAATTGTCACACAACAAGGCACTTTATCAATGTTATACCTTAAAGGCACAATAAAAGATGGAAAGATCAAAGGACAATGGACAGCTCCGAGACCAAGCCCAACTAATTCATCATTGTTGTGGCCAAGTACCTTTGAATTTTTTTATAATGAAGCAAAACGAATTATTGATGGCAAACAAGGCGATGTACCTGGCTGCTATTTTGCTGGCGCTCCATAGCGGCAGATGAGCTTGGTCGTTAGTTGCTTTGCAAAATTTTAATAGTTTAAGTTTTTTTGAATAGAGTAGAAAAAAATAATTTGTTAGTCTGATATAAACAATAGAGCTTCTGCAAAATAAGAGTTCTGTCATTTCTTCCAAGGGAATGCCTGTGGC
>CAZXJG010000233.1:0-4436 GCA_964640985.1 uncultured Melioribacteraceae bacterium | reverse complement strand
ATTCATTTTACGGTAATATACCAATTTCTTAGGAACTTTACAAATTATTATACGTCACTGTATTTAAGAATATGTGTACTAAGTAATCCCAATAATTCTTTAACATGCGGATTTAATTTAAAATCCGGAAAATATTTTCTGCCTTCTTCTTCTATCTCCTTAATTATCTTTTCCTTATCAATAGGTGTAGATTCTTTAATCCCAGGTAATTCTATTTCAAAATTATCCGGTAAATCAACTTCTTTGTCCGGCACAAAAACTTTTCTGTCTTTTTTATATTTAAGTTTTATTGTATTCATTTTAATAATCTCCTTTAATTGTAATATATTAACATTGAGTCCACTCCGAAAAGCACCAAACGGACTAAAGTCCGTTTGCGAGGGTGTGTTTTTAGTTTGTTTTCCCCACGTTAAAACGTGGGGTTAATGAAAACATTACTTTTCGGAGTGGACTCATTAATATTTTACTACTCTAAAAGCCACTTCCAAATTGGGATAACTTCAATTTTCCCATTTTTATGATTGATTGTTTCTTCCTGTTCGTATGTTAATATATAACAATTAATATCGTTATTTTCTTTTAAAAGAGCAGTTAAACTTCTAATTTCTCTATCTCTATTTTCGGTTGTTAAAGTGTAGGTAACTTGATATGCATTCTTCAGCTTTGTATTTTCTTTTATAACAAAATCAATTTCCATTCCGTTCTGTGTTTTCCAATAATATAATTCTTTATTAGATCTTAAAAGTTGTTCAAACACAATATTTTCGAGCGATTTTCCTATATTTTCCGAAAATTTAAACCCGATAGCGTTATAAAAACCCAGATCGGATATATAGTATTTATTTGGATTATATATTTGTTTTTTAACTGAAAAGTCGAATTTTGGAAGCGAATGTATTAAATAAACATCTTCTAATATATTAAGGTAATTTTTAATAGTAGTAGCATTTTTTGCTTGAATAGTTTTTCTCAAGGTTTCATAACTGGCAAGCGAGCCTGTGTTTGTAATCAAATAGAGAGAGAGTTCCCTAATTTCCTTAATGTTTCTAAGATTATAATTTGATATTACATCTCTATAAATAATATCTTTAAAATATTGATCGGCAAGCGATAAGTCTCTGTTTTTTGCTACTTCCGGGAAACCGCCAAATTTCAAATAATCGGTAAAGTATCGTTTTATTTCAACAACATTGTCGGTTAAAAGTAAATCACGTTCTTTATATTCTTTTCCATTTAAAAGTAAAAATTCCTTAAAGGAAAATGTGTGAATGTTTATCTGCCTATTGCGACCGGTTAAAGAAGTTGAAACAGATGAGCTAATTAATGAGGCATTAGAACCGGTTATAAATATTTTTACATCTTCAAATTCATAAATTCTGTTTATCCATCTTTCCCAATCTGTAATATTCTGAATTTCATCAAAGAAAAGATATTTTTTACCGATTGGATTTTCCAGTTCAAGGTAAGATTGATATAACTTTTCAAAATCATTAACTGTAAAATTTATAAATCGTTCATCTTCAAAATTAACGAATAGAATATTATTTCTACTTACTTCAAAATTTTCCAATAAATATTCGGCAATGAGAGAAAGAAGACTAGATTTACCGCTTCTTCTTATCCCGCTCATAAAAATAATTTCACGGGAATCTAAAATTTTATCTATTTTTCGTAATACATCTCGTTTTATTAGTTCTTTTTTACTTAAAAATCTGGTCTTGTGTTCTAAAATTAGAGACTTTATTGTTTGTGAATCCATAGTACTCATCGTTTATTATATAACAATACAAATATAATATTTAGAATATAATATCGCAATACTAATATAATGTATTCTTATTGTTTTTAAGATTTTACTCTAATCAAATTCAAAAACCGGTTTGCCCAGAGCATAAGCTGTATTATTTAATACATTTTGAATTGCCTGTGTACCTGTCCGCCCTGTTTACCGGCAGGAAAGGCGTGGCGGAATTTCTTCTCTATGGGGTGGGATAATATATATACATAATTAAAGTAAGGAATCTAGACTATCCAACCCCCTAAATGGAATTGTAGTTTGCTTTTAAATCTATAAATGGGGTGTTCATTAAATATTTCTGTAAAATAGTTTAATAGATTCCGTTATGTATTGAATTTCATCGCTACTTATTTCGGGATATATTTGTAAACTTAATATTTCATCTTGATATTGTGGAGCAATTGGAAAATCATCCTTTTTATGACCAAGATATTCATAAGTTATAATATTAGTTAGAACTACCTTTTGTTAAAATGTTCACTATTCTTTCTGCTGCTTTACCATCCCATAAATCCGGTATTTTTCCTTTTTTAGATTTTCCATCTAATATTTCAGCGATATATTGTCTAGCAAAATTAATGTTTTCACCAACTAAATAGTTGGTACCAATATCTACCGTTATCGGGCGTTCGGTAGTTGTTCTTAGTGTTACACAAGGGATGTGTAAATAAGTTGATTCTTCTTGAATTCCTCCGCTATCAGTTAAAACAAAATTAGAATTTTTTAACAAAGCAATAAAATCAATGTAACTTAACGGGCCTGTAACAATTATATTATGGTTAAGAAACTTCAACAAGTTATAATTTTCTAAATTCTTTTTGGTTCTTGGATGAATTGGGAAAATTACTTTTTTCTTATTTGACACTTCCTGAATTAAATCAATTAATTCAACTAAACTTTCTTTTTTATCCACAAACGAATTATCATTCTGCTGAATTGAAGAACGATATGATTGGAATTTAAAACGAGCATAAAGTTCATGTGTGATTTGATACTTTGCCTCAAAACCCCAATTTGTGTAGTTTTTTCTTTCACCGAAAAGGAAAGGTTTTGAAGGACGCATATATTGGTCGTCAACAACACCATCTCCGCCTTTGCGAATATACTCCGCCCAAACTGTTGCCTGTAAACCGCGTAAAAATCTGTAATTTAAAGAAGAATAAATAATATCGGAATTGTGCTGCAGCCAATGCCCAAGAACATAACCATGGTTTTCGTAAGTCTGCGCTGGAATGTAATGGCGATATACAAAAGGGTAAAGTTTTGAATATTCTAGTTTAAAGGTAATGTTATCGACCGGTAAATCAGTAACTGACCCACCGAGCGTAAATGCAATTTGGTTACGCGAACGTGATGCCTCAAAAATATCCGATAGTGCAAGTTCATCAATGAATATTGTTCCATACAGATGCGTATTCTTTATATTATTTCGTGAACTAACATTTAGGAAAAATTGCGAGTTTGCACCGGCATTGTTGTTATTGCCACTCAAATAATGATCAGCTGCTCTAAAAAACATTAGGGGGAATAAATACGATAATTCTAATCTATCACTGTAAATAACAGATTCACCAAGTGAAACAGATATTCCATTTGTGGGTACAACAGTTAAAGTATGTGAAGCAAGGAATTTATTCCGGTAAAGAATCCGATTTTCTCCGTCACGCAGTGTTGGATATACTTGCGATGAATCAATTACATCCGAAGACAACCAAGCATGAACATAATTAAAATAAAGCCATTTTGCAGGATGAATATCTAACCTTAAATAAGGATAACTCGGAGCTTTATCAGAAAGAACAATCTTACCACTGTTTGCATACCCCCATTCTAAAAAATCTTTCCCGATTGAGAAGCTGCCCCAGTTCCAGCTTACTGCTATTGTAGTTTGAAGCTTACCGTATTGAAATCCATTTATGCTGCTCAAAGACTTAATAACGCCGGTTTCCGGAGTAAAACTCTTAGTTCGATCAACTGTTTTGCCACTTTCATCATTATCACGGAAACTAAAGCTAAATCCTATATGTTTGCCAATATAACCATAAAAATAAGCTCCGTTCCAAAAATGGGTTCTCCTTTCTCCATCACGCGATGCAACTTCATAACCAAATATGGGGTCCAAATTAACCTTAAACAATTCACTATTATAGCTGAACAACCTGAATCTTCCCCATTTGTCCTTAACCCAACTCAGATTATTTGCTTTTTCACTTTGGGACGTTTCACTACCAATCCGACTTTGGAGTTTCAACTTTTCATCCGTCTTTGAAAGATCAATTGTTTGCTCAAATCCATAATCTTTCAGCCAAAATTTCAATTCCTCTTTGTCAACGGCTGATATTTTTCCCTTTGTAATTGTTAATTCATCTAATTTTTGATAAATATATTCCCTAGAAAGCGGCTTAATTAAATCATTAAATTCAATTAAACCCTTCTGAGCCATTTTTCCCAAATAAGGATACACATCACTCGTAATAGGTTCGTAAACCGTTTGAGAAAAAATTGAATTTGTTGATAAAAATAAAAAAACCCAGATTATTAAAATAATTCCGGGTTTGCTAAAAATTTCATGTCTCATAAATAACTTTGTTGATTTATACACTTTTATGAAATATTTCCTTTGATTTTAGGCTAAATT
>CAZXJG010000232.1:0-4442 GCA_964640985.1 uncultured Melioribacteraceae bacterium | reverse complement strand
TAATATTATCATATCCTGCAATTACTTTTAATTCTTTTTCTCTTTCTTCTTTTAACCTTTTGATAGTTTCGACAGGTAAGGAACCGTTCAATCTGAATGTAACAAAAAAAGTGTAACCGGGAGGTTGATAGTGTGGTAAATTTCTTTTATAATATATTTTATTAGCTGTCATGATTGCTCGTGTTATACAATGGAAAGTTTTGCCAATACATATTCACGTATAGGTTTTTCCGGTTCCGTTTTGTCGAAGTATTGCTTCGACGTATAAGTAATAGTTGTTCCACCCAAGAAAAACTTATCCCAGAGGGAATCTATTTATTTTTAGTATCGTTGAATTTGTGAGTATAGGTTATACTATTTCTACTTCTATTATTTCATCTTTTCTTGCAACTATTGTTTTTATTATATCACCTAAATCAAAATTTATTGAGTTCAATTTTGCTTCAAATCTATCAAAATGAATCAATGAGTAATTATTCATTTTGCATATTATTTTACCAGTGTATTCAATTCCATATTCAACATTTTGTATATTTTTTAAAAAGTATTTCTTTCTGCTAACCTCAATTATTTTGTTGTTATTATCAAAACGTTTTATTATTAGATGATATTTACGCTCAGGCTCTAATATGTTTTTGAGATCGCTCTCAGAAATGTAGTTAATATTTGATATTTCAGATTTATGAACATAACCAAAGCTATAGTTTTTCCCATGAAAAAGTTTTAAATAGATTATATCATAACCTATACTAACTAATTCACCTAAAATTTCATTACCTATTTCACTATCACTAATTATAATTTCATAATCATTTGGTTCTACCCGTTTCAAACTGCATACAATACTATTATGAAAGTTATCATAATCAGTAATTCGAACGTTTAATTCAGAACCTTCAACTATGTTACTTGGTAATTCTTGACAAAAACACCACATGATTTCCTTCATTGGTATAAAACAGGGAAAATTATTTTCGAGAGTTGTTATTTCGATTCCCTTTGAAGGTATAATTTTCTTAACTATAGTAGATATTATTAAATTCTTATTTTGGGAGTAAAATTCTAGTATTGGATTAGTAAATGTTCTTTTAACACTTAGTCTTAAATTATTTTTCTCATAGTTTATATCCAGTACAAATACGTTAGTATGACCTCCAACATTATATTGGCTTATTTCGTTTTTATTTTCATCGTATGAATTCCAATCTAATTCCTCTATGTAAATACGTCCTTCAACCCCTTCACAAATTTCACAAGTTATGTAACGTTCCCTAATTTCACGGATTACAACTTCATAAATTTTTCCTGTTTGATACTGAAAATCTGACCAAGGATCAATTCTATCTGTTGGCTCACAAACAAAATTATCAAATGATGGATTAAAATTAAGAATCTTAACTTGTATCTCTTGATCAATACTGTATTTTTCAGACAATATCACATACTGACTAAATGTTGCAAATGCTCTAGGTATAAATCCTGCAATCTGCATATCATTAAATCTCAATATTAAACCTGAATCTTTTATTTTTGTTACAATTGCTGTATGAATTTCCCCTGTACTTAATTGTAAATCAACGAGCTTTTTGGGATCTGTTTCTGTGCCCTTATTTGATAAGATTATTTTATTTCTTTCAAGTTCAAATTCCTTAATAGTTACTAATAGCTCTTGTTCAAGCTTAAAATACTTTTGTGGATTTGTAATCTCTAACTCAGATAAATTAGATTTATCAATAAACACCTTTAATCCATAGGTATCTACTCTTATATTATCTCCTTCAATAGCATCTATAATAACATTGATCTTAGATTTTTGATTATATTTATTTTCGATTGTTTCCCAAGCACTCTGAATTATTGTAGTAAGATTAGGTTTTAATGCAATGCAGGTGATAAACTGCTTATTGCCTCTCTTGTCAAGTATCGTTAATTGGATACTTTTTGTTAATTTTTCAAATCCATATTTTGATTCTAATTCTTCAGCTATTTTTTTTGAAAGGTCACCTTTTGCTTTACCTCTTGCTATTATATAAATACTATCAAATTCATCACTAGCGTAAGAATATGCTCTTCTCAAATAAGGTTCTAAACCGTATTTACTATAAGTTTCTTCGCTAGCAACTAATATTACACCTACTTTAATGTTTGTTCTCCCAAAAACTAAATCTGTTCGTTCTTCCGTTTCTCTAGTAGCCAATTTGTAAAACCAGTCAACAAAATCCTCGATCTCATTTTCAATCTGAATATTAGGTGTTTTCTCTCCAAGAGTTTCACCAAGAAAATGTAGTTCTTGTAGGAAAACTCTGGTAAACAAACCTTTAATTTCTGTTTCCTCTAGTTTAAAAAAAAGCTCCTTTGTCTCTTGGTTTTCAGTCGCAAACTTTTCATTAAAAACTTGGAGAACTTTTTTCCTTGTTTTTTTAATTATTCCTTTTGTAGTAACCAAATCAATTGCTCTTCTAGTAATTTCTTTAATAAAGGGTTTGGTTCTATGAAGCAGAGCTGTTTGTGCATAACTTAAGGTAGTATTAAAGAAGTTTATATCATGATCATCATCGAAATTGACTCTAATAATTACTTTTCCTGGTTTGATCAGACTTTTTTGGTTCTCGGCAGTAATCCATTCAACTTCACAATCGGGGAAAAAAGGATATTGTAATTGAGAATTAAAGTCTTTTATAAAAGAATTAATGGCACCTTCAATTTCAGCTTCAATACTTTTTTTTCTAATTATTTTTGCAGACCAACCAAAGAATCTAAAAACATCTGATATAAATAGTTTAGCTTTGGGGTATAACATTAAGAATAGAACTGCGGAAGCAAATATTGCAAATAGAATGACTGAAATACCTAAGGCTTTAAAAATTATCTTTAATAATTCAGCTGGAAGCATGATTATTCCTCTTTCTTTGTTGAAAATGCAATGCAATTGGTATCATTACAAATAAATTCAAACTCTTCATTTTCTTTGGGTAATATTATCTGTAAGTTTTTCAAGGTAATTGGTGTAAAACAATTTTTACAAAATAATTCACCCTTCTCAAGAGCTTCCCATTTATTGATAGATTTCAATAAGTCAATTAAATCCTCATCAAAAACCGTATATAACTTTTCAGATTTACTTTTCATAGGTAACCCTCTAATTAATTATGCCACTAATTTCTTAGTTAACTCCACCAACTCATTCACTTCTTCTTCAGTAAACAGCTTATCAACTGCATTACGTCCAAAGTTTGTGAATGGTTCTTCATAAAGATCAGCCGGTTCGAGTTTTCTTCTTTGTACAAACACACTCTGCACTGCTCTTAAAAAACGGGACTGGTTTGCATTGTAGTTATGTTCAAGTATAAATGCATCAAAAGCTTTTTTAACAATATCTTCATAGCTTGGGATTTTTTCTATGTTCAAAACGTGTTTAAGGAAATCTATAAAACTTCCGATTTTAATTCCGTAAGCTTTAAACATATTTTCTTCATCAAGGGAAATATCTTCTGATTTCAGTTCTTTGCTAAGTGTTAGTTCAAGATCGAGAAAATCATCAACACTAAGTTTTTCACCGTTCTTAAGTTTTATTATTGCAGGATGTTTTTCTGCAAGTTCAAGTATTTTTTTCTCAACTCGTTTTCTGTATTCTTCAATGTAAACTTTTTGGTTATCTTTTCTTAAAATAACCCACTTCCGCGATTCAATAATATCATCAAGACCAAGTTCAATAACCAAAGAAGGTTTAGGCTGTTTGTATTTCATTATCGGGGCAAGTGTTTCTTTGGTCTCATCAATTTTTGTAAGATTAACTTCCTGCCAGAATTTATTTGTCAGCATATCATTTATAACACGGATATGTGCGGAAACCTGTGCAAGATTAGTCGGCAGCAGTGAAATATCATCTTTTATAGATTCAATTGCAGCTTTGACAATCGAACATTGAAAATTGTAACTCTTATGGGTATCTGTCTATTTTTATCATCAATCTTTACCTGTTCAAAATTCTCCCAGTAATCAATAATTAAAAAACTATCCTTCTTCCCTTCCGGGAGCCAGTCATATACTTTGCATGCTTCATTATTTCTTGTCCCGCGCCCTATCATCTGCCAGAATTTTATCTGTGAGTTAACAGGTTTCATAAAAGCAAGATTAACTACTTCAGGTATATCAACACCTGTATCAAGCATATCAACGGAGATTGCAATTCGGGGCATATTTTCTTTTTTGAATTTTTCAAGCAGCACATCTGCTCTTTCCATTTTTGAATCAATTACCTGGATAAGGTTTGGATACTGAGGATACATTTCATTAAAAGTTTCTGCAAGTCGCATTGCATGCTTATGAGTTATAGCAAAGATAATTGATTTCCCCGGGGACTGACCCGATTTATCCTTCATACAATTATCCATAAACTCTTCCCACTGTGCGCGAAGAGTGTCTTTGTTGGTAACTTTCTT
>CAZXJG010000231.1:0-4443 GCA_964640985.1 uncultured Melioribacteraceae bacterium | reverse complement strand
ATTAAACATTTTAGGAGTTGTAATTCGATAACTTATTTTATTCCACCCCCTTAATGATAAAATTAACCTTTATTTGGAAAAGAGCCATTTTAATAAACAAATAATTGTTGCTTATACTTGATAACTTTTTTTATTTATAAATTTATATTGTTTTTTATATTCTTTATTTTTTTATAATAATAAATTATTATATAATTTTTGTTGTATTTTTCCCAAAGGGATGGATTCCCAAAATTAAAAAAGAAGTTGAATTGATTGAAATTTTATAACCGGCGTAAATATGGATAAAAATATGAACTTTTTTTTAGAAACTCTCGGCAGCTCCAGCGCCGGAAATAGTACTGTTATTTGGGATAAAGACTATTCCTTTTTAATCGATTGTGGATTTTCAACAAAATATATCCGGGAAAAATTGAATACTTTAAATCTTGATATAAATTTATTAAATGGAATAATAATTACGCATGCTCATTCAGATCATCTCTCGTCTTCAATGTTAAGAACGTCCGTTAGACTCAAGATACCTATTTTCATTCACGAAAAAGTTTTCAATGTATTAATAGAAAATAATGATTTAATAGAAGAAGCCGATAAAGAAAATATTATAAATGTATTTAATGATAACGATTTTCAAATCGGTTCGTTTTCAATTCGGAGTTTTGAAGTACCTCACGATTCCGACGGAGGTTGTTACGGTTTCAATATTTATAGAGAAATCAATTCTATAAAAAAGAAAATTTCTTTTGCAACCGACATGGGTCATTCATACAACGGAATTTATAAACACTTTGTTAACTCAAATGCTATTGTAATCGAGGCGAATCATGATGTTGATATGCTTATGAATTCTGATCGTCCGCCGTTTTTAAAACAAAGAATACGCGAAATAGGGCATCTTTCTAACGACGAATGCAGCAGCTTTTTAATTGACGTGTTAAATGATTCCACTATTATTCCCGAAACAATTTTACTTACACATTTAAGTCAGCAATGCAATACCGAAACCATAGCCAAACAAACCGTTATGTCTGCATTAAGTTCCAACTATAAACAAATTGAAATCCAGACAACACACAAGCGTAGACCAAGTAAAATAATAACCGTCAATTTTTAATTAAAATAACATGTATAAAAATTAGAAAAATGAAAATCTAAAAATTTAAATACGATGAATTACCGGTAGAATATAATGGATAGATTAAAAGGGATAATTGATAAATATGTTTATTACAATGAATCTGACGGCTATAGTGTAATAAGATTAACCGACTCGACGGTTATTGTGGGATATCTGCCGAAACTAAACTCCGACGATGAAATTCAAGTAAGCGGTAATTGGATTTTTCATTCAAAATACGGAAAGCAATTCAAAATTGAAAAGTTCTCAATTGTTTATCCATCCACAAAAGAAGGCTTGGTAAAATATCTTGGTTCGGGTTTAATAAAGGGTATCGGTAAAATTACCGCAAATAAAATTGTAGATTTTTTCGGAGACAGAACACTTAATATGTTGGAAAACAGCATTGATGAATTGATTAAAGTACCCACTATCGGCAAAAAAAAATTAGAGGTTATAAAACAAAGTTGGGAGAAACAGAAGGGAATAAAGGATATTATGATTTTTCTTCAATCTCACAACGTCTCGCCAAATTTTGCTCTAAAAATTTATAAGAAATATGGTGAGGCAACTATTCCGATGGTCGAAAATAATCCTTATCGGTTAGTTGGAGATATTTGGGGTATTGGTTTTAAGACTGCAGATTCTATCGGTAAAAGTTTAGGCTTCGGTGATTCGCATCCTCTAAGAATAAAAGCAGGTATTATTTACGCATTAACGGAAGCTTCCAATAACGGTCATGTTTATTTACCCAAAGAAGAACTGATTAGATATTGTTCCGGCATGTTGAACTTTGAATTAGAAATTAACGATCCGGTATTTGAAGAATTGCTCTCCGAAGATCAGATTGTTGAGTTTCAATCGAATATTTATTTATGGAATTTATATACTGCCGAACGGGAAATTGAAAATGCTCTAAAAAACTTTTTACATTTTTCAAAAGAGATAACATATAAACAGCAAAAAATATTATCTTTATTGAACAGCGAGTTTTCCGAAGAACAATTAGATGCAATACGTTTAGCCCTTGTAAATAAGATATTAATTGTTACCGGGGGACCAGGTACCGGAAAAACAACTACAATAAGAGGTATAATTAATGCATATATAAAATTAGGAAAGAAAACTCTGCTTGCCGCTCCAACGGGCAGGGCTGCTAAGCGTATGACTGAATTGATCGGCATCGAAGCAAAAACAATTCATCGTTTGCTCGAATATAATCCTATGGATAATTCCTTTAATTATAATAAAGAGAACCAGTTAAAGACCGATTTATTAGTTATCGATGAGCTTTCGATGATAGATACATTGTTAATGTTTAATTTTATTACCGCTATCGATGTTGATACAACATTGGTTTTTGTGGGGGATACAAATCAATTGCCTTCCGTAGGTGCGGGAAATATATTGAACGATTTAATAAGTTGTAATGAAATTCCCGTAATCAAACTCACAAAAATATTTCGCCAAGCAGAAAAAAGTAAAATAGTACTGTCGGCTCATAAAATAAACAAAGGAATTATCCCTGAAATTTCTAATGAAGAAGATTCCGATTTGTTTTTTCTCGAAGAAAATGATATTACGAAAATTCCATCTTTAATTTTAGATTTATATCAGAACCGTATCAGCAAAAAGTATGGGTTCAATCCTCTTACCGACATACAAGTAATTTCGCCGATGTATAAGGGTGCTGTTGGTGTTAATAACTTGAATAGATTAATACAGAAAGAATTTAATAAAAATCCCGTGATTTATTCTGCCGGAGAAAAACACTATAAAATTAAAGATAAAGTAATGCAGTTACGGAATAATTATATTAAGAATGTTTTTAATGGTGATATAGGTTATATAGAAGGTATCGATTTGCACAACAAAAAGATGCAGATAATTTTTGATAACCGTCTGGTAATTTATGAATTTGAGGAATTAGATGAAATCACATTGTCGTATGCCTGTACTGTTCATAAAAGTCAAGGAAGTGAATTTCCCTGTGTTATTATGCCGTTAACAACTACTCATTATATAATGCTGCAGCGAAACTTACTTTACACGGCAATCACGCGTGCATCAAAACTGCTGGTTTTAATAGGCTCAAAACAAGCCTTTGCAATAGCAGTTAATAATAATAAGGTTATTTTAAGGTTTACTTCTTTAATGAAATAGTTTACTAATGGATTAGGTGCTAATGAATTACATTGGTTCAAAAAATAAACTTTCTTCTTTTATAAAAAAGATCATTACAAATGTTGTTGGCGATGATTTATCAAAAAAAATATTTTGTGATATTTTTGCAGGTACCGGAATAATTGGAAGGGTATTCAAACAAGAGGTAAAACAAGTAATAAGCAACGATATAGAATATTTTAGTTATGTATTAAACAAAAACTATATTGAAAATCATAGTCCAATACAAAATTATCAACAATACCTTCAGGAATTAAATGAAGCCAAGCCTATTGAGGGTTTTATATATAAGCATTACTGTTTAGGCAGCGGAAGTGGAAGACAATATTTTAGCGATCAAAATGGGGGAAAAATTGATGCTGTTCGCCAAAAGATTAAACAATGGAAAATTAATAAGGTAATAAATAATGATTTATATTATTTTTTATTGACTTCCTTGCTTGAAAGTGCTGATAAAGTTGCCAATACGGCATCAGTTTATGGGGCATTTCTAAAACATCTTAAAAAGACAGCTCAGAAAAAGATGATTATGCGCCCTGCATTATTTGAAATGAATGAAAATTCACACAAAGTTTTCAATGAAGATAGTAATATATTAATAAAAAGCATTGAAGGCGATATCCTATATCTTGACCCTCCCTATAATTCAAGACAGTATGGAGCTAATTATCACATTTTAAATACAATCGCTAAATACGATACTTTTATACCGAATGGCAAAACCGGTCTTAGAAATTATTATCGTTCAACTTATTGTAAAAAAGACGAAGTTACCAAATCGTTCGGGGACTTAATCAAGAACGCAAAATTTAAATATTTGTTTTTAAGTTATAATAATGAAGGGCTAATGCCGGAACAGGAAATCAGATTGATATTAAGTAAATATGGTAAATATGATTTAATAACAAAAGATTACCAAAGGTTTAAAGCCGATAGTGATAAAAATAGAAACCACAAAGCAAAAGAGACGGTTGAATATTTACATATTCTTGAAAAAACATAGTGCGGCAAGCCGTAAGATAGAAGATAGAAATCGGGAGATGGGACAGATGCGTAGGGCTTCGGATTTCAAACTAAAAAAGCTATGAAATTTGAAAATCTAATTATTTGGTAAAAAGCAATGGAATTGGGAGATAAAATAA
>CAZXJG010000230.1:0-4473 GCA_964640985.1 uncultured Melioribacteraceae bacterium | reverse complement strand
AAAATCGTCAAAAAGTAACTATGGACGATTTTGAAGAGGCTAAAGATAAAGTTATGATGGGTATGGAAAGAAAAAGTATGATAATTTCCGAAGAGGAAAAAAAGGTAACTGCTTATCACGAAGCAGGGCATGTTTTAGTTGCACGTAAACTTCCCGAATCTGATCCGGTTCATAAAGTTACTATTATTCCTCGTGGTAGAGCACTTGGTGTTACTCATTATTTGCCTATGGGTGAAAAACATACTTATACTAAATCTTATATTGAAACTAATATTACAACACTTCTCGGAGGCCGTGCTGCCGAATTATTGATATTTAATCAATTAACAACCGGTGCGGGAAACGATATTGAAAGAGCTACTGAACTTGCTCGTAATATGGTTTGTAAATGGGGTATGAGTGAAAAATTAGGACCTTTATCGTTTGGTCAAAATGAAGAAGAGATTTTTTTAGGACGTGAAATTACTAGACATAAAAATATTAGTGATTTAACCGCACAAAAAATAGATGAGGAAATTAGCAATATTGTTGAAGCGGCAATGAAACGCGCTCAGAAAATTCTTAAGGATAATGAGGCTGTTTTACATAAGCTTGCTGATGAACTTTTGGAACGAGAAATTCTTGATGCAAATGAAATTGATAAAATATTAAATGGAGAGCAGCTTCCTCCTTTAAAGAAAGTGTCTGAAACCGAACAAAAAAATACAATTGATAAAAATGTGCCGGAACATGTGAAAATGCTGTTGGACAAAAAAAAGAAACGAGAGGAAAAAATCCTAGCAGATAAAGCAAATGATGGAAATTGATCAAGGAACTATTGATTATAAAAGTGAACTTCTTCGTAAGAGTATTCACCTTCTTTCTCTTTCTATCCCGATTATTTACTATTTTATTACAAGGGAATTAGCATTAACAGTACTAATTCCCATTACCTTTTATGCGGTAGTTATCGATTTCGGACGGCATTTTTCCCCACCCTTAAAAAAAACTTTTAATTCACTCTTCGGCTTCTTATTAAGAGAACACGAAATTGATTCTAAGAAAAAAAACCTTTCCGGTGCTTCTTATGTTCTTATTGCGGCTTTAATTTGTATTGTCCTGTTTCCAAAAGTTATTTTTATTACAGCTTTTTCAGTATTAATATTAAGCGATATTGCAGCTGCTTTGGTAGGAAGAAAATTTGGAAAACATAAATTTTTATCGAAAAGTTTGGAAGGAACAATAGCTTTTTTTTTTGTTGCCAGCATTGTAGTGGTTTTTACTCCTAAGGTTAACGGCAGCTTTCTTGAATATGTAATTGGAATTATAGCCGTTGCCGTAGGAGCAATTTCTGAAAATATTTCTTATGGGTGGGCAGACGATAATTTAACAATTCCATTTTCTATAAGTTTGGTGATGTGGATACTTTATCATCTGATTTTTCCCGGTATGGCTCTGGTTCTTAATAATGTGCCGATTTAGTTTGGGCTTTTCTTTTTTGTGATTTGATTGAATTGTTCTAATTATTAAAGGAAAACCCCATATTAACATTTGTAAACATGGAAACTTAAATAATTTCAATCTGTTTAATTATTGTTTAAAAAAGTAGAAAAGTATATGATAAAAAAGATATTTTTTTTAATTCTTATCCTTGTTGCATTTATTTTCGTTTTTTCATCATGTAATGTTAAAGAGCCTGCTGTTGGACGTGAAGATGAAATTTATGTTATTGCCGATTCAAGTGAATACTATGCGCTTGAAGCCCCGTTATTAGAAGTATTTAGTAAAATTATTTACACACCTCAGCCCGAACATCTATTTAATTTAACTCGAAAAAGTATATATCAACTTGATCAAGTTAAGAACAAAAAAAATATTATTATTGTTGCTCCTTTAAATAGCGGGTCCGAAACTTCTAATTATATGAATAGTATTCTCGATTCTACTGTAAAGGCTATGGTAAAATCCGATAGTCTTAATGTGATTAATAAATATAATCTCTGGGCTCGAAATCAACTCGTTATGTTTATTACGGGCACAAACATTAAGAAAATTAAGTACGCAATATTAAAAAATCATAACAGGCTTCTTAATTATTTTCAGAAAATATCAAATGAACGCTTATATGCCAATCTTTATTCTCCCGAGTATGAAAGAAAAAAGATTGAAGCAAAATTTCTCAAAGAATACGGATGGATAATTTATGTAGAAGTCGATTATAAGCTTGCATTGGATTTACCGCAAGATCATTTTGTTTGGTTACGAAGAGCGCCTGGTACCGATATGGAAAGATGGATTTTTGTCTATTGGATAAATAATGCTTCGCCGATTTATTTGAATGCAGATTCGGTTGCCGTAATTCGCAATAGGGAAACAAAAAGATATTATAGAACAAGTAACGATTCAAGTTATGTGGAAATCGCAGATAATTATAAAACTACAAAAGCAGTTAATTTTCGCGGTAGATACGCACTAAAAACACAGGGACTTTGGAGAATGAGCGATCAAAGTATGGGGGGACCATTTGTAAATTATACTTTTTTTGATGAAAAAACGCATCGTATTTATATGATTGACGGCTCGATTTATGCTCCAAAATATCATAAAAAAATGTTAATACAGCAAATTGATGTTATTCTTCAATCTTTTAAGACAAAGAATGAAATAAGCAAAAAAAGGATTAAAGAATTAATGGATACTCTTAAATAATAAGTACCGCTATAAGGGAGTAACAATGAAAAGAAATATTAGTACAATCGTTTTATCAATTATAAGCCTTATTATTTTTTTCTTTTCTTCTAATAGTTATAGCACCGTAATTCCAAAAGATTCTACAAATAATAGAGTGATAATTGGAATATGGGAAGGAACATTGAAAGTGTCGGGTATAGAGTTACGGTTGGTATTTCATGTTAAGCAGCAAAATAATAAAAATTTTATTGCTACAATGGACAGCCCGGATCAGGGTGCTGAGGGTATAAAAGTAAATAAAGTAACTTTCAGAAATGATAACATTCGATTTGATGTTAAGATTGTCGGAGGATATTTTTACGGGAAGCTAATATCCGATAGTCTGAAAATTGTTGGAACCTGGCATCAAAGCGGAATGTCAATTCCTCTAGTTTTAAATAAAACTAAAAAAGTTGAGTTAGCCAAAAGACCGCAAACTCCAAAAGGACCTTTCCCATACAAATCGGAAAATGTCAAATTTAAAAATAAGAAAGCCGGCATAACGCTTGCAGGAACCTTAACGATACCTGATACCGGTAGTTCTTTCCCTGCTGTTTTGTTGATTAGCGGTTCAGGTCCTCAAGACAGAAATGAGACTATCTTCGGTCATAAACCCTTTTTAGTAATTGCAGATTATTTAACACGCCGTGGAATAGCCGTTCTTCGTGTTGATGATCGCGGGGTAGGCGGTTCTACGGGTAACTTTGCGGAAGCTACCACAAAAGATTTTGCAAGTGATGCATTAGCCGAAGTAGAGTATCTAAAAACCAGAAAAGAAATAAATCCGCAGAAAATCGGTTTGATTGGTCATAGCGAAGGTGGTTTAATAGCTCCTATGGTTGCGGTTGAATCTCCGGATATTGCGTTTATTGTTTTGATGGCTGCACCGGGATTAACAGGTGAGCAAATTCTTTATAAACAATCCGCTTTGATTGCAAAAGTAAATGGAGCTACTGAAAAAGAGATTTCTAAAGAATTGAATCTGATGAAAAAATTATATTCTATTGTAAAAAAGGTGAAGGATAATACCGCTGCCTCGAAAGAACTGCATAAAATTTATGAAAGTTATTATGAATCACCCGGCGGCAAAAAGAAAAAGGAATCGAACAATTACACTCAAATAATTAACCAGCAGATTAAAGTTTTAACATCGCCATGGTTCCGTTATTTTTTAACTTATAATCCGGTTCCTACATTGGAAAAAGTTAAATGTCCCGTATTAGCTTTAGATGGTGGAAAAGATCTCCAGGTACCTCCTAAAGAAGATCTTCAAATAATCAAAAAGTCACTTGAAAAAGGTGGAAACAAAAATTTTGAAATAAAAGAGTTTCCTAACCTAAACCATTTATTTCAACCTGCAAAAACCGGTTCACCATTGGAATATAGTAAAATCGAAGAAACTATTTCACCTTCCGTATTGAAAACCATAAGTAACTGGATATTGAAAATAGTGAAGGAATGATTGTCCGGCAGTAATAAAATTTATACTTGAAGATTTCAATCCTGTTTTCTCAGTTGAACCATTAACACTAACAAATCCATGGCAATTTTTAAGCAGGCTTCAGACTGTTTCTCTCATTTTTTATATTATCATAAGTAAAAAAAATCTACCGACTCCAAAGGAATTACTAAAAAACAAAAAATGAATAATAATAAACTAACCCCGAAGGAGTGTAACTATTATAAGCAGGAATTATATACCTATCATAAAAACTCCGAAGGAGTTATATAACGGCAGGCACTTTTGAAGAGATATGAAATTGA
>CAZXJG010000229.1:0-4504 GCA_964640985.1 uncultured Melioribacteraceae bacterium | reverse complement strand
TCGGCAACTTCTTCACATTGACTTATCATACTTTCCAATTCTAAAGAAGAAATCCACTCGCCTCCGGTTTTAATTACATCTTTTAAACGGTCGGTAATTTTAAAATATCCTTCTTCATCCCGATAAGCAATATCGCCGGTATGCAGCCATCCGTCTTTCCATAATATTTCCGATTGAGCTTTTAGCTTAAAATAACTTTGAGTAAGCCATGGAGCACGGACTACAATTTCTCCGACATGGTTTTTACCTCGGGGCAATTCATTTCCGTTGGAATCAACAACTTTCATTTCTACAAACAGTACCGGAAAGCCCGTTCGGGTAACAACATCAACTTTCTGTTCTTGATTGTAATCAAGCATATAATTTTTAAAATGAGCTATTGTTAAAATTGGGCATGTTTCAGACAAACCATAGCCTGTAGTTACTTTAATGTTACGTTCCATTGCTTTTTGTGCCAAACCTTTTGAAAGAGCGGCTCCTCCGATGATTACTTTCCAGTTACTAAAATTAATTTCTTTTGTTGCAGGATTCGATAAAATCATTTGTAAAATTGTCGGCACACAGTGTGAAAAAGTAACTTTATGTGTTAATAATAATTTCAATAGCATTTCGGGTTCATAACGACCAGGATAAATCTGTTTAACGCCCATTGCCGTAGCCATATAAGGTACACCCCAAGCATGTACGTGAAACATTGGGGTAAGCGGCATATAAACATCATGATAATTGAAGTTTAACGGATCGGGATACATATTTAAATCCGCCAAACCGGAAAGAGCATGCAATACTAACTGCCGGTGTGTAAAATAAACTCCTTTGGGGTTTCCTGTTGTTCCGGTAGTATAAAATGTGGTAGCAATTGTGTTTTCATCAAAATCCGGAAAATCAAAAGTATCGGATTGATCGGTTAATAATTCATCATACTCTCCTACAAATTCAAATTTGCTTTCCGGTAATTCGTTGCTGTCGTTAATAACAATAATCTTTTTTACCGATTCAAATTTTGGATACATAATGTTTACTATCGGGAAAAAATCTTTATGAACAATTAAAATTTTATCTTCGGCATGGTTTATTGTATAAAGCATCTGCTCGGGTGAAAGCCGTATGTTAATTGTATGAAGGATGGCTCCAATCATTGGTACGGCAAAATAATTTTCCAAGTATCTATGACTGTCCCAGTCCATTACAGCAACCATATCACCTTGTTTAACACCAAGGCTCGTTAATAAATTAGCAAGTTTTTTAATCCGTTTATAAAAATCGGCGTAAGTATATTCGAATATGTCTCTATAAATAATTTTTTGTTCCGGATTCCACTGCAGGGCTCTCGTTAATAATTTTTTAATTAATAACGGATATTCATAACCGTAGCTGCCATCATTTTTCATAACACACCTTTTATTTTATTAGAGTTTAGTTTTATTATAAACTATAAATATTGTACCTTATCAAATTTGTAATTTAAGGCAACACAATTATAGTACTCAAAAAAAGGAATAATTTTATTGCTGTTTGAAATTACTAAATTTCTTGATTACTAAAAATCTATAAATTTTATGTGAATCCGTAAAAAGGAGTAATTTTAAAAATTATACTCGGTATTTATCAAAACAGAATTTTTGAGAATGGGGAAACGTTCAAAACAGCATATTCATATTTTTTTACATTTTTTCGATTAAAACAAATATATGCATAAATATTAATCTAAATCAAATTTTTTCTTTCTTATAATTTAGAATATGTTGTTTTGTAAATTTATAAAGATAATCGATAATACATTTTTTTTAAGTAAAGCTAAATTAATTTAATTTCAAAAATATATTTGGGAAATACGTAATATTTTTAAGATTTTTAATATCTTAATTTTTAAATCCTTGTTAAGTTGTATAATTATTGTTGTGGTAATGTTATCATTTCCGGATATATCCTTAACTAAGGAAACGATAAATTATTTTTGAAACGCTGTATTCAAAACATTTTTTGATAATATCAAAAGGGCAAATTTTTGTTATTTTCAAACAACAACTATAAATTTATGTCCGCCGCATTACAAGAGGCTGAAAAAGCTTTGGAAAAAGACGAAGTTCCAATAGGAGCTGTGGTTGTTTATCAAAACAAAATAATCGGCAGAGGTTTTAATCAAACTGAAATGCTTAAAGATCCAACTGCGCATGGAGAAATAATTGCCATAACTTCCGCTGCAAATTATCTTAATTCGAAATATCTTACCGATTGTGATTTGTATGTAACTATTGAACCGTGTTTAATGTGTTCCGGTGCTGTTTTATTAAGTAGAATCAGAACTTTATATTTTGGAGCTTTCGATCCTAAATTCGGTGCTTGCGGTTCTGTTTTTAATGTATTGGAATCGGAAAAATTAAACCATTCCGTGAAAATTTATTCGGGCTTGTATGCCGATGAAGCCGCTACATTGTTAAAAACTTATTTCCGAAATAAACGGAAGGGAAATAGATTGTAAAAAAAATATATCTTCATTTTGCTTATGGCAAAATTTGATATTAATTTTAATTATTAATCTTAAATATTATCTGTTTAACAAAAAAATAGGGCAAATTATGCAGATTATTATATTTGGGGCACCGGGTGTAGGCAAGGGAACACAAGCAAAAATACTATCAGCCAAATTAAATATCCCACATATTTCTACAGGCGATATACTTCGTGAAGCGATTAAAAATGAAACTGAGCTGGGGAAAAAAGCTAAGGAAATTGTTAATAGCGGTAAACTTGTGCCTGATGATATTATGGAAGGATTAGTCAAAGACACACTTAGTAAAAAGTCTTCTTCAAACGGCTTTATTCTCGACGGATTTCCGAGAACTTTACCTCAAGCAAAAAATCTTGAAAAAATTTTCAGGGAACTTGGTTTTAATAAAACCATACTTATTAAAATTTATGCCGATGATAAAGTGATTATTAATAGACTATCGCAACGAAGGATGTGTACTAAGTGCGGTGCTATCGTTAACCTTATTAATTTAAAAGATACTAATAAATGTCCTAAGTGTGGTGCGGTTAATTCTTTTAAGAAAAGAAAAGATGATGAAGAATCTGTTATTTTAAATAGATTAAATATTTATCATAAAACAACGGAGCCTGTTTTTAATTTTTATAATGATAAAGCATTAATAATAAGCGTTGACGGGACAAAAACAATAGAAGAAATAACAGATGATATTTTGCAGAAATTGAATATATAATATTTCGGTTTATAAGAATTTCGGGGATACATCCCTTAGACTTTTGGAATGAATATAAATAATTTTAGTAATATTATTTATTTTAAAAATAAAAAAGAATATGAAAATTCTCATTTTATATATTTTAATTCCATTTTTGTTTGTGGGTAACTCTATAGTTTATTCATCGACCAAAACAAATTTATCTTCCCAAAGAAAATCTTACAAATATTTTGATGCTAATAATAACCGAAATGTGAAAATACCATCAGCCGGCATTTCTACATCACCCGACTCAATTTCAAGTAGTGTGAATTTTGAATTAGGTATAGGATATAACTTTATACTGATGTTTGTAAACCAATACAATCCTCAAAAAAAAGTAGTAGAAAATTCAATCAAACATAGCTTTTTAGATATTCAATTATCTGTTGGACTTAGATTTCGTCAACATTACGATATTAATTTTAGATTTGGATTTGATGAGGTAGATGAAGATTTTGGAGGCTTTAACGGAGGAATATTTTTTGCATCCGGTTTGTTTGGTTCTAATATTTATGGGATGTGTGGGATAGACTTTTATAATAATTTTGGCAATTCCCATAATACATCGGAAAGCGGAGGAAACTTCATTTTCTATTGCTTAGGTGTGGGATACAGGGCAACTAAAAATATTACTTGGAATTTAATGTATTGGATCCCAAATAAAAAAATGTTTGGTACCAATACTGTTTTTAAGGATGATAAATTCAAATATTATGATAAAATTAATTACGGACTTTTGAAAATTGGTTTTCAATATTCGTTTGTTTTCTAAATTATTTGTACGGTAAATGGGATTTTGTGAGTTCCATTCGCATAACTCTGTGATAGGCCATAACAGATAAATTCTCCATCTTTTGTCCCTGATTTGTCCACGTTAAATAATAATAATTGCGGTACCGAATATTTCTTAAAAAAAATAGCTTACTTGATTTTTTATTATATTTGACGAATATTTTTTCAAAATAATGGACTAATAAATTGGTAAGAGAAAAAATTATAGTAACATCGGCATTACCCTATGCCAACGGACCAATTCATCTTGGGCATTTAAGCGGCGCATATTTACCTGCGGATATTTATGTTAGATACCAACAGTTAAAAGGTGCGGATATAATCTACATTTGCGGCTCTGATGAGCACGGAGTGCCGATCACTATTACGGCAGATGAAGAAAACGTTTCTCCGAGAGTGATAATAGATAGGTTTCATAATTTAAATAAAGAAGCATTCGAAAAATTCGGAATGAATTTTGATAT
>CAZXJG010000228.1:0-4636 GCA_964640985.1 uncultured Melioribacteraceae bacterium | reverse complement strand
TCGTTCGTATGTCGTAATTCTCGAGATGTCTCCGCTACGCTTACGCTTCGGTCGATATAACTTTTGCGGTCATTCCAACTGAAGCGAAGCAGAACGGAGATATCTTATTTGCTTTTCCCGAATTTCAAATTTTTCGTATCGGTCTTTTTTAATTTATCGAAAGACCGCATTCCTGCAATACCGAGCATTCCGGTAATTAATGTATAAAGTAATGTATAATCCAAGGGAGCAGGAGGATTTTTTATACTCGGTATCCATAACAAAAGGGGATAAAGGACGAATTGGTAAAACAAAGCAATTGCACCAACCCAGCCGATTGCAGGTCGCCATCCTGCAATGAAAAGATTTCCTGTATGGGCTTCTTCTTTATTTATTTCCGCTTGAGCTATATTCTGCTTAGAAAGTAGTTCTGCTTCTTTAAAATTATATTCTCTTTCGGCTTTATACATTTCTAATTTCTTTTCCATTCTCTCTTCATCTGATGTGAAGAGGTTATCTACAACATCGCCTATTGCTTTTACGATGTTTCCTCCGCCAAAAAGTGTATCCCAAATACTCATTATACTGCCCCAAAAGTTCTGTTAATCCATCCTAAAAGGTACTTGCGCGATTCTTTCCTTTTATTACATATATGTGCATAACGTGCAATTTTTGCAATTGTGAATTTTGCAATAAACAACTCCTCTTTTAATTTGCCCGTCGACTCATTAATTGTTTTAAGAGATTGACTGCCAATTATTCCATCAACGGGATTAATATTGAAAGTAAGCTGAGCAAGTCTGCTCGCAGTTCACACACCCATATTTACAGCCGTATCAAAAATGTTTTCCGCAACTATTTGTGATTTAATTTCGTCGCCCCTAATTCGATCCCAATAATCACGTTTATAAATATCACGTACTTCCGCTTCGGTAATATTACGGATGTTAAGATCCGGATAAGCTCTCTGAGAAATACCGTATTTTGTTGCACCACCCGGATCATCCGGGTCATCGGTATATTTAGCCCCGCCCTCCCGAGCTAATGTTTTTACTATTGCTGCATTAAAATCTGCCATTGTCCCTCCTCTGCGATTTTTAAATTATTTTAACGTGTAGTTTGAAATTGGAATGTTTAAAAATCAAAATAATAATTTTTTTAAAAAAAAATATTAATAAACAAGTTTCATGAAAAGTTTTTAAAATTAGGGAAAAACTTTGTTACGGTTTATTAGATTGATTGAGCTTAATTTTATATATTTATGAGTCGAATCTCACAAAGTGACGACTATACCATTAAAAGATTAATTAAAAGGGAATCGAATCGATTTTCCGAATAAAATTAAAACAAAATTTTGTCGAATATGCCTTTTTATGGCATAGCCATCATTTTATGAAAGCAGGCTCATTTATTATTTTTTTACAATATTATCGGAGAAATATTGAAAATTCTTGTTACCGGAGGAGCAGGTTATATCGGTTCTCATTTTGTAAAATTCTTAATAGATAACAATTTAAATGCAGCCGTAATCGATAATCTTTCACGGGGACATATAAAAGCCGTTCATCCAAAAGTAGATTTTGAAAAAATAGATCTCGTAAACTATGAAGATTTACTCCGGTATTTAAAAGGTTCTAAATTTGATGCATTAGTTCATTTTGCAGCGTTTGCTTATGTTGGTGAATCTGTTGAAAAACCGGATTTATATTACCGTAATAATGTTATTGGAAGTTTCAATTTAGTTAAAGCTGCTGTAGAATCGGGGATAAAAAATATTGTTTTTTCTTCAACTTGTTCCGTTTACGGTAATAATGCACGTATCCCAATCTCCGAAAATGAAACGGTAAATCCTATTAATCCTTATGCCAGAACAAAATTTATGATTGAACAAATTTTATACGATTTTAAAACCGCTTACGGAATTAACTATGCTGCATTGCGGTATTTTAATGCAGCGGGTGCAGATTTTCAAGGGGTTATAGGTGAAAGTCATAATCCCGAACCTCATTTGATACCATTAATTATTAAAACGGCATTGGGAGAAAGAGAAAAAATTTCTATTTACGGGAATGATTATCCAACCAAAGACGGTACTTGTATAAGGGATTATATTCATGTATATGATCTTGCCGAAGCTCATTTAAAGGCGTTAAATTATCTTTTCGAAACTAATAATTCTATTATTGTTAATTTAGGTACCGGAAAAGGTTACTCGGTAAAAGAAGTAATTGAAGCTGTGAAAAAAGTAACCCGGAAAACAATAAATACTGAAATCACAAAAAGACGATTAGGAGATCCGGCTGAATTAGTGGCGGATAATAAAAAAGCGAAATCGGTTTTAGACTGGGAACCAAAATATAATTTGGATGATATAATTTTATCTGCTTGGAATTGGCATAAAAATCCAAAATATTAATTGTTTATGAAAATTAAAAAAGTATCTATAGATGGTCTATTAATAATTGAGCCGGATGTTTTTTCCGATTCGCGCGGCTATTTTTTTGAAGCATACAGTAAACCGAGATATCAACGAGCAGGAATAGTTGATGATTTTGTACAAGATAATATTTCCTATTCTTCCAAAGGAACTATACGGGGATTACATTACCAAATTGGTGAATATGCGCAAGGTAAACTGTGTGAAGTGCTTTTGGGAAAAGTGCTTGATGTAGCTGTAGATATAAGATTCGGTTCTCCTACTTTCGGAAAATATTTTGCTATTGAATTATCGAATGAAAAGAAAAATCAATTTTGGATTCCACCCGGTTTTGCACACGGTTTTGCCGTGCTTTCAAATTTTGCTCTGTTTCATTATAAATGTACTGCTCTTTACAGTAAGAAAAATGAAAGATCAATTATTTATAATGACAAAAATTTAGCCATCGATTGGCATATAAAAAATCCTATTGTATCTGAGAAAGATATGAAAGGGGAAAAATTTAAAAATATAGATAAAGATTTCGAAATTTAATTTTGGAGAAGTAAATGAAATTATCGGTTATCGGTACAGGGTATGTCGGATTGGTTTCAGGTACCTGTTTTGCTGAAATGGGCAACAAAGTTATTTGTGTTGACAATAACGAAGAAAAATTAACGAAGCTTCAAAGCTCGCACGTTACGATATATGAACCCGGATTAGATATTTTATTTAAGAGAAACATTGACCAGGGGAGACTCCGGTTTACGGACAATTTAAAAGAAGCTGTTTTAGATTCTGAAATAATATTTTTATGCCTTCCGACTCCACAAGATGAGGATGGATCGGCTGAGTTAAAACATGTTTTTGGTGTTGCGGAAAATATCGGTAAAATTTTAAAAGAGAATGAAGAATCGAATTTTAAAATTATTGTTGATAAAAGCACTGTACCTGTCGGTACTTCTAAAACCGTAGCGGAAATACTTAAAAAATATGGATTG
The DNA here is from genome assembly GCA_964640985.1 of uncultured Melioribacteraceae bacterium. Classification (GTDB taxonomy): domain Bacteria; phylum Bacteroidota; class Ignavibacteria; order Ignavibacteriales; family Melioribacteraceae; genus CAZXJG01. Next base: position 1,240 of record CAZXJG010000228.1, on the reverse strand, counting down.
AAAAATTTTGAAGTTGTTTCAAATCCTGAATTTTTACGGGAAGGTTTTGCTGTTGATGATTTTATGAAACCTGACAGAATTATTATTGGTGCTGAATCCGATTATGCTAAAAACAAAATGAAAAGTTTGTATGAACCTTTTGTGCGCCAGGGAAATCCGATTTTAATGCTCGATCCTGAAAGCGCTGAGGTTACAAAATATGCAGCTAATTCTTATTTGGCAATGAGAATTACATTTATGAATGAGCTTGCGAACTTTTGTGAAAAAGCCGGTGCCGATATTGATAATGTACGGAAAGGAATGGGTGCCGATTCAAGAATTGGAAAGAGATTTTTGTTTGCAGGTATCGGTTACGGCGGTTCTTGTTTCCCCAAAGATGTAAAAGCTTTAATCAAAACTTCAGGTTCTCTTAATTCTGAAATCCGTCTTCTCTCGCTTGTTGATAAAGTAAATCGAGAGCAAAAAGCCGTTCTTGTTAAAAAAATTCAAAAGCATTTTGATAATGAATTAAAAGGTAAAAAATTTGCTGTATGGGGACTTGCATTTAAACCTAATACAGATGATATGCGCGAAGCACCGTCTATTGTAATAATTAAAAAACTGCTTGAACTCGGTTGTTCAATTGAAGCTTACGACCCGGAAGCAATGGTTAATGCAAAATTTTATTTGAACGATACAATTAAATATTCTGAAAATATGTATGATGCATTAAATGACAAAGATGCATTATTGATTTTTACCGAGTGGAACGAATTTAGAAATCCTAATTTTGAACAAATAAAAAACAGTTTAAAAAATCCTGTTATTTTTGACGGTAGAAACATTTTTGATACCGGCAAAATGCAAAAACTTGGGTTTACATATTACAGTATTGGAAGAGCTGCCGTGAAATAAATTTAGGTTACAAACCATTTCGTGACTCATAATTCACGTCATGGAATGGTTTATAACGGCTAAGTTAAGATTCCCGAATCAAGATTTCTGAATCTTTAAAGATAAATTTCTCTAAAATTAAGATTCACTTAATTGCGGAGATTCCGGGAATCTTTAAATCTGATTATTTCCTGTATGAAAATATTTTTAGTATCTTATAAATAAAAAAAAAGAAGCGTTTTGAAGAAAATTTATTTTGACGTCTGTACAATCTGTCGTCCTTTTGATAACCAGGATTTTATGAGAATCAAACTAGTGTCAAGTCACACTTGTAATGTCGTATAGATATTAGTAAATTGCTCTATCA
>CAZXJG010000227.1:0-4649 GCA_964640985.1 uncultured Melioribacteraceae bacterium | reverse complement strand
CATAATTTTGGATTTACCTGAGATTGGCAGGCTGAAATATCCGGAAGGTTCATAAATTATAACTTCGGTATAAATTTAGTTAATATCGACAAAGATTTTGAGGAGCATTTTTTAGACTCTTTTAAAAAAGCAAAATCTGCCAAAGACTTAGACGATAATTCACCTTTTGAATATGATTCATTAATAATCAAAAAACTATTGATACCGGAATTCGTATCTTCGCCGGGCGGCAGCGCAAAAGACAATAATTTATCCTTCGTTTCGCCTCTTCGCATGTTAAAAAAGATCCGCAAAAAAGGAGACAGATATTTCGACCCGCAGCATTTCGATTGTGAACAATTTTTCGAACTTCTTTTACTTCGTGTGCAAAAAGATTTACCGGGGCTGGAAATTTCCGCCGAAGAACTTTCCCATATACCCGAATGCTCGCTGAAGTCTAAAACATTAATTTGGGTTGATATGCCGAAACCGAACAAAACGACACTCGGCGGTGTTTTAGGTAAAGTTAAGTTCCGCACATCGTTAAGTCCTTTCTGGGAACGGTTGTTATGGTTCGGGCAGTTTATTCACGCTGGTAACAACACTTCATTCGGATTCGGGAAATATTTTGTCGATAATTATAATTTAACTCCCGATATAAAACCCGATAAAAATTTCCTCGAATTAATATTAAACGATGCTAATTTAACCGAAGCATTTTATGAGACAAAAGAAAACGCCGGAGGCGCGGGGATTGACCGAGTAACACTTGATGAATATGAGACGTCTCTCAACGACAATCTTGATAAAACAAGATTTGATATTACTGCCGGCAAATATAAGCCGGACAATCTCCTCGGTGTAATTTTGCCCAAAGAATCCGGTAGAATAAGAGCATTGGCAATTCCTACTGTAAAAGACAGGATCTTTCAGCGAGCGGTTGTCCGAACTATAAGCCGTTCGATTGACCGACTTTTGGAAGAGAGTTCGTTTGCTCATGATTTGGATAAACTTAAAGAAAGAGCAGAACAAACAGGGATTCCTTATCAGATGCTGATAAATTCGATTTTATCGTATTACTCCGCAATTATAAAGGCTGCATTTAATTTGTACTGCTGCGGCAAAAAGAGACGATCAAAAAACTTTTCTCACATTTTTTCCGTTAAAACACAACTCTAAACGTGCTTCTTTTCCACTTTTCCGATTCTACAAATATATCGGCATTGTTTATTTGGCAATATTTTTTCACAAGTGCCAGCCCGAGTCCGTTACCATCGTAATGACGAGAGTATCCCTGTTCTTCTTGGGTAAAAGAATCAAATATTTTCGGTAAATATTCTTCGGAAATACCGATGCCGGTATCGGCAACTTCAACGGCGAGTAAATTTGCTTCGGTTCTAAATACTCTCAATGTAATTTCCCCTTTTTCTGTGTACTTAATTGCATTATTGAGTAAATTGGCCACAATTTGGTTAAGGGTATATTCATCGCCTTCAAGGTTAACGTCATCGGTATCTTTAATAAATGCTAATTTTAATCCTTTTGTTTTTGCTGCCTGATAATATTCTTGATACAAAGGTTCTAAAATTTCTTCAGTTAAATTAATGTTTCTAAAGTGCGTTTCCAATGAATTGGTTTGAATTTGCGACATATCCAAAATCAAATCAATTGTACGAACAACCCGCTGCCCTGCTTTTTTTATTGCCGTAAAACTCTCTCTTAGTTCACCTTCTATTTTATCGTTTAGTTCAGATTCAAGTAATTGTGAAAAACTTAAAATCGTATGTATTGGGGAACGGATTTCGTGGGACATTTGAGCAAGAAATTCACTTTTTAATTTTTCCGATTTTTCGGCTTTTTCTTTCGCTTCGATTAATTCATCTCTTATTTTAATTTTTTCAGTTATATCATCAACTAAAGAAGCCACTCCTGTTATTTTACCATTTAAGTCGGTTACAGCAACATTATACCAATCGCATAAAATCCTTTTGCCGTTTTTAGTGATATTCTCATTTGTACTTCTCTCTCCTCCAGTTTGTGTTAAAAGGTGATTGAAAACGTCGTTAACCTTGTCTTGAATTTCTTTGGGAACGATTAATTCGTTTGCGTGTTTGCCTAATGCTTCCTCTTTGGTGTAACCAAATATCTTTTCAGCAGATTTATTCCAATCGGTAACTTTAAAATCAACATCCCAAAAAATTGCACTAAGGGGAGTATTATCTAAATGGCTGGCTAGACGCTGCCGGCTCTCTCTTAATTCCATTTCAGCTTTTTTACGTTTTGTAATGTCTCTCCAAACAACGTGCAGGGTATTTTTACCTTCTTTAAAAGTAACAACCGTTAATAATACCTCTACCGGGAATACTTCTCCATCAGCTTTTTTGTGCTCCCATTCAAAACGATGACTCCCTTTTTGAAAGGCAATACGCATCATTTCTTCTGCTTTTTCAAAAGATTGCCGTCCGTCAGACTGAAATTCAGGCGACAAAACTGACGGATGTGTATTTAGCAATTCCTCTTTACTTTTATAACGAAGCATTTTTACTGTAGAATCATTACAATCTACAAATTTATTATTTTCAATTATAAGAATTGCATCATCCGATTTTTCAAATAATTCTCTGTATTTTTTTTCGGATTCCTTTAAAAGGAGTTCGGATTTCTTCTTCTCGGTAATATCCGAAACAAGCCGGATGATTCCGGTATATTTCCCTTCGTGATTATATAGAGCATGATATGAAATTTGAACAGTTCTTTTACCTCTCTTGGCCTCTCTAAAATGAGAAGTTATTTTGCCCGATTTAAAATCATTGATAAGCTTATCAATTACCGGCAAACTATTTTTAGGATGGTTATATCTAACATTATTACCGATTAAATTGGTGTCATTTGGATAACAATCTATTTTCAAAGAGGTTGAATTAATAAAAACATATTTATTATCAGAATCTAAAACTGTTACTCCGATTGGTAAAGAGTTAAAAATATAAGAAAATTTATCACGTTCGGAAGAAAGCATTTTCTCTGCTTTTTTGCGCTCGGTGATGTCCAAAATAATAGCTGCGAATAATGGTTTTTGATCTAGATGCATAAGTTGTAAGTGAACTTCCACGTCATAAAGTGATTGATCTTTACGCTTGTGAACGGTTCTAAAAACAATCTTTTTCTTTTCGCCTTTTCTTAACGGTGCAACCAATTTTATAAACGATTCAGTTGAAAATTCAGGTTTTATATCAATAGGTGTTAAATTTTGAAGCTCCTCTATCGAATAACCAAGATTTTGCTGTGCAGCCCTGTTTACCACCGTAAATTTCAAAGTATCCGATTCGAACAAATAAATTTCATTTAGTGAGTCTTCAAAGATACGGCTAAAACGTGCGATTCTTTCTTCAGCCTGCTTGCGCTCGGTAATGTCGATTATTGTTCCAATTAATGACACAGCGTTACCATCATCATCACAAATTAATTCGGCTTGTGCATGAACCCAAATCACCTCTCCATTTGGGCGAATAACCCTGTGATCAATGTTGTATTTTTTTTCTCCTTTTACAGCCATCCTTAAATTATTCTGCACAAATTCAAGATCTTCAAAATAAACTATATTTGAAATGAAATCGGGGGTAATCCGTTTTGTCTCCGGATCGAGTCCATAAAGCTTAACGACCTCATCTGATAACTCAATTTCATTTGTTTTCAAATTCCAGGATAAAAATCCCATCTTTGCAATTCGCTGAGCAACCAACAATTTTGATTTACTCTCAAGTAATTCGAGTTCCTTCTGTTTACGTTCGGTGATTTCAAGTTGCAGTTTTTTATTGGTTTCGGAAAGATCTTTCATCCTTGCTTCAACAAGCTCTCCCAAATTAGTTTTTTCAGAACGTAATTTGTCTTCCGCCTCTTTTATCCTCAGCATTACACTTAGTTGTGCGATTAATTCACCACTATCAATTGGTTCAGTCAGATAAGCATCGCCGCCTAATTTCAACCCTTTAATCCGATCTTGCGTACTTGTTTTAACGGCAGTAAGAAAAATAATTGGTATATGTTTTAATTCTTCATCCTGTTTTAATTGTCTGCAGACCTCAAAACCATTCATTTTAGCCATGTTAATGTACAGCAAAATCGTATCGGGCTTTTCTGTTATAGCTAATTTGATACCTTCCTCGCCGGACAGTGCAGTAACGGTTTTATAGCCGGGCCGATACGTTTTAATTATGGCTTTAATAGAAGTTAAATTATCTTCTCTGTCATCAATTACTAAAATTTTGGGCATTACGGCGCTTTCCTTTAATTACAACTTTAAGATATTAACATTTAATTACTTCTTCAATAAGGTTTTAATCTTTTTTATTAGAATATCTACCTCAAAGGGTTTTGAGATATAATCATCAAATCCAGCTTCCAAAATTCTCTCTTTGTCACCTTTCATTGCTTTAATGATATAGTGCATAGTGGATTCCATACATAATAATTGTTGCTCATCACAGGTAAATTAGTAGAGGAATCATTGAGATTCAAGTACTCGACTGACCTCTTTTCGAACTATCTGGAATTTGTCCCCAATCTCATACCTTTTTGGTAATCCCCAGCCCCAAATTCTCAAAAACGTCTGATCCATTTTGATTATGGGAATGGTGTGTCAAAAACGAGGGTTTTATATTAAACATACT
>CAZXJG010000226.1:0-4667 GCA_964640985.1 uncultured Melioribacteraceae bacterium | reverse complement strand
TTCCAAAGTAATCCGATAATAATTAGAAAAGCACCTATTATTATAAGTAATTTTTGCATCTTAAATATGTATGCTTTTTATTAAAAACTCTCGGATGTTTTAATGTTTAACTATATTAAAATTTCTCAAATTGTCAGTCGCCAAATCTCGGATTTACAATATTATTGTAAATTGAGCCGAATGTGTATGTAAAACCTATGGAACCGAAATATTGGTATTGTGTTGCTAATTCTCTTCTCTGAAGTAAAACTTCTTCTAAATTAACACTGCTTAAAGGTAACGAAAGTTGATCGTGTACCGCTTGATAGCTGCCGCGAAGATCAAGTGAAAGTCCTTTTATTAAATTAATAGATAAATTACCGCTGATTTCGAAAGAATTTTTCGAAAAATCGTATAAATAATTTGACCCGTCTAATGTTGTGCTGATATTTCCCCACGGTTGAATCAGTACTAAGGTAATTTCAAATTTTTGTTCCCATAAAAATTCATGTGTTTTATAATAAATTGTTTCTTCTGCATAATTATTAAATTTACTACCTATTTTATAATCGAACCTAAGCTGTTTGCTATTAGATTCGGAGTAAGGGAAAAAATTATATTCGATGCCCGACATAAAAGCCGTTCCGAAATTTATATTATTATATGTAGAAGACCACGCTTCGAGCAAAGTTCCCAAAGACCAATGTTTCGATAAAGATTTAACTACAGATGTCATAAAATGTTGACTACGGGTAATATTTGTAATCGTACTTTCTTGAAATTTAAAATTACTTTCATTGTATGAACCGCCTATTAGTATCCTGAATTTCCAATCTTTTGTAACTCGGCTTGCAGATAACGTTCCCCAAAGATTAATAAACTTTGTAGATCTTTGACCATTAAGGAAGCTTCGTAATTTAATTTTATATACCCAATAATTCCATTTATCAACCTTTGCAACATTTAGTGTATTCGACTCTTTTTTTTCATTAAACGATATTTTAATATCGTTTGCAAGCGGTGTTTTAGCAACAAATCTTATTAACCCTAACTTAATTGTTTTTAACATTTTATCTCTTTCGGAATCTTTGGTATCGGCTTTATTAACGAAATAATTGAGAGTATCACGCATTCCTGAAAATTTATTTTTTCCGATAAAAATTAATGTATACTCATAACCTTGTCCTCCGGTGTGCTGTCTGGTAAAAAGAATATGAACATCGGCATACTGTCGTGCTCGTACAATATTAGCAAATTGTAGATTCTCTTTTAGAAAATTCAAATCACAATTTTGGCAATCAACATAAACATTTATTGCTTGGTTTTTTATTAATGATTGTCCGCTTTGTGCGGAAATAAAATTTGAAGATAAAACTGTAAGAAATAACATAACTATAATATTTATTTTCAACAATTTTGATACTCCTTTATTTTTAAAAAGGTTTAGACGAATGATTACAAAATTTGTTTTTTTTCGATTCTAATTTTACAAATAAATTGTGTGAATTAACGAATTTTAAATTAATTCAGCAAAAATATGTTTCAAATAACCGAATTTATTACCTTAAATATATATCTGTCCAAAATAAAAAATACAAGCTTCGGGAATCTTGATTCAAAAAATTAAAGTTAAAAAAATATTGTTACTGCAACTCCGATTCCCGGAAGAAGCAATCTTTGAAATTCAGTTCAAAACCGATAGATTGCTTCGGTAAAAAACCCCTTGAAATAACAGATATGACCTTTTTGAAGTAAACTCATTAATTATTAAAAGTTTTTAAATATTTTTTTATCAAATATTATTTTTAAGAGTTGAAAATATTCCATATCTTTGTCCAATTTTATTCTTAATCATACAATTTTTTAACCAATCGGATTTATTATGCTTGATATTCAGAAAAAACTAACGAACTCATTTTATGCTATTTTAAGTTTACCGGCAACTGCAATGGGTTTCGCACTTTCCATTCAAATTTCCGCTTTAAGTTGGTTACTTGTCACAAAATTTCATTTAAATTTACACGAAATGGGGTTTGTATGGGCAGCAGGTCCCATTGCGGGAATGATTGCTCAGCCTATTGTTGGATTAATTAGCGATAATGTTTGGTTATGGGGCGGAAGAAGAAGACCGTTTATAATTCTCGGTGGAATTCTCGCTTCACTAATGTTGTTGGCACTACCTAACATCGGAGTGATAAATAGTTCACTCGGAATAGGTGCTTTGATGGGTGTAGCTATGGTTGTGGCGTTAACATTGGACCTTTCAATTAATGTCAGTTTTAATCCTACCCGTTCTATAATTGCCGATGTAACACCCGAAGGTACACAAAGAACGAAAGGTTATACTTGGATGCAGACCATATCGGGAACTTTCGGTGTGTTGGCTTATGCTATTGGTGCTATTTTCGGTAATTATATTTTAATTTATTCCGGTGTGATATTGGTTTTAATTTTAACCGTATTTCCCTCAATTTTTATTACAGAACCGCGCAATTTAAATAAGTCTAAGAATAATTCACCGTTAGATGAAACAACTTCAGTTGAAACATCTTCAAAAACTTATCTTCTGGAATTCCTAAAAATATGTTTTGCCAATGCTTTTTCGTGGATTGGCGTTCAAACCATGTTTGTATTTATAATTGCATTCATTACACAAAAAATAAATGTTATTCAACCCAATGCTTCAAAAGAAGTTACACATATTTTTAACATGAAAACCGGGCAAATTATTGCAATTTCATTTTTAATTTTAAACGCAGTGGGTGCAATTTTACCAAAATTTGTACTTGAACCGATTACCGAAAAAATCGGAAGAAACAAAACTCAGGCAGGTGCGGTTGCAATTATGGCACTGAGTTATTTTATAATGGCTTTCTTTGTTAAAAATCAATATATGCTTTATGTTCTTATGGCTTTTGCCGGAATCGGTTGGGCGGGTATTGTCAGCTTGCCGTTTGCCAGTATGTCGGAAACCGTTAATAAAGCTAAAATGGGATATTATATGGGTATGTTTAATCTTTCTATTGTTATCCCGCAGCTTATTGTAAGCGCTTTTATCGGTATTATGATTGAAAATGCAGTCAATAAAAATATTGTGTTTATAATAGGCGGAATAACTGTCGGAATCTCTGCTTTGTTGTGGTTTCTTGTAAAAGATTTTCTTAACGTTAAGGGGACGGAATAGAATAATTTAATATTTCATAAATGTATAACCTATTATTCCACCCCCTAAACAATTTAGGAGTTGTAATTCGATAACTTATTTGATTCCACCCCATAGAGATGTAAAGGAGAATTAATAAAATGAAAATAACTATTTATGTTTTTATGATGGGATTGTTCTTCCAAATGTTGGTCCCTCATAATGAAGTATATTCTCAAACAACAACAAACCATGCTAATGTATATTCGTATACGATAAAAGATAGTCTTTATTATAATAGTCCCATTGATCCGCGATACGGAAGATATGAAGCTTACACAATTACTGTCGGCAAAGGAGATGAACTTGATATCAAATTGACTTCTAAAGATTTTTGGCCGTCTTTTTTCCTTGTTTCACCTTCGAAAAAAACAACTATTGTTCACGCTCAAAAATATGGAAATATTGCCGAGTTTAAAGATATTATGACGCAAACGGGAAATTATGACCTTTATATTATTAGCGATACAACGGAAACCGGCAAGTATTCTGTAATGATTAGTTTCGCTTCGGCTAATTTTATTCATTTAAAAAAGAATGCCGGTTTTTGTGAATCTCTTAATTTTGTTGTTAATCACGCTAATGCCGAATTCATTTTTTTAAAAGGGAAATCATTTAAGAAAAATAATTATGAATCCAATACTAAAATTACCGGATCGTTAAGTAATAAAATAATACACGATAAAATTTGGGAATTTCATTCATTATTATTTAAATCAAAAAATTTGGACGATGCTGAAACATTTTACCGTAAATTAGTTAGCAGAGTAAATGATTGTCTTGGCGAAACTTGGTGGGACGAAGAAAAACCATCAAGAAAAGATATAATTAAACAGCATAAGTTTACTCAAAGCAGTACAAAGGGAACAAATACGGTAATTGTTGAAATAGTTAAAGAAAATCAATATTACAAAGTTTTAAGTGTGATTTATTAATGCCTGGTAAAATATTCTTTAAAATTTTTAGCAGTTAAAAATTTCGGAGAAAGAAATGAAGCGGACAATTATATTAATTCTATTATTATTTTCAATTCAAACATTTTCTCAAACTTTGAGCTTCCTTCCAAAAGGTATCGGTTTGGAAGTGGGATTCGGATATAACAATTTAAGGCATCACGTTAAATCAGTTGCGCCGTTTTATATTACTCGAAATTTTTATCGAGATGCTTTCAAATTAACTCCATCAATAAGATTAAGTTTTAAAAAAGAAATTTTTCAAAATTTTGCTGTAATACCTTTTTTTGGATATTCAATATTTGGCGGAAAATCCGGCAAAATGAAAAACGGTTATGAAGATGAATTTAATTTTAGAGCTTTAGAAACCGGTTTGTTTTCATCTTATTCAATTAATAATTTTTCGCTTGCCGGCGGTATCAAATACAACCGAATTCTTAAAGTTGTTGGTTATTATAAAGGTTCTTATGTTGACCCGCAAAATTTTAATAAAAGTTGGAATATGTGTAGCTCGATACTATCAATGTTTTTCT
>CAZXJG010000225.1:4483-4726 GCA_964640985.1 uncultured Melioribacteraceae bacterium | reverse complement strand
ATTCCCATCTAATATAAGGAAATAATTGATCGGTTTCAGATAACCTTGTTCCTTCTTAACCTGATCCCATGGGGATCCTCTCCAATGTGAAATTTTGGTCATTTGTTCCGCTGTAGCCTCTTTATATGTGAAAGTAATATCTTCGAGAGTTCTAAATTCTTTTGGGGAAAGCCAATCTAGATCGATTTTTTTATTTTTAAGGATAATAAAAAATGGAGATACTTTGTTTTATTCTGATTTGAC
>CAZXJG010000225.1:0-4473 GCA_964640985.1 uncultured Melioribacteraceae bacterium | reverse complement strand
GGGATAATCATCTATAGGATCAATTTCGTCATCTTCTACAATTACTAATTGTCCCTTCAAAAAATCAGGTAAATTTCCACTTTGAATACGTTCGAATAAATCTTTGGGGACAGGCCCGAATGGGTATGTAAAATATTCAAATCCGGTTATAGAATATCCGGTTTTCTTGAAATACTCAAAATCCCAAAAGTAGAGAAGTTTGAAGAGTTTTGTTCTCCCTACGTTTTTGGTGTTCTTAACGAAATATTTAATCCCGTTCAGTATTTTATGTTCAGTGAGTGTCATTATAAAATTATTATCGGGAAAAATAATTTAAAATTTAGTTTTAGGCAAGGGATTTCTTATCAATAATCGCACATTTTTATTAATTTTGATTAACGAAATTTTATCAACCGTTACCGGATAAGAAATTATAATTTGTTGCGGTGCGGTTGTCTTACAAATATTATTAGTTTTAATTTGCAGATGTAAATTATTTTATTTGTTTTATTCTGTTTAGTCGATATTTTTTAATTCATAATTTTAAAATAATTGTTCATTTTTCTTCCCGGAGAATTATTATGAAACAAATTTTAGTGCTTGGTGCAGGACAAAGTTCCCCATACTTAATTTCATATCTTTTAAAGCAAACGGAAAAACATGATTGGTTTATAACGGTTTGTGACAGAGATTATAAACTTGCTCAATCGCGTGTAAACGGATATTCGAGAGGTGCAGCTATCGAGTTTGATGTAAACGATGAAAAAATGCGTCATGCTCAAATTAAAAAAGCAGATGTTGTAGTTAATTTTTTAGCGCCTACCTTTCAATATTTGATTGCGTTGGACTGCCTTAATTTCGGTAAACATTGTGTCTCGGCTTCTTATGAAGATGTTAATGTTGCGGAATTAAACAAAGATGCTGTTAGAAAAGGGGTTTTAATTTTAAATGAAATGGGTCTTGACCCCGGTATAGATCACATGGCTGCAATGAAAATAATACAAAACATACGAGAAAAAGGCGGATACATTAGTAGTTTTATCTCTTATGGAAGCGGTTTACCTGCCCCCGAAGTAAAATCCAATCCGTTAAATTATTGTATTACATGGAACCCGCGCAATGTTGTTATGGCCGGTGAATCAGGTGCAATTTATAGGGAGAAAGGGAAGATAAAAATATTATCGCATCATCAAGTTTTCCGGAGGACCTGGCGGGTTGATGTAGAAGGATTAGGCTCTTTCGAAGCTTATCCGAATAGGGATTCACTGATCTATGAAAAAATATTTAACTTAAAAAACGTTGATACAATGATCCGGGGAACACTTAGGAATTTCGGCTGGAGTGAAACTTGGAATCAATTGGTAAAGTTGGGTGTAACCAACGAAAATATACATCTGCAAAATTTAAATGATTTTACTTATGCTGAATTTACCGAAATGTTTTTGCCATTGAACGCAGCAGGCACCGGCTTGGAACCGAGATTGGCAAATTATCTCGGGATAAATCCAACAGGTAAAATTATGGAAAATCTGCGGTGGTTGGGTTTGTTTTCCGATGAAAAAATATCCGGTAATGTTAAAACTCCCACAGACGTAATGATTAATTTACTAAAAGAGAAAATGCCGTTGCCCAAAGGTGCAAGAGATTTAGTTGCATTAATTCATCAAATAATTGCCTACTACCCAAAAGAAAACAAAAAAGAAAAAGTTACTGCCACCTTTATTGAATATGGTGAACCTAACGGATATACAGCGATTTCGAAAACCGTAGGGCTGCCCGCGGCAATTGCTGTAAAATTAATATTAACCGAACAGCTTCCGCTTACAGGATGCCATATTCCCACACATCCTTTAATTTATAATTCGGTGTTGGATGAGTTAAAAAAATTAGGTTTGAAATTTAATGAAAAAGTTGAGGTGTTAAGTTAACCGGTTAAAATTTAAGCGTACAACAAAAAGATTTTTCTCTTTACTCCGGCAATTATAAAAGCTGCATTTAGGGGGTGAAATAAAATAAGTTATCGAATTACAACTCCTAAATAACAGTTACTTATTCTTGTTTATATGCAAGTTGTAACTGTCGAGGGATGGTCCTCGACAGCATAGAAGCTTGAAGTCCAAAGTCATGCATCTGTCTGTCCCGTGTCCGACTTCTAACTTGCGGTTTACCGCATTAGATAATAATTGGCAATCCTTCGCAATTGTCTATAATTCCGGCTCCCGTTTTGAGAGCCGGATTAGAAATTTTAAAAATGCAGGTTCATACCCATATAAAATGTTCTTCCAAGCGTACCGTAATAAAGAACTTCTTCATATTGTGTATTAAAAACATTATTTATCTTACCGTAAATTTGAAAATATTTATATAAATTATAAGTAAGCGTAAAATTAGTAAGTGAATAACTTTTAAGAACTACTCTTCTAACAGGATACGTTGAAAAATCTTTATCGTATCTTTTGCCCACCAACAGAAAATTTAAATTCAGATTCAGTTTTTTCAAAGGAACATAATTTAAATTAACGGCAAATTTATTTTTAGGGCGGCGTAAAAGCTGTTTGTCTTTATCAATAGGATTTTCGCTTTTGTTTAATGCCTCGGTATAAGTATAAGACCCCGAAATATTAATTTTCTTAAAACGCATAACCGAAACTTCCGCTTCAATTCCCTTTGTTACGGCTTTATCAATATTTATTGCTTTAAAATTTTTATCAAATCCAATTAAATTGGAATATTCCGTATTAAAGTATGTAACTGAAAAAGAGAAATGATTATTAAACAAATATTGCTCGATGCCGGCATCAAAACCTTTACTTTTTTCCGGTTTTAAATTAATGTTTCCGTATGTAGGGTCGAACAAATCGAAAAGAGAAGGAGATTGAAATCCTGTACCATAAGTCGCTTTGATTTTCGTATTTATTCCAGGGAAAAGATAAGCAGGCGCAATTCTGTAAGTAATTACTCCACCGAATTGTGAATTATGATCATATCTAACGCCGATTGTAGTAAATAATGAATTTTTAAAATTCATTTTATCTTGCAAATAAGTACCTGTTGTTTTAAAAGATTGAGGAGAAAGACTTTGTGTATAACTACCCCAAGCGCTTTTTGAAAAATAATTTGAATAAGTTTTTTCTTTGCCGATTTCTATTCCAAAAGTAACGAGGTTATTTTTTAGAAAGGATAAATTATTTTGCCAGCCGAATTTAATTCTTTCTCCATTGTAATAACTTTTGGATGAACTTGGATCATTTTTGTCGGGTAAATTCAGACTATGCGAAATTTTCTTCATAGTGGAAGCATAAATATTTTGATTCCATTTACCATTAAAAAACGAAAAATTCATTTGACCGTGAAATAATTGTTCTTCGGTATTATAGGTATAATTAGGATCGTCACCGGTTTTGTATGGTCTGTCGAGAGCCGTTTTAGCAAGAACATATTGATATAAAAAATTAAAATTCACGTTTTTACTAAATTTCAAATTAAACTGCGAATTAAACGAGTTATTTGAAAATCCATCTTTTTCTTTGTTGCCAAACGATTTGGAAATGGCAGAAATCCCTTTGCTTTGGTTTCTCGAAAAATTCATTGAATAATTAAAAAAATCAATACTTCCTCTTGCAGAAACAGAGCCGAGATAACTATTATGAGTTCCTCCCTCGGTATGAATAGAAAACTTAGGTTTTCCTTTCCCCTTTTTTGTAATAATATTTATTACACCTGCCATTGCATCAGAACCATAAAGTGTGCTCTGCGGACCTCTTACAATTTCTATCCTGGCTATATCCGATACTTGCAATGTAGAAAAATCAAAACCGCCGTTTGGAGATGAAGGATCATTTAAAATCACACCGTCAATCATTACCAACGTTTGATTTGAATTTGCACCACGCATAAACAGACTACTCATTTTACCAGGTCCGCCTTGCTGCGCTATCGATATACCGGGTACATCCCGAAGTGCATTTGTTAAGCTTGTAGGTTTCATCAACCCTAATTGCCTGCCGGTTATAACAGTCACAGAGTTAGCTAACTCATAAGCTTTGGTTTTAACCCTGTTTGCAGTTACAACAATCTCGTCTAATTTTGTAAATAAAGTATCGGATTGCGGAAAAATTATTGATGTGGCAATAAAAAATGCCGTTAAAAAGAAAACAAATTTTTTCATAGAAGTTACTCCTTTATTAAAGTTTAATAAGTAACTTCGATGGTGGGGATTAAAACAAAAATTTTTTTAAGTATTTTATTTGTTAACCCAACCTCACCGTCGAAGGTTGATTAAATAAGAATTTTATGGCAGGTCTCCTGGCTTCGAACATCGGTTAACACCTTCCCGCAAACCGACTTCATATTGATCAGTTTTAATTGCAGTGGTATAATATTAACCGATTACGTTCTTCACAGTTGCGCGGCAGCACCGGCTTTTAACCGGTTTCCCTATTAAGGGGGTGGAATAGAATAACTTGCATATAATACAAGAATAAATAACTGTTA
>CAZXJG010000224.1:0-4816 GCA_964640985.1 uncultured Melioribacteraceae bacterium | reverse complement strand
CAAGAATAAGTAACTGTTATTTAGGAGTTGTAATTCGATAACTTATTTTATTCCACCCCCTAAATCGGATAGAAAGAAATAAACTTGTATGTTTATATTAAATAAAAAAACAGAAAACAATTGGAGATAAATAATATGAAAAATAAGTTTTTATCAATATTGCTTTTATTGGCTTTTGTTATTCCTATTCAAGCTCAATTAGATAGGAGTAAAATGCCTAAGCCGGGCCCGGCACCGGAAATTCTTATCGGTAAATACCAATCGTTTCAACTTAAAAACGGACTAAAAGTTTTCGTTGTTGAAAACCATAAATTACCGATTGTAACATTTAGATTGATAATAAATAGAGATCCGATATTAGAAGGGGATCATGTCGGTTATATTAATATAGCCGGACAATTACTAAGGAGAGGCACAAAAACAAGAACCAAAGCTCAAATTGATGAAGCCATTGACTTTATAGGCGCAAGCTTATATACAAGCAGTACAAGTGTAACTGCTTCCTCACTTACAGATCATGTGAATACATTATTAAATATTATGTCGGACATTGTACTTAATTCGGAGTTCAAACAGTCGGAATTGAATAAACTCAAAAAGCAAACGTTATCTGCTTTGGCTGCCGAAAGAGATAATCCGAATGCAATTGCAAATAATGTAAGAAAAACTTTAATTTATGGCAAAAACTTCCCTTATGGTGAGCAAACTACACCCAAAACCGTAAAATCCATTACATTGCAACTATGTAAAAATTATTATCATACTTATTTCAAACCGAATGATGCTTATTTAGCAATTGTGGGGGACATTACGGAAAGGAAAGCAGAAGAATTAACAAAAAAATATTTCGGTTCGTGGAAAAGTGGGAAAGTCCCTACATTTAAATACAAAACTCCTAGTGCACCTATTATCAGAAAGGTTGCTTTAGTTGATCGACCGAATTCCGTTCAATCAGTTATTAATATTACATATCCGGTGATTCTCAAAAAAAATAGTCCCGATGTAATACCTGCATCGGTTATGAATGCAATATTAGGCGGTTCTTTTGCATCCCGTTTAAATCAAAATTTGCGCGAAGCTCACGGTTACACTTACGGGGCACGTTCTGTTTTAGCATCGGATAAATTGGTTGGACAGTTCGATGCCTCAAGCCAAACCCGTAATGCCGTTACCGATAGTGCAATTACTCAGTTCCTTTATGAAATGAACAAGATGAGAGACAGTAAAGTAAAACTAAAAGAACTTAAAAACACAAAAATGTATATGGCAGGCGTCTTTTCGCGTTCTTTAGAAAACCCTCAAACTGTAGCTGAATTTGCATTAAATATTGCAAGATATAAATTGCCGGAAGATTACTATAAAAATTATTTGAAAAATCTTGACGCCGTTACAGTCAATGACGTTTATACTATGGCAAAAAAATACTTAAAACCAAATAATGCTTATGTGTTGGTTGTTGGTAGTGCAGATAAAATTGCATCTAAATTAAAAAAATTCAGTATAAGCGGTCAGGTGCAATACTACGATACTTATGGTAATAAATTCAATCCGTCAATGAAAGAAATTCCAAAAGGTGTTACCGGAAAAACTATAATTAATAATTACATAAAAGCAATTGGCGGCAGGAAAAATATTCTTAAGGTTAAAGATAAAACAACTGTTCTAAAAGCTTCGGTGCGCGGAATGAATATGACGTTAACTATTTCTGAAAAAGTTCCCAATAAATATTATCAAAGTTTAGATGCGGGTGTATTCAAACAAAAAACTGTTTTTGACGGTACCAAGGGTTATCAAGAAGCAATGGGACAGAAGAAAGTACTGACAGGTGAATCTCTTAAAGCAATGAAAATTCAAGCCGATATGCATATTTACCTCGATTACGCAAAATCAGGTATTGTACCCAATGTGGTTGGTGTTGAAAAAGTTAATGGTGAAAAAACATATAAAGTAGTTCTTAAGATGCCGTGGGGCAAAAAATGGATTCAATATTTTTCAGTTAAAACCGGCTTGTTAATGCGTCAAGTAACTCCAATTAAAACCGCTCGCGGTACATTTAACCAAGTTACTGATTTTTCAAATTATAAAGATGTTCAAGGTGTTAAATATCCGTTTACATTAACTCAGCAGATGGGACCGCAAAGTCTTATACTTAAAGTCGACTCCATTAAAGTGAATTCAGGCTTAAGTGACGATTTATTTAAAATAGATTAATATTATTAAATATTAAATACAAAAGGCGTTCGATTTGAACGCCTTTTGTATTTACCGTAAAATTATTTCTGTTATGACATAACGCAGTAATCCGTAAATTTAGAATTATGTCAATTTAACGATGCCTTTTTATCGGGACAGGAAAAAACAAAGATTTAACTTGTAAGACTATAGATTAAATTTTATCGTAGATGAAAAATTTCTTCATATTACTATTGTTTATTTCCGTAAAGAAGTTTATAATCTTTTGCCCTGCCTTTTTCCGCCCATTTACTTGGTATTACTTTCCAATTACCGAATACTTTAGGAGTAACTTTGCCTTCTTTTTCAATCCATTTCATTATATAAAATCTTAAATCTTTTACAGTAGAATTTATTACGTGAGAAGCCAACTGACTTTTAGGAATTTTTGCACCCCTAATAAGATGTCCGCCGCCGCCGTTTCCGCGGTAGGAATTAATTGCAGCGGTATATTCTTTAGTAGAATCGAATGGTGCTCCGTTAGACATTGAAAGGATAGTTACTCTATGACCTGCCGGTTTCGATACATCTACGGTATAATTAATCCCTGCAGCGGACATAAAATCATAAAATCTTCCCGATAGAATGGGAGTGTGTCCAAACTTGGTAAATTTTATTTTCCCATTCTCATCTTTTACAAAATTCAGTAAATGGTCATTTTCATTTTTCATTTGATTGAACCATTTAGCATAAGAAAATTCCAACATGCCTTTTATTTCTTTACCTGATAACTTCATCGTGTAAAGAAAATTTTCAAATCTATATAAATTAAACATATTCCCAACATAAATTTCGCCCTTTTTGATTTCGGCATCAAAAGAAAGAGGTGAAGCAAAGGAAACATCGGCGCCCGTAAGTTTTAATTGAACATTTTGGATGAAATCGATAAATGGGGAATCACCAAACATAGATGCTCTCGTTGAAACTGTTTTTGTGAAATACCCGATAGGTTTTGAAACATATTTTTTGACTTCAATAAAACCCTCTTTAAATTTTTTCATAAAAAGGGAATCCGGTTTATAGTTTTTTGATTCAACTAATTTCCCTTGAAATTTTTTATCCCATTTATGCGTGGTTTTATCGTAGGTCATTGTAACGGTTGCAGCGGCAAATACAAGTGCAGCATGTGTACCGCCCATTAGAAGTATCTTTTTGCCGTTCGGATTAGTAACAAACTCATTCCAGCCGTGATGATCGTGACCGACAAACACAATATCGAAGCCGGGTACTTTTTCCGCAACAAGTAAAGAAGCATTCTCATTATTAGGTGTATCGGCATTCTCCCCGCCATAAGTATAATCTACACCCGAATGGAAAAGTCCTACCAACAAATCGGGATGTACTTTTTCTTTTATTATCGGTACCCATTTTTCCGCAGTTTTAATCATATCTTCAAACTTCATTCCCGACCATATTTTTTGAGGAAGCCAATCGGGTATGCCTGGTGTAATCATCCCGAATACGGCAATTTTTAGCCCTGCACGATGTATTACCGTATATGGCTTAAAATATGGCTTACCGGTAGCTGTGTTAATATCATTTGCAGCAAGCCAGGGGAAATTTAACTCCTTATTAAATTTATCGTAAACTGCATGACCGGTCTCAATATCATGATTACCGACGGTTGCAGCATCATATTTCATGAAGTTCATCATTTCAGCATAAATATGTTTGGAATTAGGCTTTTCAAAATTGTAATAGTAAACAACCGGTGTACCTTGAAGCAGATCACCGCCGCTTAATAAAATCACTTTCTGCGAACTATCGGCACGTTGTTGTTCAACATAAGTATAAATTTGAGCCAATGAATGGTTTACCGGGTGGTTGTCCTTAAAATCAAACGGGTAAACCGCACCATGTGTATCCGTAGTTTCTATAATTTTTAATTTTACGGTTTGTGCATTAATCTGCAGAACAAATAAAGAAGTAATTATAAATAACAGGAAGGTAAATTTTTTGATGAAGCCTTTCATGATAAACTCAATTTTTCATTAATAAATTATTTAATAGTTAATTGATAAAAATAAGATTAATTATTTGAACTTGTTATCCATTAATTAAGCGACACTAAAATTTTTTATATCCGTAAAGATTTTTTTATATCCAGATAAACGTGATTGGCTCTATTCTAAATATTGATTGAATAATTAAGTCCCTCCTTTTCCAAAGGCATTACTATGTGAAGGGTGGACAATAAAAGCAACCTCACATAATGTGCTTTGGTCCATAACATTAAAACCTATGTACTAAACTCAAAAAATTCTAATGTGGCTATCCATAGGATTCCTACGGAAAAGCCAGATGCTATTTTGTATTTCAAAGACCGTCAACTGATTGACGGCAATCTAAGAAAAACAAACAGAGTCTGTGTTTGTTAATCGATATTCATCATTAAATTTAATTTGAAGTTTTACTTGGCAATTATCATATAATTTTTTTAACTATATTTTTATTTAAAATGATAGAAAATTTTCAAAACTGGGAAAATGATTCAGTGGTTATAGATATTTTCAAAAATATCTCATTCAGGAAAATGATTTTGAAAAAAAAAGATTTACTCCGCTATCTGTTCGCCAGATCCCTT
>CAZXJG010000223.1:0-4818 GCA_964640985.1 uncultured Melioribacteraceae bacterium | reverse complement strand
AGGGCGGACCCCGATAAATAGCATCGGGACAAGCTGGGTGAAAAGCGGAGCCGTTATACGCTATAAGTAGAAGTATGATAAAACAGAATAAGAAAAGAGATTTTCTAATCGCATTGATGAATAACAAGAATGATTTCCAGATTGCTCGAGAACAAAACTGGTATCGTATTCCTTGTGCAACTAAAATGGTTCCTAAATGCGTGGCGAATACAACATTAAAACATATTGCATTTTATCACACAAAAATTTTTGGCAATGAGGCTTATTGTATTCGCTGGTATAGTGAGGTTAAAAATATTTCTGTTGTTCCTAGAAAAGTACTTTTTCCAGACATTCAAAATGATCCCAAAGCTGATGATGAATACTACAAGATAGAGTTTAATTCATTGAACGAACTTCCAACTCCAATTATTAGTAGTCGTCCGAGGAGATTACTTTTTATTCCAACTACTCTGTGGCATTTTCAAAATTCACACAACATTAATGACTTATTTTATGAAAGCCCTATTGAAGAAGAATTTTGGGAAGCACTTAAAGTTGCAAAAATAGAAGCAGAACGACAATTCCTAATTAATACTGCTACACAAATGTTTTGTTTAGATTTTGCGATTATTTGCAAAGAACACAATATTAACATTGAATGTGATGGTGATGCGTTTCATTTATCTGAATTCAATGTTAAGCGAGATAAAAATCGTAATAATATTCTATCAAGTTTAGGCTGGTCAATTTTGCGTTTTACAACTGAAGATATAAGAAAAAAACTTAATACAACTATTAGATATGTTAAAGAAACTATAAATCGATATGGTGGAATTGAATTATTGCCAGACAATACTTACAGATATTTTGAAGAAGACCAAAATCAAATAAGTTTATTCGATTATTGAATTGTGTAGCGTATAACCAGCTTTTCCACCCGACCCCCGATAAAAAACATCGGGACAAGCTGCGAAAACGGTGCGGCTTTTTGTAGTGTTTTTGAGTTTTCGTTGTTCGTGTTAAATTGTAATTAAACAGTATGCTGTTATATAAATTTTAAAATAATTATTGGCAGTAGCTTTTTATCGAACATTGTAGTCAAGGGCGGACCCCGATAAATAGCATCGGGGCAAGCTGGGTGAAAAGCGACGCCGTTATACAGTAATAAATTTAATGGAAAGATAAATGAAGACTTCTACAAAAAGAAAAATCAAAATATCAATTTATTCAATTTTGTCAGTAATATTATTCTCGAGCATATTTATTTGGTTATCTTTTCATTCATTAAAACTTTGGACAGCTGAAATAATGGTGACTGATAAGCAATATAGACAAGAAAATGCAAATGGTGTTTACGCAGAGTTTTCATACTTGCCGTCTGAATGGACTCGTACATTTAAACAACCTATGAATGATATATGGAAACCCTTGGGCATTAAAGGTATGAACTATTTTGTTTTTGGAAAACCTAAGAATCTTTTTTTAACATATAGTGAAAGATCAGATCCATATTCCAAATATTACCAGGCTTGGTTTGGGGTTTACATTATAAAAGGACGTGTTGAATGGATAGATAAGAATAATAGTAAAATAAATGTGGCGGGTTTAGCCCGAATTGCTGAAGCAGATCAACTAGCTTGGTTAAGAGCTATGGGAGATAAAAAACCAATAGCAAAATTTAAGCGTGCTGATTCAACGTCCACTGTAATTGTTATCAGTGGCAAGGATAGACAATTGATTAAAGCAACGATAACGAGTCAAAGCGATATATCTAATAACTCCAATAAATTAATTAATCTTATAGGAATGCCCAAATTAGGTGAAATAAAAAAGGAACTTTCAGAATATCATAATATAACACTAAATGGATATTTTATTCCTTGGTATGATTCAGAAAATGATGTTACTGTAATAATTTATGCCAGTGGTTCAAAGTTCAAAACGAGTAGTGGTGAGATTTATGAATATTTTGATAAATTAAAACCTGAATTTATAAATATGATTAAGGGTGTTAAGATTAGAACTGTGAACAAAAATTAGTAAATCAACTGTATAACCATCGGGTCAAGCAGACCGCGAAAAGCAACGCCGTTATAAAGCTAAAATTAAAATGGAGAAGTTATGGCACGAAAACCAAGAAAAAATGGAACTGAATGGAGCAATAGTGATCTTAAAAAACTTAAGGACTTAGCTAAGAAAAATGTTGATACTGATGTAATAGCCAAAAAATTAGAACGAACAAAGGGAGCTGTTTATAACAAGGCTTCTGAGAAAGATGTTTCATTAAAACCAAAAGATAAGTCTTAATTTATTAATGGCATGAATTTTAACTTATGTTGATTTGGATTATGAATCCAACCCGGATGTTGTTTAGAAATTTTAATATGGAATAAAAAAGGAGAAAATAATGGCAAAACGACAAGTGTTTTATAGTTTTCATTTTAATAATGACGTATTGAGAGTACAACAAATTAGGAATATGGGCGTAATTGAAGGTAACGAACCAGTTTCAAAAAACTCGTGGGAAGAAGCAAAAAAGAAATCTGGGGGTATTGAAAAATGGATTGATGATAATATGAAATCCCGATCTTGTGTTGTAGTCCTTGTTGGTGAAGATACTGCAAACAGACCTTGGGTGAAATATGAGATTAAAAAAGCTTGGAAAGATGGGAAAGGTCTTGTTGGTATTTATATTCATAATTTAAAAGATCCTAATACTGGAAAATCAAAAAAGGGCACAAATCCATTTGATCAATATACTGTTGGTGAAAAAAACCTTTCGAGTATTGTTAAATGCTATAATCCAAAAAGTGATGACGCATACAATGACATTGCAGCAAATCTCTCCGATTGGATTGAAGAAGCCATTGAAATTAGAAAAAACTAATTGATTGATATTATGGAAGATAAAATTAGAGAGGATTCTCAATCTGTTCAATCGCATCTTACGATTTTACAAAATGTTATACAAAGAATGGCATCAAATAGCGCATCATCAAAAGCTTGGTGTATTACTCTAGTTTCGGCTATTCTTGTTATTGTAGCTAACAAAGGGAAACCTCAATATGCTTTAATTGCAATTATCCCAACTCTTTTATTTTTTGTCCTTGACATATATTATCTTGCTTTAGAAAATGGATTTAGAAATTCATACAACGATTTTATTGCAAAACTGCATTTAGGTGAAGTGAAATCAGAAGATTTATTTGCTGTAAAATCTAAGGGCAGACTTTTAAAATTATTTTTTAACTCGGTATGCTCTTTTTCCATTTATCCATTTTATGGAACTCTGTTAATTATGATTTATGTAACAAAAATATTGGTTCTTTGAAAGCGCTTTATAACCAGCTTTTCCACCCGACCCCCGATAAAAAACATCGGGACAAGCTGCGGAAACGGTGCGGGGTTTGTAGTGTTTTTGGGGTTACGTTGTTCGTTTGAAATCGTAGTTTAACAGTAGTGCAGTTACATAAATTTTAAAATAATTATTGGCAGCAGCTTTTTATCCAACATTGTAGTTTGGGGCGGACCCCGATAAATAGCATCGGGGCAAGCTGGGTGAAAAGCGGAGCCGTTATGTGCAAATTATAGTAATATGAAAACAACAATAGTTATACTATCGATTATAATTTTTCTGTTTGCAACTATATATTTTGAGTTGATTTATAGTTTTTTATCATTTTTTATAACTATCCTTCCAGTTTGGCTCGAAGTTACAAAAGAAATTGTTATAATTGTTGGTTTGGTTTTAGGAATTTATTACGGTTATCCTCTTCTGATTAAGAAACTTCAGGAAGATCATATCAAGAAGTTAATTGAAGAAACTCAGAAAAGCAATAAAACCATTCGTGAACTTTGTCATAGACTGATTGAGAAGCACTCGACTAAAAGTTATAAAAATCGAAGAGTTGACTATAAAGAATTACAAGATATTTATTTAGAAATTAGAGAAATTGATTTAAATGCTGCCGACACTAGTAAAGAAATTGCTTCACTTGTTTTTTTATTAAAAAACACATTTCAAGGGGTTCTTAGACACTATGATCCCACCAAGACTAAGATTATTACCTCTGCCGGATTATATAGTTTTTACATAACTATATTATCAGAAATCATTTATTTTGCCACAAAAGTTGTTACACTTCCTAAAAAAGCAAATACAATAAAATTCAAGCTAATAAACAAAAAGATAGATAGGTTTCTTAAAGAAAATACTTTTCGAAAGTTTAAATATTTTGAAATTGGACTTGATATAAATTCTACATCACCAACCACCTTTTTGTTTTTTTCTCACATAAATAATAACTCTGAATATTTGTTCCAAAGGTCTGCTTATCAAATAATATCTGACCCCGCACCAATTTCACGAATTCTTTATCTTAATGAGATATATTACCCTGTGATTTTGGAAAGAAACGAAAGTTTTACTTTGTTCGATGAAAAAATTCAACTTCAGATGATTGGATTTAGTTTTATGGTTACACATGATAGCACTGGCACAAAGAAAACTATTGATATATATTATGCAAATTTAAACGATATATTAATATTTGTGAGAAGCAATCTTAAGCGTTCTGATTTTGAACAAGACTTTTCAGATAAATATATTGAATCCGATGGAATAAATTTGGACAACATAAATTCTTTTACTACAAGCATACCTGAAATAGTAAAAATTAATATTGATCAAAAATTTTTAATTTCAGCATTTGAAATGAACAAGAAAAAACTAAAAAAGAAAATGCTTGAAGAGAAAAAGTAACGCACATAACCAGCTTTTCCACCCGACCCCCGATAAAAAACATCGGGACAAGCTGCGAAAACGGTGCGGCTTTT
>CAZXJG010000222.1:0-4833 GCA_964640985.1 uncultured Melioribacteraceae bacterium | reverse complement strand
TGGTCAATTAAGCAAGTCGAATATGCGACAGATATAATGTTCGAATCCGAAGAAGGATTAAATATTTTCTAACAGAAACAGGTCGAACTATTATTACAATGTTCTTAAAGCTAAAGAATTTAACAGTTATTCCAACAATATCTGAACTTATGAATAATGATTTATCTCCGACTTTATGTAAATCTTGACCAAAAAAACAAAAATATTGTTGAGAATACTATACAGCCATACATTCAATAAACTTTTGACTGAAACAGAAATACCAAAGGAAATTAGGACAGAAAAAGATATTAAAATATTTTGGATTGGATTTAAGAAATTGAAAAAAGTAATGGAAGAAAATAAAGTTCTATTTTTTCGTTCAACAACATCACTTTTACACTTCCTACTTGAAACGGGTTATGATTGCGTAAAACATGATTTAGTTGTAATGAAAGTTGCAAAGAAAATAGGAATTGTAGATAAAGAATTTTATAACTGAAATGAATGAAAATCCAGCAGGTAACAATGTATATAAAAAATAGGCGAGATAGTAGTAATATCAAGGTTTATAGCTCGTTTTAAGTTCGCAGTAAATTAAAAAATTTGAGCTTCGGAATCGCCTACTTTTCATATACTAACCGTTGAGAATAAGGAATGAAAGAAGCACATAACGTTGCAAAAAATTCATCTCGAATCCGGTGCCTGCCGAAATATAATCCTGTGTCCCCGATAGAAAGAAGCGGGATATAAAAATTAACTAATTAAAATTTGATATGACAAAGCGGCAAAGCTAATTTTCGTATGCCTTCTCCCCGATTTTTTGGTCAAGATAAAATATCCTGTGCAGCGTTTTAAATTTTCTCTTTATTTGATACGGAAAATCTACTTGTCCGCTGCCCTGTGCTTCTAAATTGGTTAATTGATCTTTGCCCCTATATAGACGTGCAATAGTTTCGTTGCTAAAACTGTATGTGATTTCTTTTGTAGATATTGTTTCTCTAATTAAATAGTATTTGCTTTTTTCATCAACAACAATATCTTCCGCTTTATCGTCATCCCAAAGAACTTTGTCAACATTAGCCTGATCGGTATATTCACGAATAACATTTTTAATTTCAACTTCGCATTTTACCACGTCATTGCCGTTAAAATTTAAATTTAAAATTTCCAGAATTTCAGAAGGAGTGAAATACATAATACCTTTAATATTACCGTCTTTACTAATGTAAGATTTTATTTGCTTAATATCTTCAACAAAAAATCTTTTCCCGGAAGCGGAAATTCTGAATACCGAACCGGGTCGTCCGCTTGTGCGGGGTGTGGAAAAAGGAATGAAATTTTTTAGTATTGCATTTTCACGGGCAACACTGTCTTCTACCGTAATGGTTTGCGCAATCAATGGAATATTTAACAATAACATAAAGATTATTAAAATATTAATACCAATTACCTTTTTCATATTGTAACCTATTCTTTTTAATTTGTATTTATTATCGGTATTCGTTTTTAATAGTTTATACAATATAACATTTTGTAAATGAACATTTCGTAAAACTAATTTCCTGTTATTTTTTATTTTCTCCAAAAGGATATTAAATCCACAAAACCCAAAACAAGAAAAATATTTACCCCCCAAATTTATTTACATTTTAAGGCATTATGTTTTTGCTTATTTTTGTACTTAAAATTAAAAATAACTTAAAGAAGTTTATCATGAAAGTTTTACGCAATTCATTTATACTATTGATGCTTTTTACTACCGCCGTTTTTTCACAAAATTTACATCTTTACGGCGCTGCAAGACCGGGAGATTTGGTATTCGGAAAAGCCGCCGAAATTAGTAAAGTAGTATTAAATAAAAAAGTATTAAAATTTGACAAAAACGGCTGGTTTGTATTCGGCTTTGATAGAAATGCGAAAGGAATTTACCGGCTTAAAGTTAAGTTTAAAGACGGGAAGAAATTTGTTAAAAAATTCATCTTGCATAAAAGAAAATACAAAATTCAAAGAATAAATAATGTTAAAAAGAAATTAGTAACACCACCTAAAAGTCAGCTTAAAAAAATAGCTCGTCAAAGAAAAATAAAAATAGAATCACGGAAAGAAGTAGGTAAAATTGATAAAGCTTATTATGCATCGGGATTTATGCGACCGGTAAAAGGGGGACGGATATCGGGTGTTTTCGGTAGTCAAAGAATATTAGACGGCATTCCTAAAAGTCCGCATAACGGTTTGGATATTGCCGTACCGGTTGGTACCCCTGTATATGCAATGGCTGACGGAAAAGTTTTATTAGCCGCAGATAACTTTTACTTTTCGGGTAATTATATTTTAATTGATCACGGACAGGGGCTAATTAGTTATTATCTTCATTTACGTAAAATGTATGTTAAAAAAGGTCAATTTGTAAAAAAAGGAGAAAAAATAGGCGAAGTCGGAATTACAGGCAGAACAACCGGTCCGCATTTACATTGGGCGGTTATGTGGTATAAAAATCGCATTGATCCTGCTGAATTGCTGAAAATAAAATTTAAATGATTTTACTTATCGGAGTGTATTGTAAAAGTTATTTTTAAATTTACGTCTGTTATGCTTTATCGACGGTTAAAGGAAGCATAATATCTTCTATTATTTTTTTCAATTGATTAAAAATTATTTCGATTGATGCCGAACTATCAATAAATTTTATATTTGGACCGTGTATATTTTTAAAAATTTTCCTTACCTTATTTAAATACTTTTCTTCTTCAAAATGATTGGGTTTTTCATTACGAAAACTTTTTATTCTATTTAAACCAATATTAACATCACAATCCAAAATTACCACAATGTCGGGGGCTATTGATATTTTCTCATTTGCCGCACGAATATCTTCGGTATTAAGTCCAAGTGCCCCTTGATATGCAATATTGGAAAAATAATATCTATCTACTATTACAATTTCTTTTTTATCTAACGAAGGTTTAATATTAAACTTAATATCCTCTTTTCTATCTTTTATGAATAACTCCAATTCATCTTTCGGAGTAATGTTTTTTCTCCCGTTTTTTGATATTTCCTTTATCAATCGACCGTATTGTCCGTCTGTAGGTTCTTTAAATGTTGAAACCAAATAACCGCGTTTCCGAAAATATTCAGCCAATAATTTAACTTGTGTGGTTTTCCCCGCACCGTCAATGCCCTCTATTATTATAAGTAATCCACGCTTCAATGTTTTAATGTTTTTATCAGCCATAATTTAAGTTCCAATTTTGTATGTGCAATTTAATATTATGTTAAATTAATTGCTTTTAATTTACGTGGATATTTTTTGTAATATCGAAGAAACGAAAATTGTTTACGGTAAAAATTTATGATTTAAATCAATTCGGAAAGAAAAATAAATTAATATAAAACAGGGCTTAGCCAGATCTCATTTTATTATCGCTTTTATAATTTGTAAATCTCTATTGTTTTTGTCGAGGAATGGTCCTCGACAACCGGCTAAAGAAATTAATATAGTTATTTGATACTATTTCAATAACACTCCTTTTTTACATCGCTAAAAAAGATTTTCTTTGATTTGTAAGATATTTTTAGTTATATTATTTTAATGTATGGAGTCATACAGAAAATACAATACTCCTCAATATTACACTTACTTAATTGTTGCCTATACTGTAGTAAAAGAAATTGAATAAAAATTACGGTGCTGCTATTTTTGATAATAAAAACAGTTTTTTTAGGAAGTATGATTTATGACGATAACTAAACTAAAAGAATATAAAAATGATATTCTGAGAATTGCGTTTTTACACGGTGCTAAAAATATAAAAATATTTGGTTCTGTTGCCAGAGGCGAACAAAATCAAAACAGTGATGTTGATTTTGTTGTAGAAATGGAAAAAGGAAAAACAGTTTTAAATAGAATAGCATTGATGCAGGACTTAAAGGAGCTATTAGGCCAAGATGTTGATGTTGTTACTTACAAATCTCTAAAAGAAAAAATTAAAAACAGTCTTATTAAAGATGCTATTGAATTATGAGGAAGGAGATTGAATGGTTAAAAGATATTATAGAAGCTATTGAACAGATTGAGAAATACGCTGTAAAAGGTGAAGACGAATATTTACAAAATGAACTAATTCAGAAATGGATGATTTATCATCTTCAAATAATTGGTGAAGCAGCTAACAAAATTTCTAATGAAGTACAAAATAAATTTCCTTCAATATCATGGTCTCAAATTATTGGATTAAGAAATATTATTGTTCACGAATATTTTGGAATTGACGAAGAAGAAATATGGAATACTGTTATGATTGATATTCCTAATTTAAAAATTAAAATATTAAAGATAATTGAAGAATTGAAATAATTTAATACCGGAGACTAACAATAAACTAAAGATTTAACATAAATTTTATAACGTAGCGTTTGCTATGTTCTGTTTCGAAAATCGGTAATTTTTAAACAATCAAGAACAAGCAAGGAAGCTGCGTCCAGAAATGGACGCACTTTCTTATGTCTTGGTGTATATAGGTATGACAGTAATGTTGAAACCAAATAACCGAGTTTTCGAAGATGTTCAGCTAATAATTTAACTTGTGTGGTTTTCCCCGCACCGTCAATGCCCTCTATTATTATAAGTAATCCACGCTTCAATGTTTTAATGTTTTTATCAGCCATAATTTAAGTTCCAATTTTGTATGTGCAATTTAATATTATGTTAAATTAATTGCTTTTAATTTACGTGGATATTTTTTGTAATATCGAAGAAACGAAAATTGTTTACGGTAAAAATTTATTCTCATATTGCTTTATAGTAATAAATATTTTTTTATTATTTTAAAGTTCCATTATATTAAGGAT
>CAZXJG010000221.1:0-4879 GCA_964640985.1 uncultured Melioribacteraceae bacterium | reverse complement strand
CAAAGTCCATCAGGATATTTTATCTGATTTTAAGAATAAATACTGGGAATATTATTAAGATGTAAGGTGAGTTACCATTGTGTTTTGAGAGGATACTTGTAATTCAATAACTTATTTTATTCCACCCCCTAAAGAAAAAATACATTGTGTAGATAATCTTATTAATTCACCATTAAGTTTATCTTTCTTGCTCAGGGCAATTTTTCGATTTGTTTTTATTGGCATTATAAAATCTTTTTTCAGTTCTGCTTTAACATACATCATATTCTTACTGGCTGCATACCATAGATCATTTAGGACATATTTGAATTTAATGTTGTTTTTTATACAAACTTTTAGCATTTTTTCATATTGTTCGTTTTTTGTTTTCTCACTAATTCTTTTTTCTTCCTTTGTCTTTTCGTTAATCACTGTTTTTGTCTTCCTGACTAAATCAAATGCTACCGGTACTTTGACTCTTTTACTATAATAAAATGCAAATATAATATTTATTCCTTTCACTGTTCTGCCCTTGCTATGGTCATAATGCCAACACACTATTTCATTCTCATCTGTGCTTGGCTTTTCTTCTATTGTATCATCTACAATCATTACTCCTTCTTCACTTTCTATTTGTCTTACTGCTGGTTTTACCATTCCCCATAAATCTACTGATATAAAATCTCTTGAACTTAAAAATCTTGTTACTTTGTCGTGGCTTATTCCTCCATCTAACATCATTGATAATCCTGTAGCTGTCGTATATGAAAATGAACTCATTAAGTAATCTGTATAAGTCTCCAATAGTTGCTTATCCATTGTGAACCTCTTAATTTTTCTATCGGGAATCTTTTAGATTTTATAATTGTAAAGTAACAAGGGTGGTTGTTTGATATCAAACGGCAGAATATCCAATTTACCATACCTGTGTATAAAGAATAAAATTATTGCATTTTCAAAACAGCTCCGGTAGTAGGTTGCAAAAGCAATGAATTTTGAATAACTCCAATAGGGTCAAAGCCGGCTTTTTTAGAATTTATCAAAATGTCCCAGTTGCCTTTAGGAAGCTTGAAATCGGCTTTTTTCTTTGGATCGGCATTAAACCCAACAAAGAAGATTCTGTTTTTATATTTTAAAAAATAGCCGAGTGCAAATTTATTACCCTTTAATTCAACGAAATGGATATTATCGTATTTTGCTCTTCTAAAAGCGGGATAGGTATTTCTTAATGCAATTAACCCCCTGTAATAATTTACAAGCTCTTTATTTATTTCTACATGTTTGTAATTAATATAATTTGTTGCATTATCTTTATTGTAGCTGTTGTTATCAATATGTCCTTTTTGTTTATCAGGCACTTTAATATTTAAGGGGATAACTTTTGTACGGGCAAATTCGACACCTTCTTGAAACATTACAATTCCTTGTGAAGTAAATAAAAACAAAGCGGCTAATTTATTTAATTTCATTTCCTGCGGAGTAAGTTTAACAAATTTATCAACATCCGTAATAATTTTTTTGGGATCAACTGTCTTAGTGCCAATACGGATAAAATCGCCGAGCGTATAGCCGTCGTGTGAAGCAAGATAATTTACCGAATATTTTTTATTTGTGAATAATCCATATTTATCTCGAAGAAGTGTTCCGTTTACATAGCTTTCAATTCTTTTAATATTATTATTACCGTAGAATTTCCCGAATATCCAACCAAGTCCGTTGAAAGGGTTTTCTCCTTTAATTCCATTACGGATTTGATCATTCCACGAACCCCATCCGCGTAAAGAAAATCCGGTCGGGTCATATCCGCCGCCCCATGGTTCACATACAAACACAACATTCGGATTTATTTTTTTCGCTTCTCTAATTATTGTTTCAATAGTTTTCCAATCTATCAATTTCGCTAAATCGAACCTAAAGCCGTCAATGTGATAATTTTTCATCCAATAAAGAACGCTTTCTACAATTAATCTTCGAACCATCGGACGTTCCGTTTTCAAATCGTTTCCGCAATAACTTTTAGAAATATAATTACCGTTCGAATCAAGCCGGAAATAATATTCTTTATCAATTTGTTTTAAATTTCCCATTTCATATTCGGAAAGATGATTGAAAACAACATCCATCATAACGCCGATACCTTCTTTATGAAATGCTTTAACCATATCTTTGAATTGATTAACCTGCGATGCATCGGAACCCATCCAAGTATTCCATTTCATTGTTTTCCAGTCGGTCGAATAATAAGCTGCAGGTGCGAAAAAATTCGAAGTCATATAACCCCAGTGATTTCTTTCATACGGGTTCCATGTATTGAACATTCCATCCAAAGAATCTTTATAAGGAATTTCTATATTGGCATATTCCATTGCCGGCATCAATTCAACGGTATTTACTCCTAAAGATTTTATATAATCGATACCGCCGCGAATATTATGTTCGGTTAATCCTTCATAAGAACCCGCATATTTTGCTTGGGATGACGGATCTATTGTCATATCGCGGATGTGCATTTCATAAATAATTAAATCACGCCAATCTCTCTGAATCCAATGGTCATTACCCCAATCATAATTATCTTTGTAAACAATAGCTCTACGGGGATTCATAAACGTTGTATATGTGGCTACAGCCTTTGCGTAAGGGTCAACCGATACAACTACATTTTTCCCTGTTTTAATATCATTTTCGGAATATACTTTATAACCGTAAAAAGCGCCATATAGTTCTCCGTTAAGCGATATTTCCCAAACACCGTTTTTGTCCATTGTCATTGGATATTGTTTGGGAGTTTTTTGTGTTAAATTATTATATGTGCAAAGAATAACTTTTTGGGCATCAGGTGCAAACAATCTGAAAGTTGTTTCCCCATTTTTGACAAAAGAGCCGAGCTTTTTGCTGCTGTAAAACTTGTTTAATTTTTCATATTTCTTTTGATTGAATTTGTTTGCTTTCTCTATTTTAGTTTTATTTTGTAATATCATTGATATACCGCCGTTGATTATTTGAGTACTCATAACTAAAACACCTAAAAAGATTATTATTTGCTTAAATTTCATTTTAAATCCTTTTTAATTTAAAAAAAAACATAATAATATTTTTATTTAATGCCAATGATTATCGAGATGGACAATATAAATTTTATTATTTACAAAAATATAATTGAATTTTCATTTGGCTTGCCTTTATATTGATTTATATTTAATATCGTCTGTCAAATTTTGGGGAATTTATGAAGGTAAAAACCTTTTTTACTATACTTGTTTCGATATTATTTTTTAATGTAATTCAAGCTCAAAGTACTTACAAATTTTTAAATCTTCAAACAAGTCCGCGCGCAGCAGCTTTAGCCGGAAGCTTTGTTGCAAATCATGATGATCCTAATGTAATATTCTATAATCCGGCAGGGATTGGCTTGCTTAAAAAAAAACCTGTTTCATTTTCATATCTCAAGCATCTTTTAGATATTAATTCCGTTAGTTTGGTTTACTCGCAAGAAATTAGCAATCTTGGTAGATTTGCCGCCGGAATAGATTATATTAATTACGGCAGTTTTGTTAAAGCCGATCAATATGGTAATAAAAACGGCAGCTTCGGCGCAGCAGATTTAGCGGTTATAATCGGTTATTCAAATCTGTTGGGCAAAAATTTTTATTATGGAACAAGTGTCAAATTTATATATTCGGGAATTGCCGGCAGATCATCTACAGGTTATGCATTTGATTTGGGATTAAATTATGTTATACCTTCATATCAATGGAGTTTTGGATTTTCAATATTAAATTTAGGTTCACAAATCACTTCGTACTATTCAATTAAGGAGCGTCTGCCTCTTGATATACGAGCCGGTTTTGCAAAAACTCTTAAACATGTACCATTAACAATTTATTTTTCACTAAATAGATTAAATGAAACTCACAATAGATTTTCCGATTATCTGAAACAATTTACCTTTGGTGCCGAATTTAGATTAAGTAAAGTGCTGAGAGCAAGATTCGGTTTTGATAATCAAAAAAGAACCGAACTGCCTATTGGGTCAACCCCAGGCTTGGCAGGTTTTAGTTTTGGTTTCGGCGTCTTAATAGGCAAATACAGATTTGATTACGCTTTTTCTTCTTTGGGGTCTATCGGCGGATTAAACAGAATAGGAATAACTACATCATTATAAACAACGTTCTATTAGACTTTGTATAATTAATTTCAGGTATTATAAATACTTGTTCAAATTGTTATGGTGAAATAATATTTATTTTTTGTAAGGATGCTTCAAATACCTTTTAGCTTGTTCGTGCGAATGCCAAAATTCTTTTAATTTAAGTACCTCTTTATATTTTTCTATTGCAAGATTACGATATCCAAGCTGGTCGTAAAACATACCGAGATAAAGCACAGAATTAATTAGAAAACCTGTTGCCTTTTTTTTATCTAAAATGCGTGATAATTTTTCACTGCCTTTAAAATAAACAATCGCAGAATCAATTTTATTTTCCAGTTTATATTTCATTCCAACGTAATAATCTGCCTCCCGTTTAAATCTTATTCCAAAACCGGGTAAACCTTCATCGCATTTTTTAACCTCACGTAAAAATATTTTACCGGCTGTTAAATAATCGTTCTTTCTAACATAAATACGGCCGTAATAACTAAGAAACAAGGGATTATCGGGGAATTTACGGACTAATATTTTTGCATATTTCAAAGCTTCATCATAATTTTTTTCATAACGGTAATAAAGAGTTAGCAAGAAAAACGTTGCTTCTATTTTAGCGTACTTCCCTTCTTTAGCAACTATTTTTAATTGTTGGAGTCCTTTTTGAGTATTACCGCCGGGGAAAAATATCATAAATGGTTTAATGAATGGATATTGTTTTGGAATTTCTGCGGCGTAATAATTATAAATACC
>CAZXJG010000220.1:0-4896 GCA_964640985.1 uncultured Melioribacteraceae bacterium | reverse complement strand
TTCCCTGAGAAATAAAATAATCGATACGGGGTTTAATAATTTTTAATAAATCATTAGAAGAAGTATTGCGAACGGCTCGAACAGTTGTGTTGATTCCTCCTCCGCCTTTGTCAATATCTTCATAAGAAATCTTTTGAAGCCTTTTTCGAAATTCCTTCGAACGGTAGCCTGCAAATGCCGTATGTGTATGACACTCTATTAACCCCGGTAAAACAACATTATTTTTTAAGTCAATTTTAGAATCGTAAAAATTCTTTTCAGCAGATTGAATTGGTATAATATCTTTAATTATTCCGTTTTCAACAACAATTGAGTGATTGTAAAGTGGTGATAATTCGTTTGATAAATTACCGCGTAATGAATTTACCCCATTAGTATTAACGGTAACAATTTGCGCTATGTTATAAAATAACGTTATCATCTCTATTCGTTTAAACTGATTATTAAGTAAGCGAAAATATGAAAAGCAGTAAACTTTGTCATAAAGTTTAGATTTTAGTAAATTACTATATTAAAAAATAAAGGACAAGTAAAAAAATGGCTCCAAACAAAAGTTTAAAAATTCTTTTTATAACATCAGAAGTTGTTCCTTTTATAAAAACCGGTGGATTAGCAGATGTTTCGTCGGCTCTTCCGCAAAAATTACAAGAATTAGGTCATCATGTTAGAATTGTTGTTCCTAAATATGGAGCTATTGATGAAAGGAAATTTAAAATTCACGAAGTTGTAAGACTGAAAGACTTAACAACAAATATTGGTAAAAAAGAAGTAGTATTTTCTTTACGTTCATCATTTTTGATTGGTTCAAAAGCAAGAGTTCAAATTTATTTTTTAGATCATCCGGAATATTTCGGCTCTCGTCACAGCCTTTATTCAGATCCGTTAACCGGCAAAGATTTTCCTGATAACGACGAAAGATTTATTTTATTAGCCAAATCTATTTTTGAATTGATTAAAAAATTAGGCTGGGTGCCCGATGTTATACATTGCAACGATTGGCAAGGGGGACTTATACCTGCTTATTTGAAAACCGTTTATAACGATGATCCGTTATTTAGTTCCATCAAAACATTGTTTACAATTCATAATTTGTCTTTTCAAGGTGAGTTTTCAAAATCTACCTTTTCAAAAACCGGATTGCCTGAAAAATTAAAAAGTGATAATGGTATTATTCATAAAAATAAAGTTAATTTTTTAAAAGCAGGACTCCAATTTGCCGACGCGATAAGCACGGTAAGTGAAACCTATTCGAAAGAAATTTGCAAATATGAAGAGTATAGCGAAGGTCTTATAAAAGTGCTTAGTAAAAGAGAGAAGGATTTATACGGCATTGTTAACGGTATAGATATCAAGATTTGGAATCCTGAAAAAGATAAACAAATTGCAAAAAAATATACTTTTAAATCGGTAGCCGATAAATTAGAAAACAAAAAAGCATTAGCGGAAAAATTCGGTTTTGAGTTTAAAAAAGATGAACCTATCATCGGAATGATTTCACGATTGTATGATAGCAAAGGATTTGATCTTGTTAAGAAAGCATTTAAAGAAATGATGCAGCTTGATGCACATTTCGTTCTTCTTGGAACCGGTGATAAAGTTTATCATCAATTTTTTGAAAAGGAAATGTTAAAATATAAGGATAAATTTTCGTGTTACCTTGGCTTTGATGATCAATTGGCACATCTTATTGAGGCAGGTGCCGATATGTATTTAATGCCTTCAAAATATGAGCCTTGTGGACTTAACCAAATGTACAGTCTTATTTACGGTACACTTCCAATTGTTCGTAAAACAGGTGGACTTGCAGATACGGTATATAAATTTAATGGGAAAGATGCAGATGGTAATGGTTTTGTATTTGAAAAATATGAAATAAATGATATGATAAATGAGATAAAACGGGCTATTGATTTATATAAAAATGATAAAAAAACTTGGATAAAACTACAAAAAAACGGGATGAAATCGGACTTTACATGGTTGAATTCATCAAAAAAATATGTACAATTATATAAAAAAATAATTAGTTAATCTGAATTATAAAGTTATTTTATTTTTATGCAATTATATTATTTAGGTTTAGATGTTAAATGCTGCGATATTTCTTGACAGGGACGGTACAATAAATTATGACTCTGGATATATTTCCGACCCTTCTGAAGTAAAAATTTATCCGGGGGTTGCCGACGGAATTTATAAACTGAAAAAAGAATTAGGTTTTTTAATAATTGTCATTTCAAATCAATCCGGTATTACGCGAGGATTTTTTTCTAAAAAAGAAGTTGATGCCGTTAATCAAAAAATCAACGAAATACTTTTAGATAAAAATATTACAATAGATGCTTTTTATTATTGTCCTTACCATCCCGATTTTGATTCTCCGGAATTAGTTAAATGCAGAAAGCCTTCGCCGGATATGATATTCCAAGCAGCTAAAGAATATAAAATTGAATTAAAAAGATCTTTTCTTATCGGTGATCAGTTATCGGATATTGAATCTGGTAATAAAGCAGGAGTTAAAACAATTTTAGTAAATAATAATTTATCCGATAAAGAAATAATTAACTTGAAAAATGAATTTAAAACACCCAATTTTGTTGCTGTTGATTTTTTAGATGCTTGTAATTTTATTAAACAGAATATTCCGGAGCAATGATTTTTGAAAAAGATTAAAATTTTAATAGTATTTATTTTCACATCATTAATATTTTATGGATGTCAAAACGGTCCTTCTTCAATAGGGTCGGCTTTAATACCGAATGGTGATTTAACACAGGTTAATATTTGGAATTCTTCCGCTAATTCGGCTAATCAAAAATTGATTTCATATAAAACTAAAATTGATTTAGGTAAATCGGGTACCGTTTTGGTGGGGCGATATAAACAAATTGTAAGCAAAGCCTTAGTGTTTTTCCCCGTATCAATGCCCGATTCTTTATTAACTGCTCTAAAAAGTGATTCGCTAAATGTACTTTCTGCTTGGATTAATATTTATCCTAAATATACGTTGGGTAATAAATCTTCTTTTTTTGCGTTGAATGTTTATAATATTTTATCTAATTGGTACCCGTATAAATTTGACGAGGATAGTTTGGCGCTTCTACAATATGACAAAACAAATATTGCAACTATGAAAGAAGTTTCCGATTCGCTTATTAAATTTTCTATTTCAAATAAGATTGCTAAACAATGGTTACAAGAAAAAATTGATAATAATGTTCCTAAAAATTACGGGTTGTTGCTTGAACCTACATTTACAACTCAAAAAATAATCGGCTTTCAGGGGTTATCGTTAAATCCTTCGAACCTTTTGCCTACGTTATACGTTCGTGTAGAAAAACCGGGTTCTTTTATCGATACGTTAAAAGCATCTCCCCAAAAAGATATTCACGTTATTGAGGGAAATCCTCCGATCGTTTCGAATAGCGAGGTTCTGCTTATGGACGGTTTTGTATTAAGAGGAAAGATTTGGTTTGATGTTTCGCAAATTCCTAAAGGTGCTGCGATAAATAAGGCTACATTAAAATTATTTGCCGATTCAACAAAAACTTTTTTCGGGAGTATTCCATCAGACTCAATAGCTGTTGAAATGCTTCAAGATAGTACAACCGATAGCGTATTAACATATACATATACGGCATTTTTGTTGAGGAAAAATTTCGAATATTCAGGCGATATTTCAAGATTTGTACAGCGCTGGATTGATCAAGGTAACAATCAAGGAGCAATAATTCGTTTGTCTGATGAAGAACGGGCATTAAATGCGGTGGCTATATTTAGAAATAATGCACCTGATGCAGCAAAAAAACCACAGTTAATAATTTACTATACTAGTAAAAATTAAAATTATACTTAATATGAAATTATACAAAACATTTATTCTTTTTATTATTTTAACTTCAACTGTTTTTGCTTCCGGCGGTTCGCCGTATACAAGGTTCGGTTTGGGTGATTTAATTTTTAATTATTCGGCAAGAAGAATGGGGCTTGGAGGTTTGGGAATAGGTATTTCCGACCGGTTATATTTAAGCGGTGTTAATCCGGCAAGTTGGAATGGTGTTAATTTGACCCATTTCGAAATTTCGGCTAATTTTACGGAAATTAATATGAGTACAAATATCGAATCTTCCAAATTTTACAGTACAAAATTTAATGGTTTTACATTTGGTTTTCCTATTGAAAAAAAGCACGGCATAGTTGCGGCATTCGGGATATTGCCTGTAACGAACGTTGAATATAATATAATCCGGAATTCTAAAAATTCATTAATCGGTAATTATTCACAAATATTTTCCGGTACCGGCGGTTTGGCAAAAGCATTTATCGGAGCTACTTATAAATTGCCTTTTCATTTAAATTTTGGCGCTACTTTTGAATATTATTTTGGGAAAATCGAATATTCAACAAAGTTGGATTTTCCTTCCGGTTCAAATTTTAAAAACGCAAGTTTTATTAAAAAAAGAGATTATAGAGGAATTGGCACAACAATAGGTTTTGTTACGGATGCTTTTCTAAGTGATGCAAACAAAAAGGGAATTAGTGATTTGCGATTTGGATTTGTTTTTAATTATATTCCGAAATTAAATACCGACACAACGTTATCAACATTAAATTCTGTCGGCAAATATACATCATCACAAGGTTTAACAAATACTCAATTCCCCATTAAAATTGGAGTGGGTACAAGTTTTAAACTGAATAATAAATATCTTTTTTTAGCCGATTATCTTTATCAACCTTGGAGCAATTATAAATTTAACGGTAAAATTTCCTCGAATTTAAGAAATTATCAAAAATTTGCGTTCGGTTTCGAGAAAATTTCTAATAAAAATATGTACAGCTCATTTTGGGAACAGTTCAGTTATAGAGCTGGTTTAAGCTTTGAACAAACTCAAT
>CAZXJG010000219.1:0-4905 GCA_964640985.1 uncultured Melioribacteraceae bacterium | reverse complement strand
GTTTTTGTAACCTGTTAAAGATATATAAGTTCAATTTTTTTATTTATCTCATATATTTTGTTATTATAAAACTAAGTTTTTTTAATTTTAAACAACAAATAAGATAGATAGTATTTTTTATTATTGATTTAATAAATTAATTTATTAGAAAAATTAAAAAATGAGGTTATAATGTATTCAACTTTTGAAACTGAAATTAAAGTGCGTCCGGATGATATTGATTTAAATAATCACGTTCATTATTCAAAATATTTAGATTATCTTTTGGCTGCACGTTACGAACAAATGAAAAATAATTATAGAATGTCGATGGAAGAATTTTTGGAACAAGGATATACGTGGGTTGCTTCGATGATACATATTAACTATAAAAGAGGAATAAAGATATCGGATAATGTTATTGTTAGGGCACAAATCGAATCTGCGAGTGCTGCTCAAGTTAAATTAAACTATTGGATTTTAAAAGGTGAAAATAAAAAAGTTGCTGCCGATGGTTATGCTGATTTTACTATGGTTTCAATTAGATCAGGACGACCGGTTCGCATTCCCGAAGATGTGTTAAAAAAATATTTGATTTGATATCGCTTTTTAATTTAATTTTAAAATTATATAATTTATCAAATCGTATTACAAATACTATCTTCAGTATCACGGTAGTAAATATAAGTGGGGAAATCAACTTTTTTAATATTGAATAGAATTTTAGCTCTTTTAATGAATTCGGAGTCCTCGCTGTATTTAATATCGGTAAATCCGTTAAGTTTAATGAATATATCTCTTTTAACTATATTATTATCGAGGAATTGGAAAAAATTTTTAAGTTCTTTATCAAATTCTCATTTAATTCTTTCTGTATATATTTTATTTAAAATTTCCTCAAATGCTTTAATCTTACTTGTACTATTATTATGTTCATCAATTAATTCTTGAAGAAAAGGGTGTAATTTTTCATAGGGTATGGTATCGCTGCTTTTTATCGAGTATGCATCAGGTGGGTTCATAGGGGAATATTCTTGTAAATAGCCATCCTTCTCAACAAATCTTTTCAACGGATCGGATTGTTTTTGATTTTTTAATTTCAATGTCATTATCCTTTCATTTTCATCATAATTTACCAAATTCCTTTTTTAACACTAATGCTGTTAAAATACATATAATTGCAAAAATGATATACACTTTAAAACATATAGCATATCCGCTTTCCCCACAAATATCTACAAAAAAACCAAGGATCGGTGGAACTATAGTGTAATAAACTAAGTAATTACTCAGGTGCTATTTATTTTATAATTCATCACTATAGACATATATTTCATATAAACCATTTGGTTTTTCTTCAATTATTTTTTGGTTTTGTAGTAGACAAAGTTGCGGCAGGATTACGTGCCTTTTTCCTAGTCCAATTCCATATAACTTTCTGATAACTTCTCCATAAATAGTTTAATGGATAAACCAAAAAATGCACTAAACGAGTAAAGGGGATAAGAAGGATTATCAGAAATCCGATGATAATATGCAATTGTATTACGAGCGGTAAATTTGTAACTGCATTTATTTGTGGATTAAATGTAAAAATAGACATTAAATAGGGAGATAATATAGCAGCGAACCACGCTGAGCCCCATCTGTAACCGGTTGCTACCCGGAGACCTAAGAAAATTTGAATCAATAAAAGTATCTCAATAAAGTAATCCATTTTACTCGTAACTGAAGTAATCCGTTTGTTTGTTTTTCTGCGAATAAAAAGGATTATTAAACCGATAAAAGCGCTCAATCCGAATATAAAAACAGTAGTTTCAAGTATTATCAATCTTATGGGTACACTGTTCCATGCAAGCACTGTTTTGGGAATTAGAAAGCCGATAAGATGCCCGAAAAATAGTATAACAATTCCCCAATGAAACGGGACAGAACCCCAGAATAATTGCCGTCCTTCTAAAAATTGGGATGAAAGCGATGAAAACTTAAATTTTGTTGTCTTATAACGATAAATTGAACCAATTAGAAAAACAATAAGCGCAACATACGGAAAGGCAATAAAAAAGAAATTATTAAATGTATTCATGTTTATAATACTTTTTATTATTTAATAGCAATTTCTGTTGATATAGATTTTGAGTATGAAGAATTAAGTTCGTCTTTATATAAGTCTGAATTAAAATCTTCTTTTAAAACATTTTGTACTGCAAGTAAAGGCTGAAGATAAATTATTCCATAATTTTCAGATATTTCAATTAAAGTTTTATGATGTTTTTTATAAATTTTGTTTTTCTTTTCTAATTCTTTACTATCAAATTCGGATATAATTTTGGATAGTGCAGGAATCATGATTTTTGTTGATAATCCGTTTCTAAGTTCAGTGTCTTTTATTTTGGTAAGCAACTTTAAAAGATTAGGTAAAAAGTCACCTAATTCCGTACCGCAGTCAATACCGGCATTTTTATGTTCACGACTAAGGTTTGCTAAAAGCTCTCCTCTTTTGTAATCGTCTCCAAAAAGCACATAACCAATATCAAGTGTTGTAATAGCTTGAACATCAAAGGTACGGGTATAAATTTCTTGAATTTTAGATATTTTTACATTATTTACAAATTCTGTAAATCTAATTAAATAAGTTGCAGCAACAGGATATTCTTTATCTAAGAGAGATTGAGCACTTTTTACTTTTTCCGGGAATTGATTATCCGAATAATAAAATAATTGTGCAATTGTCTCGTAATTCTTACTTGTTATCATAAATCCCCTGTCCATTTTTAGAAAATAAATTTTCCATCAATATTTTTATAAACCTCTTCGCGGTGTTTCGTTAAATCCAAAACCCGCCGAACCTTTTTTATCTCCTGTATATTCAATCATTTCTATTGCTTGTTCTCTATGGGCCGGAGGTATTACAAATCTTTCATCAAATTTAGCTAGAGAAGTAAGCCTGTAAATCTCATCTGCAATTTCAGGTGTTAACTTTGTATCGCTGAGTGTTGCCCTTACTTTTTCTTTATTCATATCGCTGACAGTTTTCCCGCGGCGGTAAATTCTTACAGCCATTAATTTTTTAAGTATGTTCTTAATTTTATCTTCGTCTCCAGCACTGAACATATTTGCCATATACTTTAAAGGGAATCTCGCCTGGTCAATTCTTCCCCAAAAATCTTTTGTGCTGGTATCATAC
Organism: uncultured Melioribacteraceae bacterium; assembly: GCA_964640985.1. Taxonomy (GTDB): domain Bacteria; phylum Bacteroidota; class Ignavibacteria; order Ignavibacteriales; family Melioribacteraceae; genus CAZXJG01. The sequence goes on along the minus strand of CAZXJG010000219.1, from coordinate 1,739 downwards.
GTCCAATTATCATCCCAGAATTTTGCAATTGGATCCAAATTTTTAGAATTTTCAGTATTATCAGTCTCGCTTAAAGAAGCCATGACGGGAAGAAGAGGTGGTACATAAAACAACATTGGAAGAGTTCGGAATTCAGGATGAAGCGGGAGTGCCAGTCCCCACTCTTTTATAAATTTATAAGTCGGTGATTTTTGTGCTGCGTTTATAGTTGAATCTGCAATTCCGTTATTTTTCGCTTCCTTTATAATTTCAGGATCAAATGGGTCCTTTATTATATCCAATTGCTTATCAACTAATTGATCATCATCAACTGAAGCGGTTTCTTTAATGTACCTCAGAAATCCACCTTCTTCGAAGGTAGGCTATGCCATAAAAACATTAAGTTACTGGTATGAGTAAATTTAAGAAATTAAGCCATGTAATTTACCGTTGTGATTACCACATAATATGGACGCCGAAATATCGATTTAGGATACTAGTGTTATGTTAATTAGAAATTGACGGATAAAGAGATTTTAGTTTTATCCGAGCCTTTTCGTTTGTAAACTGCCAGTTAATTTTAGAATTTTTATTGTTTCTATGATTTTGCCAAGCGTCAACTTCAGTAATTATTTTTTTCATAGTCGGAATATGTCGGTTCAAACACTGTCTATTCAAGACGTGTAATTCGATTTCAGCCATATTTAACCAACTGCCGTGCTTGGGTGTATATATGAATTCAAACTTGTTCCATAATTGTCTTGCTTCTTCGGGTGGAAATATTTCATAGAATGCAGAAGCTACATGTGTATTATAATTATCCATTACCAACTTTATCTTCTTAGCTTTCGGATACATTTCATTGGCTATTCTTTTTACAAATTTTGCCCAGTCCTTTTTTGTTTTATATTCGGTTACATCTACAAGTCTTTTCCCTGTTAGCGGTTCATTTGCCATAAAAATGTTTACCATACCGTGTCTTATGTATTCATAATCTACTCTTGCATCTCGTCCGGGTCTTAAATCAGTAGATGCTTTTTCTTCTATTAGCTGCTTTGGCGATTCGTCCATACAAACAACTGGATGCTGCTCATCATATGGCAATTTATACACATCTAGTACATGTTCCATATTGGCTACGAATTCACTACTCTGTTTGGGCGGTATTACCCAACCTTTTACTCTCCAAGGTTTAAGTTCGTTTTTTTTAATATCTTACTAACTGATACATGGGAAATATAATCAACATAATTTAATTCTACCATCTTATCTGCAAGGAGACGCAAAGACCATTTTGAGTAGCCTTCCGGTGGTTGACTACAGCAAAGCGTTACTATTTTTGCTTCCAAATCACCGTCTATCTTTTTTACATAACTTTGACTCGAAGGACGTCTTTCTAAAACCTTTTCGAATCCTTCTTCCATGAATTTCTTTTTTACTCTGTCTATTGTTCTTTCTCCGATTCTTAATATTTTACAAATTTCAGCATTAGTAATTGATTTGTCCTTAGAATAATCTCCTTTATCACAGTTCAATAAAATATACGCGGCTCGATATGCTTGGGTAGAATGCTTTCCCTTATTGATTATTTTTTGAAGTTCTTCTACTTCCGCTTCTTTTAGTCTTATTGTGTAATGTACCATCTCTTTCCTCTTTTTAGGTACAAATATACACAAATATACCGTCATATCATAATTAACTTAACACTAGTTCAGTTTGACTAATAAGGGGTGTTCTTAGTAAAACTAATTGTGCATTTA
>CAZXJG010000218.1:0-4946 GCA_964640985.1 uncultured Melioribacteraceae bacterium | reverse complement strand
TATAAACAGATCAATTAAATCCATATCTTGTTTTATGAAATATCCCGCAGCGTTTTTTGTATTCGGCATATTTATATCGGGAAGTTTTAACTCAATTTGTCTTCCAGACTCAGTACGGAAAATTAGTTTTTTATTTTCAGCCTTTTCTTTTCCTCTATTTAAAAAGATAAATTCACCCGTAGGAAGTACAATTTTAAGTCCAATAACAAAATTTCTAGTTGCTCCATATTTGAAGGTTTTTGCGCCCGAAGAATTTGTTGCGACAGTTGCTCCTATAAAACAATTTCTTTCCGTAGGATCAGGAGGATAAAATAAATTTAATGATTCAACATAATCTTGAAAATCCTTTAAAATTACACCAGGCTGAACAACGGCAATTTTTCGTCCTTTATCTACAGAAATAATTTTATTTAAGCGCTCTGTAGAAAGCACAATGCCGCCTTCGGGAACTCGACCGCCTGTTAATCCCGTACCGCTTCCCGAAACAGTTACAGGTGTTTTTGTTGTATTTGCTTTGCCGATTATTTTAACAACTTCATCTATATTTTCAGGTATATAAACTTCATCGCAAAACCCTTTATAATTTGCAGCATCAACAATATAATTTTCTATTTCATCTTTATTTGATTTTATAATCATATTTAATTATTTGCCGTCTTTAGCTATCATCTCAAGGGGGGTACAAATTGTACCCCAGTAAGTATTTAATTCAGAATCACGTGATCGTATTTTTTTAATATACTGTTTTACATCAGCACTATCTGTCAGCACTTCAACTATATCAGCTACAGAAAACCACCATTCATTATTATAAATGGTTTTTCTAATTTGTCTTCCCTTAAAAACTGCAATTTTTTCTGCCATTTTTTGCTTGTCTGATATTTTATCTATTTGCTTACTATAAATCCTAATTGTTTTTTGATGAATGGTTAATACTTAATTATCGCATTTTCTATTTCATCTTTATTTGATTTTATAATCATATTTAATTAGAAATATTGGGAAATTGAAGATAATTAATCTATGAGAGAATATTGGGGAAAAGCTTTTTTAATCGACATCTATGCCATGTTTTTTCATAATCTTTTCCCAAGTTTCCATATCTAATTGCTCCGATTCATCAATAAGCATTATCGGGATATCATCCTCAATACGATAACGACGGCGAGTTGCTTTATCGATTGAAACTAATTTATCTTCATCTAAAATTAGCGGTGCTTTAGATTCCGGACAGCAGAGTATCTCGAGTAATTCTTGCTTAATCATTTTATTACCTTTTTATAAATTATTTACAAAATCCGAGTATTATTAAATATTGTTTTTAAATTTACTTAAAACTCACCAAAAAATAGTAAGTAGTTTATATATTAACAGAGCTCATTTCATTTATTCATCAAAGCCGGGTTTAATTTTACTCATAGCTCTTTCCGTTAAAGCCGTAATAGTCAAAGACGGATTAACACCCGGGTTGGCTGATATCATTGAGCCGTCACATACATACATATTTTTGTAACCGAAAACTTTGTTGTTTTTATCAATCACACCTTCGGTTTCATCTTTACCCATTGCACATCCTCCAAGTATATGAGCAGTTGTAGGAATTCCCAAAAGCACTTCCGTTAAAAGTGCGCCCGGCGTACCATCTACTATTTCTGCAAATTTCCTTGCCAAATCTCTCGATTCGGGGATAAAAGCACTTGGTGCAGCACCTTTATCAAGTTTCGATTTCATACGGAAAAATCCGCGTTCAAATTTTAATGTGCTGTTCAACGTCTGCATAAAAAGAAGAATTTGTGTATGCTTAGCCCAATCTTTTACTAAATAAAGTTTGGAATTTTTTATAGGATGTATGAAAAAGTCAAAAAGCGTTTTTATTAAGCGGATAATTATATTTTTCCCGTTTACTAACGGCAGTACCTGAAGCCGCCAAAATCCCGAACCTGAAGGATAACGCACAGGTTCCAGATGACTATATTCATCGGTATGAAGAATTGAGCTGATGGCAATTCCATCTGAAAAAACTTTATTTTTTTGCGGAGCGGTAATACCGAGTAAACTTTCGGAATTTGTTCTGATAAACGAACCGACTTTGTCTGATAATTTAGGTAAAGTTGTCTCTTTTAATTTTAATAAAAGAGGAACCGTGCCTAATACTCCTCCCGAAAAAACAATACCTTTACAAGTAAAAGAACCTTTTTCTTTAAACAATTTAGTTGAACTTTTCCATCTGACAATATAACCCGATTCACCTGTATTTTTATCTAACGGTTCAACACTGTAAACTTTAGATCTTGCTAAAATTTCAGCACCGTTTTTTTCAGCGAGATATAAATAATTTTTATCCAATGTATTTTTAGCATTATAACGGCAGCCAACCATACAAGCTCCGCAAAACCGGCAGCCCGAGCGCTCCGGTCCTTCGCCGTTAAAATAAGGATCAGGCACGGTTTTATCCGGCTCACCAAAAAAAACCGCAACATCGGTAAGTTCAAATTTATCGCTTTTACCTATTTGCTCGGCTAATTTTTTTAACGAAACATCACTGTATTCCATCCTGGGATTTTTAGCGACTCCCAGCATTCTTTTTGCTTCTGTGTAAAATTGTTTTAATTCGTTTTCCCAATCGGTTAGATGCGACCAGCTTTCAGCTTTGAAAAAGCTTTTTTTAGGAATAGGTAAAGTATTTGCATAAACAAGCGAACCGCCGCCAACACCTACACCCGAAAGTACGCCGACGTGGCGGTAAAATGTAATTTTAAAAGAGCCGAAAAAACCCAATGTAGGAATCCAAAGCCATCGCTTTAAATTCCAATTCGATTTAGGAAAATCTTCAGAACGGAATCGTTTCCCTTTTTCTATTACTAAAACCTTGTATCCTTTTTCAGAAAGCCGATATGCCGATACGGAGCCTCCGAAACCGCTTCCTACTATTATGAAATCGTAATCATAACTATTTTTGGTATGCATTTATAAATTTCCTAATTAGTTTATTGAAAGCTTCAGTTTCAAAAATACAAAATTCGCAGTCTAAACGTTTATGATAATGCAACTTAAATCTTTTTTAACATAAAAATTATAATTAAAACAAGAATATTATTTTCAAGATAGAAATTATTAAAAAATTATAGATAAATTTTCATTGTTTAAAATCCAACAGCAGCCTTTTGTCGTTACAACTGGATAAGTAGGTAAAAGATTTTTGTGTATTTCGGTTATAAAGTAACTATGTTTTTTCAGTACGAGGCTGAAAAAAAGCCACATTCGTGGGAAAACATCGAGTCTTAAATAATGTAACATTATTGTTATTTGCTTCGCGTAATTAGTAGTAATTTATAGTCATTTGCAATGACAATCAATGACAACACAGCGAATGACGGCGAAGCCTAATGATTATTTCGTTTCTACAAATCAATTTTCTCAACTCAACCAATTTGTTGGTAAAAGTCTTTTGTTAAGCGCCTAAAGATAAAACTTTAATTATTAAAAAAAGATTTATTCCGGATAGCGTTCTGAAATAATTGTTCGATTGGTTTGAGTAAATTTTCAGCTCTGGATTTAGAATAATTCTTGAATTCCTCTTTTCCGTAAAAGCGAGACAGTGCGGAAATTGCTTTATAAACAATATCGGCTATATTACTTTTTTCAGAAAGGATTTCCGCCGGCAGCAAAGAGACCAAATCGAAAGCAGCAGTTTCGGCAATTGGCAGTAATTCTTCAAAAGAAAGGTCATTCAAATTTAAACCTAAATAAATTTCTCCAACTGTTTCCCTCATCTGTTTTTCATATTGCATCCTTTCGGAAAGGAAAATAATTGCCGCATTTGTTGGAATTCTTATTTCTATCATAATTGTTAAATGTTTTTTTTTCAAATTAATTATCGGTTTAAAATTTGAATAATTAAGTAAATATTTTAATTATATTAAATTTTCACAAAATTTATTATACTTATCAATATTTATACAATCAAATCAAATTATTATTCTAAATTTTATTCTTTAATATAAACTCAACATTAAATTATTCGATAATCGAATTGAAAGGGATGACAATTATTAACTTCAGGGACGAAGTATGGGCAATAGCCAATTAGATACCAATTTACAAGGCTATGAAAAAGAAGAATTCGTAGATGAACTCATTGATGCGAAATTTAAATATTTTGCAAAAGAAAGTTTTTTAGAAGCTATAAAATATAAAACCGATTATTCCGAATTTGTTAAAAAATTAACTCATCACTTTGCTACTAAACTTCCACCGGCGATTAATGACTTTTTTCTTCAGATAAATACAGCTTCTCTTTTTTGGACGGTCGATACTAAAATAATTAAACTCGCAGAAAAATTTAGCGGCAGAAATTTATTAGGTCATAAATTGCTGTATGATCAAATAAAGAGATTTTATTCCAAGTGGGTTACTCAAAAAACTGATAAAGAACAAAATTATTTTGCTTTATCTACAATTAATTTAATTAATCGTGATTTAAATAAAGATAATTTCCTAAATAAAATTTTGTATGCTATGATTTTAGGGTTTGATAAAAGGATTTTTTCCCCTGATAAATCGGTGGTTCTGTTCGATGAAAGTTTATCTTTATTAGATAAAGCTGATTTTAATGAAAACATGAAGAGAGAATTTCAATATTTACTGGAACTATTCAAAGGATTTGTACATTTTAGAAATGAAGCGATAGAGGAAGCTGATGAAATATTTAGTAATGCAAAATCAACAAAGCAAAACGGTACATCTGCTCTGTTTTATTTGGCTCTTACGAAAAATTATTTAAATGATGAAAATGAAGCTTTGGAAAATTTGAAAAAAATAATGAAGTTCGACAAAATGAGATTAAAATTTGCTTTTGAGCAAAATAGTCTCAGTCTTTTCGATTATTTTATTAAAAATGCAATTACCTATAATATTTTTAAGGAAAAAAACTTTGCGCCGTTATT
>CAZXJG010000217.1:0-4948 GCA_964640985.1 uncultured Melioribacteraceae bacterium | reverse complement strand
AGAATACAACTAAATATATAGATACAACTGCAATACAACATGGCAAGAATTTTTATGTTGTTTCCGCGCTGGATACTGCCGGGAATGCCGGTGTTTCATTCCCTGCTTATGTTATAATGAAAGATACAATACCGCCGGCAAAACCTACAGGGCTGACTGGCAGTATCGATTCAACAGGCATTGTTAAATTAAAATGGAATAAAGGTAAAGAAGAAGATATACTGGGATATCTTGTTTACTTTGCAAATTCTAAGGAACATGTATTTACGCCTGTTACCGAAGGATTTTTAGTGGATACAACTTTTGCCGACAGTATTTCGTTAAACAGTTTAACGAGAAAAATTTATTATACAATTGTTGCCTTTGATTATAATAGAAATGCAAGCCCTTTTTCCGATACCCTGGGATTAACCAGACCGGATATAATTCCACCTGTCCCACCGGTTATCAATAACTATTTTGTTACCGATTCATCCGTATTTTTCAGTTGGATCCCCAGTACAAGCGAGGATGCCGATTCCCAATTTGTTTATAAGCGCGAACATGGTAAAAAGTGGAAATCGCTCGTAAAATTTAATAATCAAGTTAGTTCTTTTACAGATACTTCGGTTAAGAAGCTAATATGGTATGAATACAATATAGAAGCTTCTGATAGTTCAGGATTAAGAAGCAAAAGGTCTTTCCCTTTGAATGTAAGAGTTTATGATACAGGTTTGGAACCTCCTGTTAAGAATCTGCAAGCTTTTTTATCTGATGATAAAAAATTAGTCCGTTTGAAATGGAATTATAAAAGTAATTCCAAATACCGAATGATTATTTACAGGAATTCAAACGGTAACGGATTGCAAATGTATGACTCTTCTCCTCAAGGCATTAATTCATTTGAAGATAAAAATATTGTTACCGGTGTATATAAATATGCTGTTAAAGCTCTCTATAATGACGGCTCCGCTTCACCGGTGAGTAATAAAGTTTCAGTTAATGTAATAAAAAAAGAGAAAGCTAAATAGTGTCTGTCTCTAAAGACCCAAAAGAAGAACATTAAATAATAATTCAGCGAGTAAAGAAAAAATGGGAAAAATAAATCAAAACTCATCCCCCGCCTTCTCTTACAAAGAGAAGGAGCTAAAACAAGCTACTTTACAGCTTTTTAAAAGTCCCTCTCTTGAAAGAGAGTTATTTAGAGTAAGTTCATTAAAAAATCAAACATCAGAAAACCAAATTACAAATAGACTGAATACAACCTTTTTTATTGCCGGAGTAATAGCGGAAATTTGAAAATATATGAACAGTAGGAACGCAAAATGAATTTAAGAAAATTTTTATATCGACTGTTATTAGGCATAAGTATAACGGTTTTATTTTACTCGTGTTCAAGCGGCAATAATCCCGTGAATAATAGCGGAACAACCGCACAGACAGGTAAGATCAGTATTGTAATTAGCTCGCCGATTTCTATTCCTCAAGTAATTATTAAAGGAGAAGGAAAGACTTATAATATTTCAAATAATGATACACTTAAAAATATTAAACCAGGCAAATATATATTAGTTGTACATCGTTTTGACATATCTCCGTCCGGCGGAGAGTTGGTAGGAAAGGTTTATGGAGACTTAAATCCTGTCAGGCAATTTCAAGTAGAGGCAGGCAAAACCGTATCCTTAAATATTCAATATGTTGAACAGCCTGCAAGCGGAAAATTATGGGTAAGCGACGATAACGGTTCGCGGTTGCTTGCATTTGATAAATCTGTTTTAACTTCTCCCGGCGCTCCTATACCTAAAGTGAAAATACAATTCAACTTTGTTGATTTAAAAAGTATAGCATTTGATAAAATGGGAGATCTTTGGGTAGCAGGCTTCAGCAAGAATAAAATCTTTGCATTTACTCCTGCTCAATTAACCGGAAGTAATTCTGCTAATCCGGCGGTTACTATTTTAAATAATAGTATCGACGGTCCATGGGGATTAGCTTTTGACAATCAAGGTAATCTTTGGATATCAAATTGGTTTTCCGGTACTATAATATCTTATAAAGCAGATTCTCTTCTTACATTCCTTTCAGAAACCGGAACTATTAGTAATACACCTGACATTATAATCACTTCATCAAAATTACAACTACCTGAGTATATGACTTTTGATGCAGAAGGTAATTTGTGGGTCGCTGGACAAAATGTTGCAATTAGTAAAAGTCAAATTGTAAAATTTTCTTCCGGCTCTCTGAGTTCATCCGGTGATGTTATTCCTTCTATTGTAATAACAGAATCAAATCAGTCAACTTTAGTGAATGTAAGCGGTTTAGCCTTTGATAATAAAGGTAATCTTTGGGGGACGGATGGGAATTCATTCTTTCGTTTTTCAGCAAATCAATTAACTTCATCGGGTGCTACTGTGCCTCAATTTTACCGGGGTGTGCCGGCGCCTGCATTGTTAACCGGTTTGGCTTTTGATTCTCAAGCAAACCTTTGGATAGGAGAAACTTATGCACCAAGATTAATTAGATATACTTATCCTAATAGTGGTAGTGGAATTACTTATAATACTAGTAGTGATTTGAATGAACCTTCATGGCTGGTATTTTTCCCTCCGCCAAGCGGTTATGTAATTAATTAAAAACACCCAAGAGATTTTTTATGATAAAGAGATTTTTAAAATATTTTTTAATCATATTATCTGTTTTTCAGATTAACTTATTTGCTCAAAGCAGTTCCAATGCCGATTCATCAAAAAGTTTTTTAGAGAAAAATGTGTCTATTAGTGGTGATATAAACTTATATGGTGAACTCTATTCTATTTCAGGTCAGGCAGCAAGGCGACCATCATCAACAGGAAGATTGATAATTCGCCCTACAATTACTTTCTTCAATACATTCTCTATACCGTTTGAAATAATTCTATCAACTGAAGGTAGTTCTGCAAGGCAAAATATTAACCAATTCGGAATAAATCCTTCATGGGGGTGGGGAAGATTTCATCTCGGCGATTTTTCAGAAAAATATTCAGATTTTACTTTAAATGGAATAACAATAAGAGGAGCCGGATTAGATTTGCATCCCGGGATTTTCAGATTTTCAACGGTTGCAGGATTTTCTCAACAAGCCGTTAAAGGAGGCGCACAAAACGGAAGCTATAGACGTTTTTTATTTGCATCTAAAATTGGATTGGGCAAAGAATCCGGTTCGCATTTCGACCTGATTTTCTTAAGGTCGAAAGACGATGTTTCTTCATTGAGTACCGGCAAGCCTTCAATTACCGTAATGACACCTAATGGGGATGACGCATTTCCAATTGGAACTATTCAAACTATAAGATGGTCGTCAACCGCAATTACCGGAAATGTAAAAATTGAACTTTCCAGAGATGGGGGAAGCACATTCCAGACCATTTTTAATAATCAGCCCGCTAATGGATTTGTGGATTGGAATGTGACAGGACCTGGAACTTTCCAGGCAATAATAAAAATTACCGGTATTGATGATCCGAATATTAGTGATGTAAGTAACTATCCCTTTACTATTGCCTCAGGAATTCAGCCAAAAATTGGAAACCGGTTTAACGGGAATGCAAATACACAGGCAGTTACACCTCAGGAAAACATGGTCATAGGGACAGCAGGGAAAATACATCTTGCCGACAATAAATTCATTATAAATTTTGAAGCATCCGGTAGTATCTATACAAGAGATTTGAGATCTTCAGAAATTAATGTCGACAGCACAAATATTCCCAGATTTTTAATTGGTATTTATAAACCGAGAATAAGTTCTAATTATGACTATGCTTTTAACACCGGTTTTAAGCTTAATCTCAATACTTTTAATTTACAGGTTGACTATAAACAAATTGGCCCAGGCTATAATTCATTAGGATTAGCTTATCTTCAGAATGATCAAAGACAAATTACTGCAGTAACTTCTTTTAGATTCTCGAGGTATTCCGTGTCATTAAACTGGTTGAGGGTTAATGATAATTTAATTGATCAAAAAAGTTTTACAACCTCTCGAAATATATATGGACTGAATATTAATGGTTCTTTAACAAAATCATGGAATGGCAATTTTATGGTAAATATCTTAAGGATGGGGAATAATTCAAATAATGATACTACAAAGGTTAATTTCTCCAGTTTTGTACTAAGTACCAACCAGGTTTTTATGCTAGGGCAAAAATCATTTTTGCAGAATGTATCCTTTAATTATACTTTTCAGGAGTCTGAAAATAAATCTGCCTTGGTTACCGGTACGGGCACAAAAGTACATAATGTAAACCTTGGGTTTACATTTTATATCTCAGAGAATTTTACAGCGAATTCATCTCTGGGATTAGTTAGTTCAACATTTGCCGACACAGTTACAAACAGTACAAAAATTATTTCTCTCGGGCTTCAGCAAAATGCTTTGAATAACAAGCTGCATACTTCGGTTTCTTTCAGTTCTTCTATCTTAAAAAATAATAAATCATATAGAGCTGTAATCTCTTCCGCATATTCAATTACTAAGGCGGACCGGGTTTCACTCACCTTTTCTTACAATGCTTTTAGAACCAGTGAATTTAACAGAAGTGGTTTTAATGAAGTAATCGCCGGTTTGAATTTTTCTCACAGGTTTTAAACCACTACTGTCCCATTAAGTCAAATAAAAACAACTGGTTAGGATCAACAGTATTGTTACTTTTGTAACCACTATCATCAAAAAGCTGTAAAATGGGTGATTTTTCAAATATTGAGATACTTAGTGTCTGGTCGGAAACGTTGATATTTCGAGAACGGGTAATTATACCCATTATTTTCTTCACCTATTTTTTGATATATACTCAACTACAATTTAGTAATTACCCATTCGAGCACATCAATTGTCTTATTCGAATATAGTTATCCTTCGTATATTTTACATTTAATCAACCTTGAAAATCCACCTTCTTTGAAGGTGGTCATGTTCATTTGGCTA
>CAZXJG010000216.1:0-4976 GCA_964640985.1 uncultured Melioribacteraceae bacterium | reverse complement strand
TTTTAATTAAAATTTATTTCCCTTATCTTATTTTTATGCAAATATATTATTTCAATACTAAGAAATATAAAATAAAATAAAAAGAATGTTAATATAAATGCATATTTATCAATTATCAAGAATTTTATTATTATGAATATTGCAATAACTAAAAATAATAATCTAAGTCCTAAACCGCCAAAATTAAAAATTAAAAATATTTTATTACTTTTTTTAAAACTATATTCAAAAAGAAAAAGCGCTATTATAGAATTTATTCCTGTTAATATCCCCGCGTAAATTGAAGCGATTAAAATTGGAGTGGTAATAAATTTTACAAAATACAAGCCGGAGATAATCATATATATTAAAATATAAATTAACCCTATAAATTTAATTGCTTTTAGAATTCTTTTTTTCCTCATTTAATTTTGTAACAGTTTTTATAAGATTATAAATTCCAGCAAACCCTCCAAAAAAGGAAAACACAATCATCAAAATAGGTGTTGTATTAAATTTTTCATCAAGCCATCGTCCTAAAAAAAACATCAAAATTATGGTTGCAGCCAATTGCGTTCCCAAACCCATATAAGGAGCAACGTCCTGATAAGTTTTATTTAAACTTGATGATGCTTTTTTTTCATCCATTTTGATGTTTATCCATTTTGAACAGGATTGGAAGAAATATTAGTCATTACACTTTTACCATCAAAAAGCGCCCCTTCTTCAATTACTAATATTTTTGCCGATAAATCTCCTCGTAAACTTGAACCGGATTCCATAATTATTTTTTCCGCTGCCGTAATAACGCCCTCAACTTTACCGCCAATCGTGATATTTCTTGCTTTAATTTCACCATTTAAACGCGAACTTTCTCCCAATGTTAAATTCCCGTTTATCGTTAATTCTCCTATTATTTCCCCGTCAACGCGCATATTACCATTACTGTACATTTTACCTTCAAACTTAACACCATTGCTTAATATACTCACATCTCCAGCCGATAAAACTTCTTTTTTTGGAGCCATCAGAATCCTCCTTTACCTCATAAAATATTTTATAGGATTTACCGCTTTGCCGTTTTCCCATAACTCGAAATGAAGATGTGGCCCTTCAGATTTGTAACCGGAATTTCCACTTAAAGCAATTAATTCACCTTGAACTACCACATCTCTTTCTTTTACAATTAATACGGAACAATGTTTATATTTTGTTAGATAACCGTCGTCATGTTGAATAATTATCGTATTTCCATCATCCGGTGTATAATCTGCAAAAATTACAACTCCACCCGATGCGGCATAAACCGGAGAACCTGTTTTGGCTGCAAAATCTATTCCAATATGCCCTTTATCAGGTTGAAAACCCCGTGTAATAAATCCGTCGGATGGTTTAATAAAATAAACAGGCAAAGCGCTCGAATCGGGATGAAATAATCTATTCCAAATAATTTTTGCAATATATAAAATATCGCCTTTTGCCGGAACTTCAGTTGAATCGTTAATTCGAAGAGAATCATAAATTGCAGAATTTGAATCGATTGAATCTGTTCCTGCAAGAATTATTGCATATTTAAGTTTCTGATCGGTAGAAGAAATTTTTTTTAACTGCCTTGTTAAAAAAATAATTTTATATTCAAGATTTTTTATTTGTTTTTCTTGTGCCGTTAACTTTTTATTTTCAAACATAAATATCATATTTTTTGCCGGTGTTAAAGCTAAAATTGTAATTACAATCACGCTAATAAAAAATGTGTATAAAAAAATTAGCAACAACACACTCGATAAACTAAGTTTATATCGTTTTGTTCTTAAAACCGGAAAGTTAGGAGTAATATAAAATGAAAATTTTTTGATTTTATTTAATTTAAAAATTTTCCCACCTTTAAATTTTATTCCAACTGTAAAATATATAAAAATCTTATTTCATTAGTTTGATATTACGCTATGTCAACGGACATTAATATTTTCTCAATTTCATTTATTACCATAGTAACAGTTAAATTATAAGCACAATCAAAACTTTTGATTTTACAAAATTGACGACCATGTATTCCACAAGGCTTACATTTCAAATTATTATAACCAATAAATTTACTATCGTTTAAATAAGGATAAAATCCGAATTCTGCAACAGTAGAAGTAAATAAAACAAGTACCGGCGTGTTAGTAGCCATCGCCATATGGGTGGGCGCACTATCATTTGAAATCAATAATCTACAAGAATTTATTAAATAAATCGATTCTATAATACTAAATTTCCCTGCTGCGTTAATTACATTATTTTCAAAATTCTTTTCAATTTCCGAGCAAAGATTTTTATCGAAAGAACCGCCAATTAGAAAAATATAAAATCCTTTTTGAACTAGGTACTCAATTATTTTAATATAATTCTCTTTAGGATATTTCTTTGTAAACCAAACCGAACCGGGGGCAACAGCTATAAATTTGTTATGCCGAAATTTATCTAAAAATTTTTCAACTTTGTTTTTGACTGACTTTTGAAATGTTATTTGAGGTTTAATTTTCCAATTGTTGTTGTTACAGTCATATCCTATTAAATCTAAATTACGCTGTACCTCGTGATGATGAGATATATATTTGATTTTATTTTTATAAACAAAACTTAACGATGCAGTATTAAAACCGTAAGTTTTTTTTACACCCGAAAATCGAACTATCAAAGCGGTTCTAAAAGAACGATGTGGAGAGTAAATCAGAGTATAATTCGCTTTTTTGATAAACAAACAGAATTTAAGAAAAGGTAATAAAGATTTATGTTTCCCATGTTTTTCAATAACTATCACATTATTTACGAAAGGTGAAGCATTAAATATTTCAGCCGTTGCAGGAATGGCAATAACATCAATCAATAAATCAACAAAGTTTTTATGAAGCTGCTCAATCATCGGCAATGTTAAAATTGCATCGCCAATAAAGGCGGTCTGTATAATTAAAATTTTCTCCAAATTATTTAATACTTCCAAATATTATGCATCCAAAACCATTGTTCGGGATTTTGCCGTATATATTTTTCTAAAATATCAAAATATTTTTGGTTGAATTCTATAATAAGATTATCAATATTACCGGAATTTTTTGATAATATAAGTTCTTCAATCTTTATTTCATAAGTATAATCAGATTTTCTCATAATAATAACCACAAAAATCGGTGCTTTAGATTTTATTGCCATTACCGCCGTTCCGGAATAAACCGCAGTATCTATACCAAACATTTTTACTCTCAAACTTTCTTTAGGACCGCGTTGGTCGCCGACAATTCCGATTACTCCCCCATTTAATAATGCTTTATATAAATCTTTAACCGAAGCACCTAAAGTAATTACATTATTCCCAAAAGATTCCCTCATTTTTTTTAGCCATGCAGTTACCAAAACATTACGCTGCGGTTTTACCAGCACAGAAACACTTTTACTTAACAACTTGCCTAATTCTATTGCACCTAATTCCCAATTACCATAATGAGCCGTTAATAATATTAGTCCTTTGCCTTCTTTTATTCTTTCATTTATTCTACTTACTTCCAGATGCCGGAATAACGAATCGATTTGTTGAGAGTTTAGTTTGGGTATTAAAAATATTTCAGTTAATGTTATGCCGAAATTGATATAATTTTGAACGGCAATTTTTTTTATTTGAGAATGTGAAAAATTAGGGAAAGCAATTGATAAATTTTTAAACACAATTTTTTTTCTAATTGGAATTAAATAATAAAAAATTAATCCTATTATCTTACCAACGTAAATTCTGCCGCTAAGTCCTAATAACGTTGTTATTTTTGCAACAAGCAGAAATAAAAAATATTCAACTTTATTTTGCAGCAAATTTTACCTATTAATTTTGTCTTATCCTAGCACGCCAATTAGAGTCGTGTATTTCGCCGCGTTTAGTTGAATGTATTAATTCGTAATCGGAATACCCCGTTAAATCGGCAAACACAAATATCACACCGCCTTCTATTGAATTGTAATACCAAATTTCATAAGGTTTCATATTACTTTCATTAGGATATCTATCAATTTCGTCATAAGGCCCATAAGTCAAATAAATTCTTCCTCTATCGGTTTTATAACCAGGTCTATTCAATGCCCCGAATTTGCGGTCAGCAAACCTTATTCGTTTTTTATACTTTATTTCAAATTCATTTTCCGGAGTTGATGGATTAGTGTCTCTTCTTTTCCAAAAATTATAAAGAAATTTTCTCTTACCAACTAACGTAGTCAATTTTGAATATTGATTGATTTCTTTACCTGTGGCAATGTATTTGCTTTCATCAAAAAATTTATCACATTCATTTTTAGTATAAACACCAAACTCGCTACTCATATAGGCGGGAACATTTCTAGTATTTTGAGTGGTATCTTTTATTGACGGATTATAAAAATAAAATGTTTTTGATGATATGGCACCAATTTCTGCCGAAGTATCCAATAAAGCTAACTCTAATCTATAAATTCCGGTAGGATATTTTGCAAGGTTTATCAAACCGGCTTCAACAATGGAATTTTGTTTTTTTGATACTTTTTGTATGTTGCTATACAATACTTTTCCATAATTATTATATAAAAGTTTCTTAAAAAGTAATTTGTTTTTGCTTTTATCGGACTTCAGATTATAAAGTTCACTGTAAAAAAACAATACGGGTGAACCGGCACTATAAATAATTGAAGGATTTGGAATTACTTCATAACTATTTTTATAAAAAATAGATTTTTTATCAGCATTATCTTGTAATATATTTTTAGCAAGTTGAGGAGAACTTATTGAAATATGACCGCTGATAAAAGGTTTGATTTTCATAACATCATGTAACTCTTTTTTGTGAGTTGAATCTGCAGTATCAAAAGCCGTAATTTCCGCATCATATAAACCCATAGGAACACTTACTCCAATTACACCTAATAACAATTGACTGCGTTTTACTTTGCTTGAATCTTCGATTTTACTATCTATTGCCCAAGTCTTATTCATTATT
>CAZXJG010000215.1:1151-4999 GCA_964640985.1 uncultured Melioribacteraceae bacterium | reverse complement strand
GCGGATTAATGCTTATTTTTGTATTGCATTAAAAGATACACAGAACTATGTTTAAGCCAAACAATCAACCGTCCCTAATTACTTTTGAAGCAGATTTAAGCGAAAAACAGAAAAAATTGCTTGAGCGTTCAAAAGAGAAATGGTTCTATCAATTGATATTGCAGCATATCAATGAAAATTTGTTTAAAGTGCTCTATTCAAAAGCAGCTTCCCGTCCCAATGTAGCGGTAAACATTTTGGTTTCGGCATTGATATTAAAGGAGCTTCGGGGGATGAGTTATAATGAATTGATGGAAAGCGTAATGTTTGATTTGCGCGTCAAAGTAGCGCTGGGCTTAATAAACATAGATGACATACCATTTTCACGGGCAACGCTGTTTAATTTTCAAAACAGGATATTAGACTATGAAAACAAATCCGGCATAAATCTCATAGAGCAGGTTTTCGACGGTTTGACTGTACAACAATTAGAGAAGCTGTCGATGAAGACCGATATTCAACGTACAGACTCTACGCTAATTAGCAGCAATATCAGAAAGTATTCCCGTGTACAATTATTAATAGAAGTCCTCATAAGGTTATCAAGGAAGCTTGATGAAACAGACACCGTCTTTATTGCAGAGAAGATACAACCTTATCTGAAAACCGGATCGGAGAAATATGTTTATGGGCTAAAACCGGAAGTCCTTCCACGCGAGCTTAGCAAATTGGGGAAGGTGTATCAGTTTATATATAATGAGATTGGCGGAAGCGACAAATACCGCAACGCAAAAGAATTTACCAATTTCCTAAGGGTTTATAAGGAGCATTTTATTGTAGTAGAACAAGAAGTAAAAGTAAAACCCAATGAAGAACTCAATAGTGGCATGTTACAATCGCCGGATGATCAGCAAGCAACCTATCGGCAAAAGAGAGCAGAGCAGAGCAAAGGATTCACAATAAATGCAACCGAAACGGCAAATCCCGAAAACCCTATACACTTATTAACTGACATAGCTGTAAACCCAAACAATATTGATGACACCAAAATATTAAATCATCGCTTAAACAAGATAAAAGAAAAGACGCCTGAGTTGAATGAAATACACACGGACGGCGGATATGGCAGTGAGGCTAATGATAAGAAGCTTGAAGAAATGGAAATCACGCAGGTAACCACAGCCGTGAGGGGACGTAAAGACGAAATAAAAAAAAAGATTGAAAAAGTAAGCCAATCACCTGACATTTATACGGTAGAATGCCCTTATCAAAAACTAATATCCGTTCCGACAAAAAAGCGTCATAAAGTCCGCTTTGATTTAAAGACTTGTGAAGAATGTCCCTTGCATAATAAATGCCAAATATTTAAGAACAAAGGCAGATATTATTTCACTCAAGAAGATTACCTGATAAATAAACGGAATCGTAATATTACCAACATAGACAGAGAACGCAAAAAAATACGACCAAATGTTGAGGCGACAATGAAAGAATTTAAGGTTAGAACACGAGCAGGAAAAACAAAAGTCAGGGGCTTGTTCAAAACAAGTCTCTTTGCTTTCAATGTGGGTATTGCAATCAACTTCGGAAGGATTTACAGGTATATTATGAGCAGTAATTTAGATAACAACCTAATAAACAGCATATTAACAACATTTAACCGTGTTTTTCAGTATTTTTTATTCAAAAGCGGTATTTCAAATTTTATCAGTCCAATATTTTCGCTGTACGGCCATTTATCAAATAAATTTTCAAATATGCGATTCTACAGGACTTTAAATTTTAAGGGTTTTTAGATAGGACTCATACATACATCAATAAAAAGCACTAATACCCGTAATGTCATTTCCCGTTATTAATAAATGAATATCATGAGTTCCTTCATAGGTAATTACGGATTCCAAATTCATCATATGCCTCATCATAGGGAAATCACCGGTAATACCCATTGCACCAAGTATTTGTCGTGATTCCCTGGCAACATCTAATGCCATTTGAACATTATTTCGTTTTGCCATGGAAATTTGCGCAGGTGTTGCCCTGTCTTCATTTCGCAATATTCCTAATCGCCATGCAAGCAACTGTGCTTTAGTTATTTCAGTTAGTATTTCAGCTAATTTTTTTTGAGTAAGTTGAAAAGATGCAATTGGTTTATTAAATTGTTTCCTTTCTAAAGAATATCTTAATGCGCTATCATAACAATCCATTGCTGCCCCAATCACACCCCAGGCAATACCATATCTCGCAGAACTAAGACAAGTAAGCGGCCCTTTTAATCCTTTTATATTTGGTAATAGATTTTTTTTTGGAATTTTAACATTGTCAAAAACCAATTCCCCTGTTAAAGAGGCTCTTAAAGACCATTTTTTTAATATTTCAGGGGCTGTAAATCCTTCCATTCCTTTTTCAACGATCAAACCTTTTATAATTCCCTCATCATTTTTTGCCCATACTACACAAACATCGGCAATGGGGGCATTGGTAATCCACATTTTAGCTCCATTCAACAGATAATAATCTCCTTTGTCGGTAAAGTTTGTTATCATGCTCCCCGGATCTGAACCATAATCTGGTTCGGTGAGTCCGAATGCACCTACAAATTCGCCGGTTGCTAATTTTGGCAGATACTTCATTCTTTGTTCTTCCGAGCCAAATTTACAGATAGGATACATTACTAACGATGACTGAACCGATGCCATAGATCTGATTGCCGAATCTCCTCTTTCAAGTTCCTGCATAATTAATCCGTAAGACATTTGATCCATTCCGGCACCGCCATATTTTTGAGGAATGCAGGGACCAAATGCTCCAAGTTCTCCAAGTTCTTTTACAAGGTGTTGTGGGAATTGATGTTTTTGATTAGCTTCATCAATTATTGGGATTACGGCTTTATTAACCCAGTCTCTTATGGCACTTCGTATCATTTTATGTTCAGCACTAAAAAGCTCATCCGTTAAATAGTAATCAGGTGATTTATATGTATTTGCTAACATATCAATTTATTTTATGTTTGGAAATATGAAAGAAGCATCATTTATTATTTCCATTTTTAGATGAAATAGCTTTTACTAAGTTGGTTAAAGTTAAATTTAGCGGTGTCCTGATATAGTGTTTTCTACCATATTCAACAATTTTGCCATTCATATAATCAATTTCTGTATCTCTTTTATTTATGAGGTCAACGGCTAAAGACGGTAGATGATTTCCTGCATTATTTAAATATCTTATGCACAATTTTACGAAATTTTCGGGTAATTTTATTTCTTCGGCTTTTGCAACTTCCTGGGCTTCGTATATAAGATGTTCAACAATTTCGAGAGTATCAGGATTTTCCATAGCCTCTTTCATTGTGAGATTTGATAAGGCACATAAAGGACTTAATGCAGCATTTAAAATAGTCTTTTCCCATATTTTACCGGCTACATCAAAAGAATCAACACAAAGTGTTTTTAAATTTACATCAGATAAAGTATCACTAATAACCCGGGCTATTTCGTTGTGTGAATCATCAACCGATGCAATATAATTTGGCGGGTTGAAAAAGTTAATAGATACAACATTGGGAGCTTGTAAGTTTCCGGCAAAATTAATTACCATTCTAAAAATTTGAGATTCATTAAAATGAGAAATATATTTTATTCTTATGTCTATTCCATTTTGGGCACTTAACAAATAAAATTTCTTTTTTGAATTCTTTTGAATTTTCTCAATCATTGCGTCCACATGATATGCTTTAACAGCACTAATTAAAATATCAAAATCATGCTCGAGCAATTCTTCTATGGAATTATAGACATATTTAAAAAAGGCTTTCTTTTTAACTTTTCCAATAATCTCAATACCATTTTGTCTTATCAGGTTCAACTTAT
>CAZXJG010000215.1:0-1141 GCA_964640985.1 uncultured Melioribacteraceae bacterium | reverse complement strand
TTATTTCTATCTAAATCAGTAATGGCAGTCTCACATCCTGCTTCTACGAAATGAACTGCAAGTGTCTGTCCAACAGGTCCTAAACCAACGATTCCAATTTTAAATTTTCCTTTTTCCATAATAATATTTTTTTAATTATTGAAATTAATAAACTTTTCAAATGATTATTCTAACATCTACCGCACAAATACTATCTTCATAAGCCAAAACAGGGTTAATGTCTAATTCTCTGATTTCAGGAAAATCATTAACCAACATGGAGATTCTTTGCAAAACATCTGATATTTTTTCTTTATTAATGCCATTTTCTCCTCTAAACCCATTAATTAATGGCACTGCCTTAATAGTATTCAACATATCTGTTGCCTCCACATCAGAAATAGGAGAAATATTGAATACGACATCTTTAAAAATCTCTACAAATATTCCACCAAAGCCAAACATTATTATATGCCCTAAACCTTCTTCTTTTTTGGCACTAATAATTAATTCTTTACCTTTTGGTAAACATTTTTGGATTAAGAACTTCAAATCGTCCTGATAAAGTTCTTTTTGCATTTTATTTACCGTTTCACTGACCGTGTCGTCAGATGTGATATTAACCATAACTCCACCAACATCGCTCTTATGGATGATATACTGAGAGTCAGCTTTAATAACTACAGGGTAACCTATCTTTTTAGATAAAGTAACTGCTTCGCCGGAGTTTCTTGCAATGCCCCATTCTGCAACAGGGATATTGTATGCCGACAATATTTCATAAGATTGTTCAGCAGTAAACACTTCCTGATTAAGGGTCCTGGCATTATCAATAATTGTTTGTACTTTATCTTTATTTACATCATCAAAGATTTTAATATCTCCTCTTTTCTTGTCTTTTATTTTTTTGTATTTAACCAAAGATGAAAGTGCTTTTGCTGCTGTTTCAGGAAAATCGAAACATGGAACCGATCCGCTTTTTAGGATTTCTGAGGTAGATTTCCAATTTTCTTTATCGGTAATATAATTACAAACAAGCGGTTTAATTTGTTTTTTATTGATATTGACAATTTCTTTGGCAACACTTTCACAATCGACAAAAGGCGGAGTAACAAAGTTTAGATAAATAGAATCAAAAGATGGTTCATCCATCATTATTTCT
>CAZXJG010000214.1:0-5007 GCA_964640985.1 uncultured Melioribacteraceae bacterium | reverse complement strand
CCCATCGATAATCCGGTATCCAAATCCAGCCGTAATAATCATCGTAAAACCATCTACCGTAATGGTAAGTTGCCCACCCAAACGGCTCATACGAATTCCAATACCAACCGTATGACGTCCATGCCCATCTTCCAATTGAGTAGGGTTTCCAATTCATACTTACTCTGTCGGGCTTCCAGGCATATAAATTATTATTAATTTCAATCCACTGCCCGTAAGGTAAAAGTTGATAATAAAAATAATTGAAAGTTACTCTATCCCTGTAATTTTGAGCTTTATTAGTACTAATACCTATTACAAAAAATAGAAATACTAAAAGAAATATCTTCTTCATGGCTACCTCCTTCGATTGTTTCTGCAAATTTATATTCAAGGAATATGCCAAATAAAAACTGTATATTTTTGATAAAAAAAGAAAATTAAAATACTTTTTGTACAAATTAACATACATTTAATAAAAATTATACTACAAAATTCGTATGAACCGGTACTGTCCAAAATAGAAAATACAAGATTTTATAAGATACAAATTCCCCTTAATTTCTATCTTTACCATTCCAATGGAAAGAGATTTCGGGAATTTCAATTAAACAGCAGTGATAAGAAATATCTTTTTCCCAACTTAATTTTTATAAAAAATTTTTATGTAAATTGATATTTATTAAATTATACTTTAATTAAACGAAGGGAAAAATATGTTAAAAAGAATTTCAGTTTTTCTCATTGCAGGGATAATCGGATTTATCTTTACAAATTGCAGCCGGAAAGGAAACAGGGAAATCAATATTATGCAAAAGAAAATAGCACAATTTGAACCTACAGAAATTAAATATAACAAAAGTCTTTTAGACCACAACCAAAAAATTGTTGTAAACAAACTGTACCAAGCTTCAAAAATAATTAACAACATTTTTTTAGAACAGGTATTTTCAAAAAATTTGGCAATTAAAGATTCTCTTAAAGCGGGCAAAACAGAGTTAGATAAATTATATTTGAAATATTTCAATATTATGTTTGGACCATTTGACCGGTTAGACAGCAACAAAGCTTTTTATGGTAATTATAAAAAACCTTTGGGTGCAAATTTTTATCCGCCCGATATAACGAGAGAAAAATTTGAAAATTGGATTAAAAATCATCCTAAAGATAAAGATTCGTTCTTATCTCCCGTTACTATGATTAGAGAAAAACAGGGAGAGCTGATAGCTATTCCTTATTCAAAATATTTTGAACCACAACTTACAAAGGTCTCAAATTTATTGAAAGAAGCCGCAAATTATACAGAAAATCCATCATTTAAAAAATATTTATTATCCCGCGCAGCCGCATTTTTATCAAATAACTATTTCCAAAGCAATTTAGATTGGATGAATTTGAAAAATAACCGTATCGATGTGGTAATTGGTCCTTATGAAGTTTATGAAGATGGATTGTTTAATTATAAAGCATCATTTGAAAGTTTTTTAACTATAGTAGAACCGGTTGAAAGTAAAAAATTAAAAGTTTTTGCAAGCTACTTAAAAGATATGGAAGCCAATCTTCCTTTACCGGAAAAATATAAAGATTTAAAACGCGGCAATCAATCACCTATTGAAGTTGTACAAGAAGTTTACTGCGCAGGAGATGCCGAAGCCGGCGTTCAAA
This sequence comes from uncultured Melioribacteraceae bacterium, assembly GCA_964640985.1. Classification (GTDB taxonomy): domain Bacteria; phylum Bacteroidota; class Ignavibacteria; order Ignavibacteriales; family Melioribacteraceae; genus CAZXJG01. The sequence continues at coordinate 3,363 of CAZXJG010000214.1, read as the reverse complement.
CACTTGCATTTAATTTACCGAACGATGAAAAAGTACGCCAGTTAAAAGGTTCGAAAAAAGTATTGTTAAAAAATATTCACGAAGCAAAATTTGATAAATTACTGCTTCCGATTGCAAAAAGAGTTCTGGATCCAAGTCAGCTTAAATATGTTACCTTTGAAGGATTTTTCAATCATACTTTAATGCACGAAATTTCTCATGGAATTGGCCCGGGCATCATTACCGTAAATGGGAAAAAGACACAAGTCAACATTCAATTAAAAGAAACATATTCAACAATAGAAGAATGTAAAGCTGACGTTTTGGGAATGTTTAATAATATATTGATGATTAAAAAAGGTGCGTTCCCTAAATCTTATGAAAGACAAATTTGGACAACTTTTCTTGCCGGTATTTTCCGTTCCGTTAGATTCGGGATTAATGAGGCACATGGCGGCGGGAATGCGATAATATATAACTATATGCTTAAAAACGGTGCGTACCGGTTCAATAAAACAACACAACGTGTAAAAGTTAATTATGATAAAGCTTATACGGTATTAAAATCTTTGGCTCATAAAATATTAATGATTCAGGCAACCGGTAACTATAACGGTGCAAAAGAATTAATAAAAAAATATGCGGTTCAGTCCCTTAGTATGAAATTATTAGTCAAAAAATTAACGGATTTACCCGTAGATATAAAACCGGTTTTTGAAATTGATCAAGAAAATAAAAATTGAGTATATAGAGTTATTGTTTTGAATTGAATAAAGTTTTTTACGAAACTATGAAACACACTTGCGAATGACCGGCGTTCAAAAACAAGAATGCCGGTTTGTTCACAAGTGCCAAAATTCACAAATTAATTTTTATTACACTGCAACACAAAGCAATCATTTTCCTTTTTCTCCAAGTTCAAAAACAATACACTTGCCCGCCATAAGCTATATGCAATGTTCTCGCTGTTTTCATTTTTCATTTTTGAAATTATCTTCTTTTGCCCACGACCATCTTCCAAATTCGGGGGTTAATTGTTGGTATTTTAAAAAGCAATATTCTGTTTTTTCTTCGGGGTCTTTTCTATTTATTCTTACTTGAATCAAGTTGTTATGATGTTTTGCAATTTCACTATACATTTTTCTTATCTTTTTAAAAAGTCCAATTTGCTCATTATAAATTATCATTGTATTATGAAACATTTCTATCCATTCGTCAAATTTCAATTCATGTAATTGAGATGCAGGGTCTTTCTTGACGTAATTATTTAAATGAATATTCCTTTCAATTGTCGAATACTTTGAATGAGCTATTGAATTTCGCACTTGAGTCAAATATGCAGTTTTAAATGCTTTGTAAATTATTGGAAAATCATTTTGAAATCTATCTCTAATTTTTTTTCTAATAAGAGTCTGCCTATTTCCTGTTGCCCCGCTATCTCGATTGCTTTCTGTAATTTTAAAGTGCCAATCGTAAGGTTCTCCATGCAACAACCTGCAAATTTGGTAAAATCGTTTAATGAAACTATCTGCCTCCCATATCTTCAAATATATCAGCATTTCAATCTGTATTGATTGACCTTCTATTTCTTGCATTTGGTCAATTTGCTCTCTTTTTTCAGGTGTGTATTCTAATTCTTTTAAATATTCAGAATGAGTTATATCAGCAATTGTATTTGTTCGATATATATGGATAAATTTATAGTGAGTATTTGAGGAATGACCTTCATGACTGGGACCAATCATATAAGGACTAAACTTTTTATCTAAATTATTCCAATTGTGCACATCAGGATTATACAACCCATTTTCAAGAACTAATAACAAATCTCCATCATGAGATTGGCTCTCAACTATTTTATCGAAAAGCTTATCAAACTCAGGTGATAACTTTTTCCCTATCTCATTTAACTTATCTCTAAATAGCATTTATTTTCCCTTTAATAGCCGAGAACGGTTTGAATATGGTGCGTTTGGCATTTCAACGCTCCAATCTTTCAGTTTACTACTATGTTCAATTGTTGCTATCATCTTCATTTTTAGCACTATCTGCCAAATGCACTATATTTGTTGTCGGGCGTTCGTTATTTCTTTTTCAATGTAAAATTCTTTCCTGTTTTAATCAATTTCCAATTTTTGTTCAATCCAAGTTTCCAACCATCTCCTTTAATTATTTTATCTGTAATTTCAGTTGGTTTAGAGACCGTAACTTTTTGCCAATTCTTTCCTAATAATGCTCCTCCACTTTCAACAGTCAATATTCCCCAATTGTCCGTAATTCTTATGTTTGGATAAATAGTTCCCAAATTTTTAAAAGGCATAATATTTCTCGGGTCAAAACTAATATTCATATTTACAAATTTGATTGTTAAAGCAGGATTTTTTATAAACTTCATTTCATATTCTGCTATCAGTTTCTTACGTTCATCGGCTCTTTTTATTTCAAAAGTTGAAATTTTATTAAAGCCATAATCAACTTTAATACTGTTTATCATATCTTTTAGATCGACAGGGATAGTAACATTGAAAAATTTCGTTATAAGGTCAGTTAAGTTCGTGCTTTTTGATATTCCCTTATTCCAGTTTTTATCTTTTAAATTCATTAAATAACCGTAAACAGGAATAGTTACATAAGCAAAAGATCTAACAAATGTCGGGTTATTATAAAAATTATTAATCGCTTTTATATAATGCTTTTTCAGTTTTTCGTCAGTCCTGTCACTTAAAATCGAGCCGGTATATTCCGCCAATCCTTCGTTGATCTCTAATGTGTTTTCTGTTTCTTTTGCCCCGGGATAAAGTTTATATCTGTAATGTCTAAACAGTAACGCATCTCTGATATGTTTTTGTCTAACGGCATCGTTGTCTGACATTAATGCTTTTTTTAATGCTTCCAATTCAAGTTTCAAGAAAATTCTTCCGTTTAAATTATCTAAATGATTGCTTTGTTTTATTATCAAATTTGCAAATCCAATTTCCGGTTGGATCCTGTGGAATAGCTCGTGTATTAAAAGATTTAGCCTTTCATTATAGTTTTTAGGTAAAGGTAACATAACCATCGACCATCTTTTCCCGTTCCAATCGAAAGCCGTATTAGATATATTAATTCCATTGGGTAAAATTCCGGTATATACTTCTCCGTTTTTTGTTAGAATTCCTTTGGTGTCCGGTTCATTCGCAATAATTGTTCTATTGTCTTTATTTACAAAAAGAAGAGGGCCGTAAAGCTGATGATTCCAAAGTTTACCATTTTCTTTGGTTAAGTATCTTTTCAAGCCGTTAAAAATATTTTCATATTTCTTTATTTGGCTTTTACTAATTTTAACTGTACTGTTTTTTGTCGAATTAGAATTACAACCCAATAAAGAAATTGTAATAAAAAAAA
>CAZXJG010000213.1:4439-5055 GCA_964640985.1 uncultured Melioribacteraceae bacterium | reverse complement strand
TTAAATATTAAAGATATAATGAATTCATTAAAATATCATTCGTGTTTATAGATTTTAATTCGAATAATTTGGATAAATAAACTTTAGAGTACCTGAAATTAGAAGTACCTAAAGTTTGAAGTATTTAATCTTATAAATTTAAGTAGAGATTTTCGAATATAGAGATTCTCCTGATGTCAAGGAATGGTCCTCGACAGCCGGATACGGAGATTCCCGGAATCTCAGAAATTAAGGGAATTTTGTATTCTCAGGAAGCTTGCAGTTAAGATTCCGGGAATCTTGATTTAGAACCTTTGCTCCTCTGCACCTTTTTGCCTTTGTTCCTTTGTCCCTTTTTACCTCTGAACCTCTATAAATTGTTTAAAATAATATTTTGGAGTTAATGTTCCTCCGGTAGCATTTTTAATTAAATCGTTCCAATGATAAACCGAACCATACGAAAAAAACAAATTTTTCAAATAACCTCCAACGTCGGATTGCCCTGTAAAACTTGTTTCTTCTTTATCATTTAGATTTAGAACTTTGTTTTTAATATAAAAAAACAACTGAGACGCCAAAATTTCTCCAAGCATATAATTTTGATAATACGCAGGGTATAAAGCGATATGAATTTTCG
>CAZXJG010000213.1:3084-4429 GCA_964640985.1 uncultured Melioribacteraceae bacterium | reverse complement strand
CAGTCAGGTTCATCACGATTAACCGGTTTTTGTAACAATTGATACTTTTCTATTAGATCCCACCATAATTCATTTAAATTTTGGTCTGGATTTTCATACATAGCTTTTTCAAACCGATAAATAACCTGTACCCATCTCGAAAAAATTATCTGTTCCAATCTGAGAGCTTTTCTACTTGGATCTGCAATTGCATTATATTCTTCCAATGAAATATTCAAATTATCTTTAAGCCAAATCGGACTTAAAGCAAATCTGCCGAACATCATAGCCACTGCTTCTGTGGTAAATGTATGAGCGGCTTCTTTTAATGTCCAAGGTAATTCCGGTGATATAAATTTGTCATAAGCAGCATGCCCGAATTCGTGAAGCATTGTACTCATCCATCTATAATTCGGTTTAACATTACACACAACCCTTACATCACCCTGTTTATCAATGTTTATACAATATGCATGCTGATATTTACCCGGCTTTTCAAACAGGTCGCTTTTTTTAATTACATCATCAATATTTAACCCGATACCGTCGTAATATTTTCTTGTGATTTCTACAATATCCTTATTTTTAAAATATTTATCGAAATCTACTTTATAAACTTGCGGTCCTTGTTGAAAAAATCTATCGCCATAATGCCACGGCATTAAACTATTTTTATCTATTTTGAATTTGGCAGCAAGAACCAAGTCAATCTCTTGTTTTAATTTTTTAAAAGGAACACGAATAAATTTATCCAATTCATCAAAAAGGGCATCCATTTCCGAAATGTTTAATTCATTCAGAGTTAAACTCATCTCAAAATAATTGTTAAACCCCAATTGTTTTGAAGCTTTATTTCTGAGGTTCACCAATTTCAAAACATCCTTCTCAATTTCTTTACCGATAGATTTACTTGCCTTCCAAGCAAGTTCCACTTCATCAGAATTATCGGAATTTTGAAGGATATCGTCAATTATATTATCGGTAACAATTTTGTTTTTAAATTTTACCCGATAGGTAGCGAATTTTTTTTCAATTTTATTTGAAAGCTCAACTATCTCGCTAAGAAGTTCTTCATCGTACCGATGTGCAGTATAAGTGTTGTAAAGTAATTTTAATTCCCGTAAAAGAACAGAATTGGTAATTTCATTTGTTTCTTTTAATTGAGTCAAATAATTAAACGATTTATTATCAGACAAAATTCTGTTCAATTCCAAATCATATTGTTCGGCTTTTTTATAAATTTTTTCATCACCCGAAACCGAAGCATCAAAATAATTTATATTATAAGCTATTGATTTCGGAATTACTTTGGCTTCGTGATTTTTAATAAAATCGAGAAAATCTTTTTCAGCTTTCGACATTCGGC
>CAZXJG010000213.1:0-3064 GCA_964640985.1 uncultured Melioribacteraceae bacterium | reverse complement strand
AGCAATAAAAGAATTGCTTTTTGAGGAACAATCATCATTTTTTCATTTTCCAGTTCTAATTCGATTGCGTCTTTTTTCAGATAAAGAGCTAAATCCCCCTCTTTTGCTTGAAGCGGAATATATTTTGTTGCATCTTTTTCTTTCCAAGGTTCGTCATCTTCATTTGAAAATGCAATCGGATAACCCGGGCCAACTTTTATTACATAACCACTTTGAACTTGTTCTTTTTCTATTACATTAGGAGGTAAATATAATCCGCTATTTGTTTTTTGTGTGTTTTCTTCGGGTTTTATTAAAACTCTGTCCCCTACTATAATAATCTTTTCACTATCAATCATTTTAATCTCCTTTTGTGTTTTTTATCAATCAACAAATTTATCCGGATTTTGTAAATGTAGTATATCTCAATATTATATACTCAAAAAAAAACAAATTTAACAAAAAAATATTCTGATTTTTATTAATAAATCCAAAATAACAAGAAATATTGAAATTAATAATCTAAGTAAAATTAGTTATGTTTACACATTATCAAACAAACCGGTTCGGATTATCCAGACAAAGGATTAAAAAAATGAAAAATTTTTGGGATGAACGTTATAGTGCAAAAAATTATGTTTATGGGAAAAGACCAAATGAATTTTTAAAAGATAACTTAACTTCGCTTAAACCCGGTAAAATATTATTTATCGGCGCAGGTGAAGGAAGAAATGCTGTTTTTGCCGCCCGGCTCGGCTGGAATGTAGATGCATTCGATTATAGCGTTTCCGCGAAACAAAAAGCTGAAAATCTTGCAAAAGAAAATAATGTTCATATAAATTATACGGTTCAAGATTTATCCGAAATTGATTTGCCTAATAATTATTATGATGTTATTGTCAATATTTTTGTCCATTTACCCGCCCAAACACGTAAAACGGTCAATGAAAAATTGATTTTAGCACTTAAATCCGATGGTAAAATAATTTTACAAGTTTATGCAGAAGAACAGATTAAATATAAAACCGGAGGTCCGAAAAATATTGAACTTCTCTACTCGTTAGAAGATATTTACACCGATTTTAATGAATTGGAAATTGAAACATTTAATAAAAAAACTATTTTACTTGACGAGGGTGAACATCACTCCGGGAAAGCTGTCGTTATAAACTATATCGGGAAAAAATTTAATTACGAACAATAAACAATTAATTTTTCGAGAATGCTATAGTATAGTATTCGCACAATATTTTTGTTTTCTCCGTAAAGAAAACGGGGAGATTTCTTGAAAGGGAATTAATATAAACATTGATAGAATGATTGTATGGAAAAACATTTAAATGTTTTTAATATCAAAATTTATTAGCTTTGAAACTTTGTAATGTTTTTTTTGTATAATTTTTTACAAAAAAGGTGAAAAATTTACACAAATTAACATTTTATACTAATAGGAAATATTATCTTCTACCAAACATATATGTGTGTATTAAGCTTTTCCAAAAAATACCGATGCTTTAATACTATTTCGTTTTAAAAATTAAGGAGAAAAGAAGATTGAAAATCACAAAACAATTTACAAACCGTGAAAGCCAAAGTTTAGATAGATACTTACAAGAAATCGGTAAAGTCGACCTTATTACACCGGACGAAGAAATTTCACTTGCATCACGCATTAAAAAGGGCGACCAAGATGCTTTGGACAAATTAACCAAAGCAAATTTACGATTTGTTGTAAGTGTTGCCAAGCAATTTCAAAATAAAGGTCTTTCGCTTGGCGATTTAATAAACGAAGGGAATATAGGATTAATAAAAGCAGCTCAAAAATTTGACGAAACCCGTGGTTTTAAATTTATTTCTTATGCAGTATGGTGGATAAAACAGTCAATTATGCAGGCTATTGCTGATCAATCGAGAATGGTAAGGTTACCTTTAAACCGTGTTGGAGCTATAACTAAAATTAGCAAAGCTGCAAGTCAATTAGAGCAGGAATTAGAAAGGAAACCGACTCACGAAGAAATTGCTAAAGAACTTGAAATGAGTGAAGATGAAGTTGCTTATGCTTTAAAACACGCCGGCCGGCATGTATCTGTTGATGCTCCTTTTTCTCAATCGGATAACGACAAAAGTTCGCTGCTTGATGTTTTGTCTAATAATGAACAGCCGGAACCCGATAACAGCTTGATGAACGATTCTTTAAAAAAAGAGATTGACAGAGCACTTTCTACATTAACCGATAGAGAAGCTGAGGTAATCCGTCTTTATTTCGGCATTAACTCCGAATATTCCGCTACCTTAGAAGAAATCGGTGAAATCTTAAATTTAACACGTGAACGTGTTCGTCAAATTAAAGAAAAAGCTTTGATGAGACTCCGTCATTCTTCACGCAGTAAAAGCTTAAAGGTTTATCTCGGTTAAGGGGGTGGAATAAAATAAGAATTACAACTCCTAAAGTATTTAATAACAGTTATTTATTCTTGTGTTATATGCAAGTTATTCTATTCCACCCCCTAAAACATTTGCTTGAAATAATTACTCTGACTAAAGCCTGACTTTATTTTTTAAAGTTGGGCTTTTTTTATAATTTTATTTGTACCAAAGTACCGTTGGAATTGACACCGAAATAATTTGCTAAAAAATCTGCTTACTTTAAAATAAATCTTTTACAATGTCAAATATTCTTTTATTATGAATTTTATTATTTTTATATGACCATTTTTTTAAGGAGATCATAATGTCGGAACTTGAAAAATACTTCTCTAAATTTAGAAAAAATATTATCGGTATCAACCAAACGTTTACTTCACCTTTCGGAATGAAAAGAATCATATATGCCGATTGGATAGCAAGCGGAAGATTGTACAAACCGATTGAAGAAAAAATGGTTAACGAATTCGCCCCTTTTATAGGTAATACACATACCGAAACAAGTGTTACCGGGACAACAATGACTCGTGCTTATTACAAAGCTCATGAAATAATTAAAGATCATGTTAATGCAGGTCCTAACGATATTATTATAACAGCCGGCGCCGGCATGACAACCGTGATTAATAAATTTCAAAGAATACTCGGCGTAAAATTGCCG
>CAZXJG010000212.1:0-5066 GCA_964640985.1 uncultured Melioribacteraceae bacterium | reverse complement strand
ACAGATCGATGGAAATTGAAAATTTAGAACAATTATTTTTAATCAAAAATGTAAAATTCTATGTACTGCAAAAATCGTTAAACAAAAAAGAGAAAACTTTTATAGTTAATCACAAAAATATAACTGATTTAAGCGGTCAATTAAAAAACTTTTCAGTAACAGGCGCTATTATCAATAATTTGGATTTAATCATTACTGTTGATACATCAATTGTTCACCTTTCAGGCAGCCTTGGAAAAAACACTTGGCTTTTACTTCCTTTTTCACCCGACTGGCGTTGGATGTTAAAACGGAATGATTCTCCTTGGTATTCACAAGTTGAAATTTTTAGACAAGCAACACCCGGCAATTGGGGAAATGTTATTCTCACAATAAAAAATAAATTGGAGAAATTACTGTGCCCGTAAAAGATATGATAAATTATAAACCGATAGATGACGTTGAGTTTCAAATTAATGAAGAAATAGACTTAGACCCTTTATTTAAACAAGCTTTTGTTTACACTGAAAATGGGAATATTGCTGCTGCAATTAAGCTTTACAACAAAATATTAAAAATTGACGATAAAAATAAAAAAGCATATTTCTTATTAGGATATTGTTACCATCTCACAAATAATTTTTATAAAGCTTTAAAATATTACAACCAAGCTTTATTGATTGATAACTATGATGTTGATACTTATAACAACATAGGATTAGTTTTTCAGGAATTAAAAAGATTTGAGGAAGCTGAAGCAATATTTAAACTATCAATAAAAATTGACCCCTCAAAAGCCATACTTTATAACAACTTGAGTGTTGTACAAAAATTATTATGGGAATTAGATGAAGCGACACAAAATGCAGAACTTGCCGTACAATTAGATAAAAATTATTTAGATGCTCAAATAAACCTCGGTAATTGTTATATGTCGCTTGGGAAATATGACCAATCGTTACAAACATATAATAAGGCTATTTTTATTAATCCAAACAGTGCCGCCGCTCATTATAATAAGGCATTAGTTCTTCTTAAACAGGGAAATCTTAAAAATGGGTTCTTAGAATATGAATGGAGAATAAAGATAGACGATTATTTAACAAGGTATTTTAGTAAACCGAAGTTGAAAACAACAAATATTTATGGAAAAAGAATTTTAATTCATGACGAACAAGGTTTAGGCGACACCATACAATTCAGCAGATATTTAAAAGATATAAAAGATTTAGGAGCTTATGTAATTTTAGAATGCCATGGTGAAATTGCCGAGTTAATGCAGTCTTGCATCGGGATAGATAAAGTACTTATACGTAAAACGGTCAATGATCCTGATATCGATTATGATTATTATTTACCTCTACTAAGTATCCCACTTTTCTTAATAGCTAATAATATAATCCACAAAGGACTATCACCTTATATAATTATCAAACAGGAAAAAATAAACGGTTGGACAAACTTTTTTAAAAATTATAACGGGGAAAAGATAGGTATAGTATGGGAAGGAAAAAAACCTATAAACAATGCACATCGTTCATGCCCCATAGAAGAATTTGCTCAATTAACAAAAATTAAGGGGATAAACTTTTTCGGTTTACAAACGGAAGAAATAGTAAAGCGGAATAAAAATAAAATGATTGAATACGGCATTATCGATTTATCGGATAAAATCAACAATATGAATGATACGGCTGCTATTATAAAAAATCTTGATCTGGTAATATCAATAGATACTTCTGTTGCACATCTAAGCGGTGCAATAGGACAAAAAGTTTGGACATTATTATCGTCGGTAAGCGACTGGCGATGGTTTGACAAATCACATAAAAGTCCGTGGTATCCAACCATGAGATTATTTCGTCAATCAAAATTTGGTGATTGGCAATCACTTATAAGCGAAGTTAAAAAGGAATTATTAAAAGAATTTTCCCAATAAAGGGATTTATTTAAGAACTAATTAAAAGGAGTTAAAAATGGGATTCAGAGTAAACACCAACATTGATGCTTTGATGGCTTACAATCAACTTGCAAAAGTTAACCAGGAGACATCAAAAGCACAATTAAGGATGGCATCCGGCAAAAGAATTCTGCAAGTAGCTGATGATACTTCAGGATTTAATATCGGTACATCTCTCAAAGGTAAAATTGCCGTTATGAAAGGTGCACAAAATAATATTGCCGCTGCAAAAAATCTTCTCTCAACTGCAGAAGGTTCACTCTTAAGTATTAATGACTTATTAGTAAAAATTGACGGGAAATTATCCGATGCAACAAACCCGACAAACGACGCAACTTCATTGGCAAATGATATCAAAGCCCTTGCTAATGAAATGAATTCTATTTTCACCACCACAAAATTCAATAACACTTCTTTATTGTCAGGTTCTGGTGCACAAATAGGATTTTTATTCCAAGTAGGTGAAAGCAGTGATAATATTAATCTTAATTTTTCCAGTAGTCTTGCAAGTTCCGGTGGTGCCGGTGCCTCAACAAGCGTTTCGGCATCTCTTACCAGTTTTGTAAATGTATCGGCTTCAACACTTTCTACTACAACCGGTACTAATTCAACGGCAGCTCTTCAAACAGCACTTAGTAGTCTTAAAAGTGTAGTATCAAATGCTCTTGGTAATATCGGTAACTTTACACAAAGACTTGATATCAAAGAGAATACTTTAAACGTTGCTATGACAAATGCGCAAGCAAGTGTTAGTAGAATTTTTGATGCGGATATGGCGCTTGAACAGTTAAAAGCTACAAAAGGAACAATTATGCAACGAGCGGCTACTGCTATGCTAGCGCAGTTAAATGTTTCTCCGCAGCAAGTATTAAAACTGTTCCAATAATTTTAATTTTTATTAACTTATTTTTAATCAAACAGAGATAAAAATGATAAATACAGCAACGCTTAGGAAAAAATCGAAGCGAGCTAATCCATATCTTGTAAAAGAAATAATGGAGGCTACACCAAAACAACTTCTCCTTAAAGTCTATGACTTCGCTCTTCTTAATTGTCAGAAGGGAGATATGGTTATGACTAACAAAGCTATTTCCGAATTAATTTATGCATTAAATTATGAAACCGAGGAAACAAGAGAAATATCAATTGAATTGCTAAAAATTTATCAATTCACACAAGAACAGACTCGCAAAGGGAATTATGGATTGGTTTATAAGATTCTTTCTGGACTCCGTAATACTTGGCAAGAAGTATTCGAGAGGAAAGATTCTCCAAATTAATTAGAATAGCTTAGTCGTAACTTAAAAACGCTAATGGATTCTGAACCCTCGTATTATTTGTTTTTGTTAAGATCACAAAGATGCGAGGGTATATTTTTAATATATACTTTTTGCAAATTGGTTTTCGGATTTTGTTACCCGGACGTCAAGGAAAACACGGCCGAACTACGAAGTAGTTTAATTTCCGCTTCGATGTCGAGCAATGGTTCTCGACAACCAAGGGGAAATCATCCGTTGCACGAACGTCAAGGACCATTCCTTGACGGAAAAACTTTCCAGCTCCAACACCAAAGCTAAATCACTGATAACACGAAATATTGAGGAATGGTCCTCGACAACAAATAAACCCACCAGTACCTGAACACAGCATCATTCCAAAAAGATTTAATTTGAAAAACTTGTCATTTTTATGTATTCTTATCATTGTAATACAGCATTTTTAACAAGTTTTAATGTATAATATGTTACGTGATGTAATTTTTCAACAAAAAAACGAACGCGATAGGTTAATTTCCGCCGAATATATTCAGCGGAATCAAAAGTTAGATATTGATTCCGGACTAATAAATGTAATTATCGGACCGAGAAGAGCGGGAAAATCATTCTTCGGTTTGCATGCGTTAAATAGATTTAATTTCGGCTATGTTAATTTCGACGATGAAAGATTATTTGATTTACAAAACTACGACGAAATAATCACTGCAGTGGATGCTGTTTATTCCGCACCCAAAATTATATTTTTCGATGAAATTCAGAATTTGCATAGATGGGAACTCTTCGTAAACAGACTTCAGCGAAACGGCAGAAAGTTAGTATTAACCGGCAGCAACTCAAATTTGCTTTCCGGCGAATTATCAACGCATCTTACCGGAAGAAATTATATTATAAATATCTTCCCATTTTCGTTTTATGAGTTATTAAACGCTTCCGAATTCAAAGGCGAATCAGCCCAAAAGGAAATAATTTACGACATGCTGAACACGGGGAGTTATCCGGAAATAATAACAAAAAAAATCACTTCTAACGAATATTTGAAAATGCTTTTTAGAGATACAATTTATAAAGATATTATTTCAAGGTATAAACCCCGCGACCCATTAATGGTGGATAAAATAGCGGCGACTCTTATTTCGAACGCCGGCGGAGAAACTTCAATAAGGACGCTTTCCCGATTGGTAAAATACAATGAACGAACCGTCTCAAAATATCTCGCTTATCTTTTGAATACAATGATATTTTTTCAAATTCCAAGATTTTCATTTAAACTAAAGGAGCAATTAGGCTCGAATAAAAAAACTTACGTTATCGATAATGGTTTCATCGAAAGCGTCGGATATAATATTTCTGCAAATGAAGGGAAAAAATTAGAAAATCTTGTCGCTATCGAAATTTTTCGTAGAACATTTTCTACAAATAAAAAATTATTTTACTGGAAGCAGAAATATGAAGTTGATTTTGTTATTCAAAATAATAACTCAACAGAAGAACTTATCCAGGTTTCGGTAAATGTTGACGACCCCAAGACTTCCAATAGTGAAAAACGTGCTTTGCTCGAAGCATCAAAAGAACTTAACTGCAATAATCTTATTGTTATTACCGAAAATTATTCGGCGGTTGAAACTTTTGAATGGTACGGGGAAAAAAAGGAAATTCAATTCATTAAATTAGTTGACTGGCTGCAGCGGAACTAAATTCGACTATTTGTTTTTTCAACCAAAGCTAACGGCATTTAAATTTGTTCTTATTTGCACGGGAGTCAAGGGAAAACACAGCCGAACTACGAAGCAGTTCAAGTAAATAATCCACCTTCTTAGAAGGTGGCTTTGGTTTGCCCCCATAGGGGGCTT
>CAZXJG010000211.1:2150-5085 GCA_964640985.1 uncultured Melioribacteraceae bacterium | reverse complement strand
CCTTAAATTATATGGGATAATTATGACACTTTAACGACCTGCGAAAATCGGTGTTGAATCTTTATTCTTTTTCAAAGGGAATGATGATAGTTTGATTGTCAATTTTGTTACAAAAAACAATATTTTGAATTTCTGAGATATCGAAGCGTTAGTTCTTCGATTAAGATATCTCAAAAGATTCATTCTCTTCAAAATAAAAAAATTCTCTTCCGAACACTATATCCGAATCAAAAGGACAGTGTATTTTTACTTTAATTTTTGGATACAAGATTTACTTAGGGGGTGGAATAAAATAAGTTATCAAATTACAACTCCTAAAGTATTTAATAACAGTTACTTATTCTTGTATTATAGGCAAGTTATTCTATTCCACCCCCTTACCGGCACTAATTACCATCGGTTTTTGCCACCGAATGGTCGGTGGCGGCAACAAAAATAGGTTAATTAGAAATTTAAAATAATGCATTAGTTTCAGTATATCGGCAGGGAGTAACATAATTTCTCGATTTGCGGTTTACCGCGCTGGGATTGTATGGCAAGATCATACGTACAGTGTTCTTCAGACAAACAGTCATACATCACATACATTCATACTTCAAAATTTACTTGTACCGTTAAATTTTTGCTACAATATATCCTTTTTTGGTTCTGGCTTGTCCAGGTTAGGGTCATTTCAATTTTTCAAGTGATTCTTTATTGTATTTTTTTTGCAGAAAACGTTTCATTTGTTTTAAAGGATAATTTTCTTTGTTGAAAACGTAGTGGAAACACATTCCATCTAAAATGGCACCGAATAATTTAGCTTCATTAACAGGATTCTTAATACCAATTCGGCGGAATATCTTCTCAAGCATTTTAAATCCCGTGTCCAAATAATCGGCAGTTATTTTATTTACAATTTCTTTTACTTCGGGATGAAGACTGAAATCCATATACAATCTCCAAAATTTTTCTTCTTTTTCTATCTGAGCAAATGTAACATCAATCAATATTTTTATTTTTTTGTAAGGATCTTCAATTTGTTCAATTGCTTTGAATATCTTGTCCATTTCAATTAAAAGAGTTTTGCAAACGGCTTCCAATAATTTTTTTTTGCTGCTAAAATAGTTATATACCAATCCTTTTGATATGCCCGCTTTTGCAGCAATATCACTTATTGTAGTTCCGTTAAAACCTTTTTCGGCAAATAACTCCAAAGCAGTGTATAATATTAGCTTTTCGGTTTTTTCTCTTATTTCTTGTAATTGTTCTTTTGTTCTCGGCATTTCTAATTGAATAAATGTTCAATAGTAATAATATTTTTTTGTTTTGTTATTGTCAAGATGAAAATTTATTTTTCTCTTGACAATAACATATATTTAAATTATGTTTTGACTGAACGTTTAGTCATTATAAAAATAAGGAGCATTTATTTTGAAAAAGATATTTTTCTCACTTTTGTTTGTTTTTATGCCGTTTTTATTATTCGGGCAAAATGCAACACAAATTGTGCGAAAAGCAAATGACCTTCAAATGGGTAAAACATCAATAAGTTTAAGTAAAATGACAATTATTCGTCCAGGTTGGTCGCGTGAGGTTACAATAAAAATGTGGTCGAAAGGTAACGATTATTATATGATTTTGATTACTGCACCGGCGCGGGAAAAGGGACAAGTATTTCTTAAACGGAAGAATGAAATGTGGAACTGGATGCCGTCGATAGGGAGAATAATTAAAATTCCGCCTTCGATGATGATGCAATCGTGGATGGGATCGGATTTTACAAATAACGATTTATTAAAAGAATCGTCGATAGTTGTTGATTACACACACAAAATTATAGGTTCTGAAAAAATTAACGGTTATGATTGTTATAAAATTGAACTAACACCAAAGTCCAATGCCGCTGTGGTTTGGAATAAAATTATTATGTGGATTTCAAAAAAAGGATATTTTGAGTTGCAGATTGAATATTTTGATGAAACAGGTACTTTAATAAATAAACAATTAGGCAGTGAAATCAAAAAAATGGGCAATAGAACTTTACCTACAAAATTAACTATGATCCCTATGGATAAAAAAGGGAAGAGAACAGTACTTAAGTTAATAGATATTGTATTTAATAAACCGATATCCAATAGGTTTTTTTCTCAACAGAATATGAAAAGACTACGTTAAAAGATGAATACAATTATAAAAATGGCATGGAGAAATATTTGGCGTAATAAAAGACGTACAATTCTGATTATGTTTTCAATTTTTATTGCTATTGTTCTTTCGCTATTTACACGTTCAATGCAAAAGGGGTCTTATGCAAATATGATTGCCAATGTTGTAAAACTTTCAACCGGATATATACAGATACATAAAAAAGGTTATTGGAATAATAAATCGATAAACGAAACCTTTGTTGAAACCGCAAAACTCCGCAATCTTTTATCGAATGATAAAAATTTAACATTATCTATCCCGCGTCTTGAATCTTTTGCCCTTGCTTCTTCAGGTAAACGTACAAAAGGAGCGGTGATAATCGGCACAGAGCCGAAATTAGAAGATAGTTTAAACCATTATTCTGAAAAAATTATTAAAGGAAAATATTTCAAAAGCAGCGACAAAGCAATTCTTGTTTCAGATAAATTAGCCGAATTTTTGCGGCTTAGTGTGGGCGATACGTTGGTACTAATCGGACAAGGTTATCACGGTATTACGGCGGCTGCAAAATACCCGATTAAAGGGATATTCCATTTCCCGATACCGCAGTTGGATAATCAACTAATACTAATGCCGTTAAAGGAAAGTCAATATTTTTATGCCGCACCGAATCGTATTACTTCTATTTCATTGATGTTAAATAATCCGGGGGATATGGATAAAACAATAACAATGCTCCGGGAAAAATTGGGTGCAAATTATGAAGTAATGCCTTGGCAGGAAATGAACCGCGAAATGGTACAAT
>CAZXJG010000211.1:0-2140 GCA_964640985.1 uncultured Melioribacteraceae bacterium | reverse complement strand
TACAATCTATAGAAAGCGATAACGTCGGCGGTATTATTATGATTGCTATTCTTTATATGGTAATCGGATTCGGTGTTTTCGGAACGGTTATGATGATGACGATGGAAAGAAGAAAAGAATTTGCGATTATGATTGCCGTAGGAATGAAGAAGACAAAACTTTTGGCGATGGTTGTTTGGGAAACAATTTTTATCGGTATTGTAGCAATTCTAACGGGATTATTAATTGCTTATCCTTTGCTGCTTTATTTATTTTATCATCCGATACCTTTAACCGGAGATCTTGCATCCTATATGATAGCATTTGGGGCTGAACCGATACTTCCTTTTTCACTTAACCCCGATATTTTTATTATTCAAACAATTTCGGTGATTATTATTTCCATTATTGCGGTAATATATCCGCTTTCGGTTCTTTTAAGATTTGATGTTTTAAAAGCTATGAGGAGTTAAACGTAAATTTTATGTTATTTTCAATTGCATGGAAAAATGTTTGGCGGAATAAATTAAGAAGTTTGGTTGTAATTCTTTCTATTGCGCTCGGATTATTAGGAGGTCTGTTTTATTTGGCTTTTGCTAACGGAATGGTTCAGCATCAAATTAGTGCTACCATTAAAACGCAAATTTCCAATATACAACTTCATAATCCGAAATATATGTTAGATAACGAAGTTAAATATACCATAAGTTCGCCGGATTTAATTATTAAAAAAATTGAGAAAATAAAGGGTGTACGGGCAATAACTTCGAGAATTAAAAGTACGGCTATGGTTAGTTCCGCTATTACCGGTGCCGGAATAACCATTAATGGAATTAACCCTGCAAGGGAAAAAAACGTTACCGACCTTTACAAAAAAGTAATTAAGGGAACTTATTTAATACCTAATAAAAAATATCAAATTTTTATAGGACAAAAATTAGCCGATAAATTAAATGTAAAAGTAAAATCGAAAATTGTGATTACCGCATTAGATATGTCCGGTAATATTACCTACGGAGCTTTCAAGATTGTCGGAATTTTCAAAACGGAAAGTACAAACTTCGATTTGTACAATGTTTTTGTTTTAAAAAGCGACTTGAAAAGATTAATCGGTTTTCCTGCAAAGCAAACAACAGAGATCGCCGTTTTGTTAAACAATAACAACCAGACCGGTTATGTAGCAAATAAAATTAAAAAGATTTTCAGCAGAGCAATAAACGAAAAAAAATTAAACGTAGAAACTTGGGTGGAAATTCAACCTGCATTGAAATTACTTAACGAAATGCTTATTCAATATTCGATGATATTCCTTATAATAATTCTTGTAGCGTTAAGTTTCGGTATCATTAATACAATGCTGATGGCTATAATGGAAAGGGTTAGAGAACTTGGAATGCTGATGGCAATTGGAATGAGTAAACTGAAAATATTTTTAATGATAATGCTTGAAACTATTTTCTTATCAATTACAGGAGGAACGGCAGGACTTTTTATTAGCTGGATTGCAATAACCATTACTCATAAAACCGGCATAGATCTGTCGGCTGTTTCGGAGGGATTCAATGCACTCGGTTACAGTTCGTTTGTACATCCGATGCTCGGGGTTACTTATTATATTTTGATAGGTTCATTAGTAATTATAACTGCAATAACGGCTTCAATTTTACCTGCTAGAAAAGCTCTTAAATTAAATCCTGCTGAAGCTGTTAGAATGAATGTGTAAGGAAATAGGAAAATTGGAATGGGGAAAAATGGAAAGGTTGGAACGCTGGAATAGTGGGAGGTTAGACTGTTATTAAAGATGCAATTGTCTGATATCCTGCGGGCGGAGCTGGCTGCTACTTTAAACGATTCAGTATCAAAAATATTTAACTCTGAATCGCTGAGTACAAATTTTTATAATAGAAAAATCGATAAAATTATGAGTATAATTAAAACAAAAAATTTGACTAAAATTTATAATGAATCAATTGTACCGGTTCATGCAATAAATGATATTTCTTTATCATTTGAAAAAGGTGAATTTACTGCAATAGTCGGTCCTTCGGGATGCGGTAAAACAACATTGCTTAATTTATTAGGGGGACTCGATGAACCGACAAGCGGGGAAGTATTTATTGACGGGATTAACCTAACCAAGTTTTCTCAGAATAAAATAATT
>CAZXJG010000210.1:0-5105 GCA_964640985.1 uncultured Melioribacteraceae bacterium | reverse complement strand
AATTGGCAGAGCAGCGGTCTCCAAAACCGCAGGTTGGGGGTTCGAGTCCCTCCTGACGTGCAAAAACAATTATTGCGGCTTAGAAAAATATGAAAAAAAAAATAACTGACTTTTTTAATGATGTGGTCAAAGAAATGAAAAAAGTAACTTGGCCAACCAAAAATGAGTTAAAAGAATCTACAAATGTGGTGATTGTTGTTTGTTTGCTTATTGCACTGTTCACCTATGGTATAGATATGATTATTGCACAAATATTTAGAGGTTTGTTTTAAAGTTGGAAGAAAATAATTTAAAATGGTATGTTATAAGAACATTTTCCGGACATGAGAATAAAGTAAAGAATCTTTTAGAAGCTGAATTAGAAGATAATGAATATTTACGTGCGCGAATTGTTGAAATTTTAGTGCCTACCGAAAAAGTTTTCGAAGTAAAAGATGGCAAAAAACGGACAAAAACCAAAAATTTTTTTCCGGGCTATCTTCTTATTCAAGCCGATTTAGATAATAAAATAATAGACTTTATTGTAAACATTCCTTCGGTGATGAATTTTTTAGGAACTAAAAATCATCCAAATCCTTTACAACCCGATGAAGTAAAAAGAATTATCGGCAGGGTTAAACAAGACGAGGATGTTGAAAGGGCAGAAACGATTTTCCGCACTAATGATTTTGTTAAAATTATTGACGGACCTTTTAAAAATTTTTCAGGTTTGGTTGACGGAGTAAATGAAGAAAAAATGAAAATAAAAGTTATGGTTTCGATATTTGGAAGAAAAACTCCGGTCGAAATAGATTTTGTTCAAGCAGAATTGGAAAAATAAATCAAAATAGGTTAACTAATGGCTAAAAAAATTGATGGATATATTAAGTTACAAATACCAGCAGGTCATGCAAATCCTTCGCCGCCAGTTGGGCCTGCATTAGGACAAAGAGGCGTTAATATTATGGAGTTTTGTAAACAATTTAACGCAAAAACAAGCGATAAAGCAGGGTTGATTATTCCGGTTGTTATTACTGTTTATCAAGATAAATCGTTTAAATTTATTACTAAAACCCCACCCGCAGCAGTACTTCTTAAAAAAACGGCAAATATAGAAAAAGGTTCACCTGAACCTAATAAAACTAAAGTTGCCGAAGTAAATTATGAACAACTTAAGGAAATTGCTGAAACTAAGATGGTTGATTTAAATGCAGATAATATTGAACACGCAATTAATATGATAGCAGGTACTGCACGAAGCATGGGAATTACAGTTAAAAAATAATAAAAATAATTTGGTTAAGTTATGAAAGTTTCTAAAAGAGTTAAGGGACTAAAAGAGAAAGTTGATTTAAAAAAAGAGTATTCCATTGATGATGCTGTTGAGACATTAAAAAAATATTCAAATGTTAAATTTACCGAATCGCTGGATTGTGCCGTTAGATTAGGTGTTGATCCCCGCCATGCCGATCAAATGGTTAGAGGAACTGTATCGTTGCCTCACGGAACAGGTAAAGAGGTAAAAATTTTAGTGTTATCTAAAAGCGTTGATGAAGAAACCGCTATTAAAGCTGGTGCCGATTACGCCGGTTTTGATGAATATATTGAAAAAATAAAAGGCGGCTGGGCAGATGTAGACATAATTATCGCAACACCTGATGCCATGCCCGAAGTTGGTAAACTTGGTAGAATACTTGGTCCGAGAGGCTTAATGCCCAACCCCAAAAGCGGTACGGTTACCAAAGATGTTCAAAAAGCTGTTAAAGAAGTGAAAACCGGTAAAATAGAATTTCGGGTTGATAAAACAGGAATTGTTCATGCTGCTTTAGGTAAGCTTTCTTTCGATAATGACCAGTTAGTAGATAACGTTAAAGTTTTTTTACAAACGATTATTAAAATGCGACCTTCTGCCGCAAAAGGACAATATGTTAAAAGCATATACCTATCCAGTACTATGGGCCCTGGGCTTGAAATTGGAAAAGACGATGCAGTTGCATCTGTTAAATAAAAGTTTACGCACTCGTAAAAAAATGCTTCTATCTATTTAAAAAAAGAAAAGTTAATTGTTTTAGGTGAAATATGAATAAAACCGAAAAAACGGAGATGATTGCAGAAATAAAGGAATACCTTGAAAATGCTTCCGGTGTTTATCTTATGAATTATAATGGTATAAACGTTGCCGATATTTCTGAACTTCGACGGAAATTTAAAAAAGAAGATGTGACTTATAAAATATTTAAAAATACCTTATTTAAAAGAGCAATAGATGAAGTTAACGGTTACGATAAATTCAAAGATAAATTAGTAGGAATGTTAGGTGTAGCTTTTGCCGGTGAAAATTTTGTTGCTCCGGCTAAAATTATCAAAAAATATTTTAAAAATAATAAAAAATTTATTTTTAAAGGATGTTATATTGAATCTGAATTCTATGATGAAGACAAATTAGATATACTGGCATCTATGCCTACTAAAGAAGAGGTGATGGCGGGTATTATCGGAAGTATTGCTTCACCGGCTTCTGGAATTGTCGGCTCAATCAATGCAGTTTTAAGAGATTTAGTTGGGCTTGTTGATGAAATAAGTAAAACAAAAGCTGCGTAACAATTTGTAAATGAAATTAAATAATTTAGGAGATAATTTAATATGTCAGACAAAATAACTGAAATAGTAGAAAAAATTAAAGAGTTAACTTTAGTTGAAGCCACCAAATTAAAAAATGCATTAGAAGATGAATTTGGTATTACAGCTGCGGCTCCGGTTGTAATGGGTGCTGCTGCGAATAATGGCGCTGATGCTCCTGTTGAAGAACAAACCGAATTCGATGTTGTATTAGCTTCATTTGGTCAAAAGAAAATAAATGTAATTAAAGTTGTACGTGCACATACCGGTTTAGGCTTAAAAGAAGCTAAAGAATTAGTTGACTCTGCCCCAAGTACAATTAAGGAAGCTGTTTCAAAAGATGAAGCGGAAAAGCTTAAAAAGGAATTGGAAGAAGCTGGAGCTACAATCGAAATTAAATAAGCTTCTGTACATACCATAAATTCAAATTCTCTAAGTGGTAAGGTGGTATATAATCCGCCTTGCCATTTTTCGTTCATTCAGAAAGTTTAATTATTACAGTTTTAAGGAGGCTGGATTGAAAAATATAAAAATAAATAAAAAAACCAATAGAATAACTTTTGCTTCCATTATCCCTGCTATTGATCCTCCGGATTTACTAAATATACAATTAGAATCTTTTGAAGAATTTTTGCAGTTAAAAGTAGATCCACTGAAGCGTGAAGACAAAGGACTTCAAGCGGTTTTTAATGCTAATTACCCTATTCTCGATAATAAAGAATTTTATCGGCTCGATTTTATTAGTTATTATATAGAAAGGCCTAGATTTTCAATTGCGGAATGTGAAGAAAGGGGTTTAACTTTTAGCGCTCCGCTTAAAGCAAAATTAAGGTTGTCAACAAAAGATGAAGAAACGGAAGAATATATAAATACTGTTGAGCAAGAAGTTTATCTCGGTAATCTTCCGTTTATGACAAATCGCGGTACTTTTATAATTAATGGTGCCGAACGGGTTGTAGTAAGCCAGCTACATAGATCTCCGGGTGTTGCTTTTTCTCAAAGAATTCATCCTAATGGAACGCCTATCTATTCAGCACGAATTATACCTTTTAGAGGTTCTTGGGTTGAATTTGCTACCGATATTAATCATATAATGTATGTTTATATTGATAGAAGGAAGAAATTCCCTGCTACTACTTTATTAAGAGCACTTGGTTATGAAAGCAATGAAGATATATTAAATCTTTTTAAAATGGTAGAAAAAATTGATGTAAAAAATTTAGATGAAAAAGAACATGCCGGTAGATTATCTGCCGATGATATTATCGATACAACTACGGGCGAAATTTTTGCCGCAGAAGATACGGAACTGACTGAAGAGATAATTGAAGATATTAAAAATTCTAAAATTAAAAGTGTTAAACTTATTCAGTCTGAAACCGCTATTGATCAAGATCTTATTTTGAATACTCTCCGGAAAGATACGGCTACGTCAAAAGAAGAAGCTCTTTTTGCTATTTACCGGCAATTAAGATCCGGAGAAGCCCCTGATGTAGAAACTGCGGCGGCTTTAATAGATAAACTTTTCTTCAACGAAAAACGTTACGACCTTGGTGATGTCGGCAGATTTAGAATGAATGATAAACTTAAGTTAAATATTCCCGATGAAGTAAAAGTGCTGACATTTGATGATATTCTTGCAATTATTAAGAACATAATTCATTTGAAAAACGGTAATATAAATGTTGATGATATTGATCATCTTAGCAATAGAAGAGTTCGTACCGTTGGCGAGCAATTGATGCAGCAATATAATATTGGTTTGGCTCGTATGGCACGTACCATCCGCGAAAGAATAAATATGCGCGATACCGAAAACATGCAGCCTCAAGAGCTGGTTAATGCTAGAACATTAAGTAGTGTTATCAATGCCTTTTTTGGTACAAATCAACTTTCTCAATTTATGGATCAAACCAATCCTATTTCCGAGTTAACACATAAGAGAAGAGTTTCGGCATTGGGCCCTGGCGGATTAACAAGGGAAAGAGCCGGTTTTGAAGTACGTGATGTTCATCATTCTCATTATGGAAGACTTTGTCCTATTGAAACACCTGAAGGTCCAAATATTGGTCTTATCTCTTCTTTAACAATTTATTCGCGCGTTAATAATTATGGATTTTTAGAAACGCCTTATAGAAAAGTTGTTAAAGGGAAAGTAACAAAAAAGGTTAAATATTATAGTGCGGACGAGGAAGATAAATTCACAATTGCACAGGCAAATGCACCTATCGATGAACAAGGGAATTTCTTAAAGGAAAGAATTAAATGTCGCCATAAAGGTGAATTCCCGGTTGTTACTCCCGAAAATATTCAATTAATGGATGTTGCGCCTACCCAAATAGTAAGTGCAGCCGCATCGTTAATCCCATTCTTAGAACACGATGATGCTAACCGTGCTTTAATGGGGTCGAATATGCAGCGCCAAGCAGTTCCATTGCTTAACGCAGAAGCTCCAATTGTCGGAACAGGTATTGAGGGTAATGTTGCACGCGACTCACGTGTACTAA
>CAZXJG010000209.1:0-5191 GCA_964640985.1 uncultured Melioribacteraceae bacterium | reverse complement strand
TCTGCTTTTGTTCTTTTTTCCGTATTTGCCGAATTATGATTCTTTAGGATAAAGGAGAGATTTTTAAAACGATAGTTATAAGAATGAAAACGTCCTTCCAAGTCCGGTTCAATTGTTATGCCTGATTGTCCGGGAATAATAAAGAGTTTTAATAACGCAAAGATATCCGCCGGAGAGTTATTAAAAGGTGTTGCCGTTAATAATATTACTATTTTTCCTCTGCAAATATCTGCAAGTGCTTCATAGGCGGAAGTGTCCTGGTTACGAAAACGATGTGCTTCATCAACAATTACAACTTCATATTCCGTATTGTTTTTTCTTATTGATTCGGCTTCCGCTTCAAGGTTGCCGGAACTTGCAATATCCAAAGAGTACAATTTGAATTTATTTTTGTATTCCCACCAGCCGGAGCTCTCTTTTCTATCGCCAATCAATCCGGGCGGACAAAGAATTAAACCTCTTTTGCCAAGCTGATTTGCAATTAGCGAAGCAATAACCGATTTACCCAAACCGACCACATCGGCTATTATAACCCCGTTATAGGTCTCAATAATGTTTAATGCCTGGTTTACTGCGTCTATTTGATAAGTGTATTTTTCAAAACCGGTTTCTTCAAGAATGCGGTCGAGATAAGAATTTATTTTTTTGCTTTCGTACAATTCAATATATGTTTTTAAAATATACGCATAGGCTTCGTAAGGTGTTATTAATGATGTTTGTGTTTTGTTTTTTAGAAAATCAAGGATGATCTTTCTACCATTCGGCGCTTCTGTTATCGGGATTGCTTGGTTCCACAATTCATCAAAATAATTTTCCGCTGTTTCAAAACCATAATCTCTAATTTCAACATTAAATTCTTCCTGGCTGCGCAGACCTGCTTTGGTTAAATTACTGCTGCCTGTAATAAATTGCCCGTTTATATTAAATAAGTCTTGAAATTGCCCGTCTAACTTAAAGAGATAAACTTTTGCGTGATTTGGATTCAGCGTTTTCTTAATTATCAATCTTTCATCTTCAAGAAGTTTAATAAAAAATTCTATCTGATTATAAAACTCTTCATTATCCATATCCGCATTGTTTATTGCATACCCAAGAGATTTTATAAATCGCGTAAAATGTTCTTCACGACTTAAGCTGTCGTCTTTGTTTTCAACCTCAACAATTCCCGTTAGATATTTATCAACCTGAAGACCAACAAGAACTTTAAGTTTTACTTTATCATTTTTTAACAACTCCTTATAAATCTCCTGCCAGCCGGAAAAATAAAAGAATCCTACGAGAAATTTTAACTCACTGCTTGCACTTATAAGTTTTTGCAGGCGGTCTTTTAGCGATATTGTTTTTTCTGTGTTTGTTATAAAATTATTGTTCATATCTATTCTATTCTTTTTTTGTTTTCGTGTGCATCAAGATAATTTTCATTTGTACTTACTTTTTTACCGGTCTTTTTTTCCAACGCTTTTTTGGCGTCTCCTGCAATTTTACCCCCGTCTTTTGCGTCTTCTTTCAGTTTATCAAAACCTTGCGAATCATTTGTTTGAGTTATTTCGGTAGTTGCTCTTTCGCCAAGCATAGAGAATATCAGTTCAAGATCGTTCATATGGTCTTTTAAATTTTCTCTTTTTAATTTTTTCAATTCTTTATATTCGCTTGACGTCATTCCAAAGGTTGCTTTGCTTATTTCTGCTGTTAAAATTTCCTCTGTATTTGCACAGATCATTTTTTGCTGACCACCGGATGTTTCAATCGAAAGGGTATGTACAATTTGTACCCACCCTTTTTTTAGTTCAGCATCTCTCTGTTTAACTCTTTGAATGTATTGTTTAGGGTCTTTTGAGTCAGTTAATGCAAAAACCACATCCTCTATAACAAACCACCACTCACTATTATGTATGGTTTTTCTGATCTCTTTTTTTTGAAATATTGCTATTTTTTTAATTTCACTCATAATTCTCATACTCTTCTTTTGCTGACGGAAATTCCGGGTCAACGATTTTTACCTCATCATAAGTTAAATCATACAGCTTATAAACCATTATGTCTATTTTACGCTCTTCGGCGGTGGTATCTGCTTGCAAATTCTCTTTTTTGGAAACAAGGATTTGGTCAACAATGATTTCTAATTTCTTTTGAAATAATAAATCCGTTTTAATAATAGGAAATTGTCTGAATTTTTTAACACCAATATCAAAACCTACACCCCTTCTTTTTCCATTATAAAAAAACCAGTAGTGTGCTAATTTTGAATTGAGAATTGCCAACACATATTTTAATAAAAAATTAGAGTCTTTCTGAATCATAACAGTGAAAGAGAAACCAACATAGTAATTTTCAGCATCATATGTAAAGTCCGGATATGAGAACATTCCTTTACATATAAGTTTTGGATTTTCAAAGTATTTTTTTTCTCTTGGTCTATGGATACCATAAGGTTTATTAGAAGAAGTTATGTAAGGTTTATATTTATCTAAATGCTCTTTTATTTTTTTAAATTTTCCAGATCTAATTTCCTCTTTAATGCTCTTATCGGAATAAATCAGATATTCACCAGAATGATTTATAAAGTATCTTCCAACTGCATTAGGGTCTAAATAAGGTTTTAATAAAGTATCATTCAATCCTTTTTCAGTTATTTCTGTTTGATTTAGAATAAAAACACCATCACCTATCGAAACATCTTTAACAATTTTAGGCAAATATGCTTTTCGTGAAATTTTATCTGGTGCCTCAACAACACCTTGCGAGCAATCTAATATATCACCAAGATTTAAAATTTCATTATTCTTTATAAAATCCACTTCGCTAAAAGTGAATCTTATTTCGTTATTATTAATAATACGATTCGTGTCTATATACGAAATAGATATATTTTCTGTGTTAATTGAAATAAAAATATCATCGATAGTATTTTTAATTTGCTTATAAACAGTTTTAATACATCTTTCTGAAACGTATATCGCAACCATATGTTGTCCGACGACACTATTAAACACCTTTATTTTGCCTATATCCAAAATAGATGAGAAATAGATATTATCTTTTATCCTGTTAATAAGTTTTGTTGCACCACTACTTTGTATCCAGTATCTGGGAGTAATAAACGCAATGATACCATATTTACTTTTAATATCGATTGCTTTGTGAAGAAAATAATACCAAAAATCCATTTTACCTTGATGCCAAATTTTTCCAAAATCAGAAGAATTAACGGGTGCAAAAATGTGAGCATTGTCTCTTTCCTTTATATACGGCGGATTCCCAATCACAATATCAAACCCTTGTTTTTCATTAAACACTTCAGCAAAATATACATTCCACAAAAAGAATTTTTTCGCTTTTCTTCCTTCTGTGTATGCCGTTAAATCTTTTTCAATTTGTTCAATATCAAAGCCCAGTTTTTTAGTAAGTTTTTGTTTTTCTCCGGTAATATATTTTTTACGCTGCTCTTCTTTAGGGAATAGTTTTGCATTTTCTTCAATTCGTTTTAGCTCCGGGAAATGTTCACTTAATTTTTCTTCAAATATTTTAATAATTGCTTTATCAATTTTATCACGCAGCGTTTTTTTAGTTATGTTATCCGGTTCGTTTTGGTATTGGTGTTTCAGTTCTTCAAATTCTTTAATTAGTTTTTTGTAAGGTTCGTCAATATCAAGCAAAAGATTTTCGCTTGGTTTTTCCTTATCGTTAAAATCAATTCCGGCATAAGTGGAAATTAAACTATTACCCTGCATCAGCTTAAAATCGAGATTAGGCAGCGGTTCAATTCCGTAATTGTTTTCCGGCTTATCAAAATCAATTTTTTCATCAACAAGAAGGGAAATAAAGAACCGCAGTTTGGCAATTTCCACTGCAATCTGCTGAATATCCACACCGTAAATACATTTTTCAATTAAGTAAAGTTTGCGTCCGTAATCGGCGTTTTTATCTTTAAACTGCCTCTCTATCTGCTCAATAAGTTTACGTTGAATTACCGAATCGCTAACGGATTTTTTAACGCCGTCAATTTGAGATTGCTTCCATTGCTTGTTTTCCGGATCGAGTTTGCTGAGAATAAAGACAAGTTTATTAAGCATTGCCATTGGGAAAGCACCGGAGCCTACAGCGGGGTCAACGACTCGTAAATTGTTTATTAGATCAATTATCTTCTTAGTTGTCTGTTTATCAAAAGGATTTTCTGAATTGCTATCGAACAACGTATCCAACGTATCCAAAGCATCCTGCTTTGGGACTTCTTTTTGCTTTTGTTCTTGAAAGCTGGAAGCTTTCGGTACAATTTTCGGTACAATGCCAGCTTTTATTGGATTTTGTCTAATATAATTTTTAATAGCTGCAAACGCTTTTTCGTTTCTTACAATGTGATCGTATGATTCATGCATCCAAAGTTGACCGCTTGCATTGATATTTTTATTTATTTCATTAGCTGTAAACGATTTCCACGAATGCGTAATATCACTTAGTTGATAATTTTCAAAAGGTTTTACAAGAACATGAACATGGTTAGGCATAACTACCCATTCATCAAGTTCATATCTTTTTCCTTCAAAATGTTTTAGTGCGTTTGCTACAATTTCAGCATTTAACTTATCTTTTAAAACGCATTTGCCATATCCGGCATTCATCCACTTTTCCACACGCTCTGAGAATAAATAATAGTATTCTTTAAGTTCTTCTTTTGAATATTCTTCTCTGTCTTTTTTCTTATGTTTTCCGAACCATTTTTCACGATCTTTTTTTAACTGCTCAACTTTTTCCTTTGGTAAAGAATCAGCTAACCTAAAAGTTACAAAGTACCAAGAATTGTCTTGTTGCCAATGGGGTAGTTTACCTTGTTTTATAATAATTTCATCGTTCGGGTTCAAGTAAGTATCCGAGTAAGTATCCGACACGTCTTGTTTTGGTTTATTGTTATTATTCGGAAGCAGGATGCTTCCAATACTTTGTTTTAAATACTGTTTCAAACTTTCAGTTGTCATATAATTAACAATTTCACGCGGAGTATAAAAACTTCCGGTGGCTTTACGCGCGGTTGTTGCGGTTTCCGGATTGTAGCTTGCCAGCAAATTTTCAAAAATAGAGCCGAGCAATTCGGGGTCAAGGGCAACTTCAATATCGTCCGGTTCGTTTTCATCAATGGTGAAGTTGTAGCTGTTAAGTAAATTTATTAAACCTTCTACTTCATAAGTTTTGTTCG
>CAZXJG010000208.1:0-5191 GCA_964640985.1 uncultured Melioribacteraceae bacterium | reverse complement strand
GTTTTGAGGATTAATCTTTTAAGAAATACTATAAGCGGACTTGAAAGATTAATTAAAAATTTATAAAACCATTGGAGTTGGTAAAGGAACCGTTTATATAACAGAAGGTTAATAATTTTTAGTTTTCTCACGTGATTAACTTTTCGTATTTTTACACCTAATTTTTTGGAATGATAATATGTTAACATTTGATGTAATGGGCTTGTCGCCCAATTTATTGAAAGGGATTGAAGAGTTGGGATTTAAAAAACCAACACCAATTCAGGAAAAAGTAATACCAATTTTTTTTGAAACAGAAAATGACATAGTAGGACTTGCTCAAACCGGAACAGGTAAAACAGCCGCTTTCGGCTTGCCTATAATTGAGCAAATAGATATCCGGAATAAATCGGTTCAGGCTTTAATATTAACACCGACACGGGAACTGTGTATACAGATTTCGAAAGATTTACAGAATTTTTCGAAACATATAAAAGGTTTGCATGTAGTATCGGTATATGGCGGAACAAGTATCGACACTCAACTCAGGGCACTTAAAAAAGGGACACACATTATTACTGCTACTCCCGGAAGAATGCTCGATTTAATCAATCGCAAAGCTGCAAATATTACTAATGTCAGAACAGTTGTTCTGGATGAGGCAGACGAAATGCTTAATATGGGATTTCGCGATGAATTAGACGGTATTTTAGGAAAAACACCTGATAATAAGAGAACTTTACTATTTTCGGCAACTATGCCCAAAGAAGTGGCACGCATTGCTCAAAACTATATGAACAGCCCTGTAAAAATAGTTATAGGAAAGCAGAATTCGGGTGCTGAAAATATACGGCATATCTATTATCAGATACATGCCAAGGACCGTTATTTGACCCTTAAGCGTATTGCGGATATTAATCCGGAAATATATGGAATTGTATTTTGCCGTACAAGGTTGGAAACCAAAGAAATTGCCGATAAACTTATAAAAGACGGATATAATGCCGATGCACTTCATGGAGACCTTTCGCAAGCGCAACGTGAACATGTGATGAAACGTTTCAGGGAGAGGTCTTTGCAAATGTTAGTGGCTACCGATGTAGCAGCTCGTGGTATTGATGTGAGCGATATTTCCCACATAATTAACTATAATTTACCGGAAGAACTTGATATGTATACTCACAGAAGCGGCCGTACCGGACGTGCAGGTAAATCAGGTGTCTCTATTGCTATGGTTAACTACCGGGAAAAGAGTAAGATACCGCAAATAGAAAAGATTATTCGTAAAAAATTCGAAAAATTACTGGTACCGACCGGAGCTGAAATATGCGAAAAACAACTTTTTAAGTTAATTGACAGAATGGAAAATGTAGAAGTGGATGAAGCTCAAATTGCTCCGTTTATGGATGCAGTCAATAAAAAACTTGAATGGCTGAGTAAAGAACAAATAATTAAACACTTTTTATCGTTGGAGTTTAACAGATTTCTGGAATATTATAAAAATGCTCCGGATCTTAATGAGAAAGTAGAAAATAAACGAAACAAACGTGATAAAAGAGACGGCGGCAGCCGCAATGATAAATATAGAAGAAAAGGAAAGAGCGGTTATACTAGATTCTTTATTAACATAGGCAAAAAAGATGGTGTTGTTCCTAAAAAGATTATTGGAATTATTAATGATAATACAAAAGATCATGATATTAATATAGGGGTCATAGACGTAAAAGATAATTTTTCATTTTTCGAAGTAGGAGAAAAATATGCTGCCAAAGTATTGAATTCCTTCCGTAATAATAAATTTAAAGGCCGACGTATAAGGGTTGAAGTTGCCGGAGAAAATGACGGTAGCAGAAAAAAGGGGAAACGTAGAAAGAAATAATTTTAAGATAAAATTTTGCATTTTCAAGGTCTGATAAAGTTGCCTTTTCTCTTTTAGAAAACATTGGAAAGGTTAATGTTAGATGAGTAAAGGTTATATGTACATATTCGAAGATGCCGCTTCAATACGATTGCGGCACAATTACTCGGCGACCTTGAAGATAATAACTTTTAGGAATTCTGAGATATATCAACAATTTCCAGCATTCTTTTATAATGTGTGCCTTTCCAATAAATTTTGTTACAACTATCACAAATAAAAAAATCATTTTGAAAAAGTTTTACTTTCGGTGGAATTCTGCTTAATATATCCTTTTTCGGAATGGGTCTTAAAAGATTGTTGCATATCAAACAGCGGGAAAAAGGTTTAATTAAATTTTTAAGATCAAATCTGAGAATTATTTCTTTTAATTGTTCTTCGGCATGAATATTCCGTACAAAATATCCGCGTGTAACTTCTTTTCTTTTTAATAATCCGGTATCTCTGGTAAGAATTGTCCGCTTTTGACTTACAGCTATCTCAACAATTTGGATATCGTCATAATCGTTTTCATAAAGTGTATCGAAACCTAATAATCTTATCAACTTTGCTAATTTGCCAAGATGAACATCGAGAATAAACATCGGTGTTCTTAAAGGTTTAGAACGAAGATTCTGAATACCGGTAATATTAATAGACTCAAAAACCGGATATACACTGATATCGTCACAATTTTTAATAATGTAGTCAAAATTTACAGAGTTTCCGTTTACAAGAATCAAATCTATTTCTGTATGAGGAACACCCAGCGATTCGATCATATCTTTAACAGATGGATTACCGGAAAATGAATGTTCGAACCGGATCTTTTCCTTTCCCTTCGGTAAAAAATCGTTTAACTCTTCATAAAAACGGATAGTAATTTTTTTCATCTCTTTATTAATAATTTTGAAAATTATTAAAATTTCTAATTCGGTTGAAGGAAAAAATTTCTGTTTACAATTTAATAATTTTCCCCTTTATCAGGAGATTTTGAATAACTATTAAATGTAATGCAAAACAAACTTGGTATTTTGATTAAATTTTGAAAAAACTTGTCGAAATTGAGCAGGTTCGGTGTAACGAATTTTGGGATTTTCCCAAAACTTCTTTAATTATAACGAGATTATGTGATTATTAAATGGCAATAACTAAAAAACAAATAAAAAACCTCGAGAGTTTTTAATTGTTTATACACGTTTCTATCAAAACTTTCGAGGTTGTTCTGAAGTTTAAAACCGGGTTTAATAGTTTTCTACTTGTATTTCAAAATAAGACTGAGGATGCAAACAAGACGGACATTTCAGAGGGGCTTTTTTCCCTTCGTGTAAGTATCCGCAATTTCTACATTTCCAAATAACAACACCTTCTCTTTCAAACACTTTACCTTGTTCTAAATTAGAATTTAATTTTTTATATCTTTCTTCGTGTGCTTTTTCCACTTTTGCGATCATTCTAAAAGCCACAGCAACTTCCTTAAAACCTTCTTCTTCAGCTATTTTGGCAAATTCCGGATATAGCTTTGTCCACTCTTCATTTTCTCCTTCGGCAGCCGCTTTTAGGTTTTCTAAAGTTGTTCCGATTTTACCCGCAGGATATGCCGCTGTTATTTCAACTGCCCCGCCTTCTAAAAATTTGAAGAATCTTTTCGCGTGTTCTTTTTCATTTAATGCTGTTTCCTGAAAGATAGCGGAGATTTGTTCCAAACCTTCTTTTTTTGCTTGTTTTGAAAAATAATCGTAACGCATTCTTGCCTGCGATTCGCCGGCGAAAGCTTTTAATAAGTTCTGCTCTGTTTTTGTCCCTTTTAATGATGCCATATCTTTTTCTCCTTTTGTAAATTAAATCGAATTGTTTTCACATAATAAAAGTTGTCATAAAAGCTCTTGCAAAATTAAATACAAATTATTTTTAACTTGCATTATGTGATATCCGATTTTTAAGTTAATTGAAATAAGTTATTTACAGATTTAATTTCCTTCTTTTGAATTTATTTTATCTCTTCAAAATTTTCTTTTTTCGCACCGCAAACCGGACAAGTCCAATCATCGGGCAAATCTTCAAATGCCGTTCCAGGTGCAATACCGCTTTCAGGATCACCTTCTTCAGGATCATATATATGTCCGCAGACTAAACATTTATATCTCTTTTTGTTTGTAGAGACTTTCTCATATACGTCTTCTTTGATATAAGTCGGAGCATTTTTCGGAGCTTTACCTTTTTTTACATTTCTGTAGTATGAATAAGTTAACGGTTCTTTTTCTTCAGCCAACAAGTCGCTGTTGATTATTCGGCCGATAAAAATAATGTGTGATCCGACATCGAAATTTTGAACCACTTCGCATTCGAACCACGAAATTGTATCGTCCAATACAATTGGTGCACCTGTTTTTCCCATTGCGTAATTAATATGTTCAAATTTATTTGTATTTTTTCCACATTTATAGCCGAATAGTCCTATAAGATCCGGTTTGGTTTCTTTTTGCAGAACCGAAATAGAGAAAACTTCGCTTTCTTGAATTAACTTTGCCGTAAAGTTATTTTTATTACAAACAATTGCAATTTGAGGGGGTTCGGATGTTACCTGAAATACTGTATTTGCAATATATCCGTTCATTTTTTCCCCTCTTTTAGAACTAATTATATATAGTCCGTAAGTAATTTTAAATAATGCTTTAACATTCATACATGACTCTTTTTGTTTTTATTGTTGAATTTTCCAAATATCTGTAATCTAAAATCGGATATTTCAAAATTTGGAATTTTCACCTTTGAAAGATAATCTTCAATAATTTTATTTAATTTTTTATCAAAATAATCTTCTATTCTTGCAGAGTCTAAAGTATAAAGA
The DNA here is from genome assembly GCA_964640985.1 of uncultured Melioribacteraceae bacterium. Lineage (GTDB taxonomy): Bacteria > Bacteroidota > Ignavibacteria > Ignavibacteriales > Melioribacteraceae > CAZXJG01. The sequence goes on along the minus strand of CAZXJG010000208.1, from coordinate 464 downwards.
TGATGATGCCTTTCTGTTGAAGCATCATATCTAACAGCATTTCCTTCTGTACTGATTTTTACAATTAATTTTTTTTTGACAAAAGTTTCTAGGATATTATAAATGGTGCCAACTCCGATATTAGGATGTTCTTTCCTGATATTTGTAATTAATTTATCAACTGTAGGATGGTCGGTATGATTTGCAAGATTTTCAAAAACAGCCAATCTTTGCGGTGTTATTCTTAAACCGGCATCTTTTAATTTCTGTCTTATATTCATTTGTCTCATAAATTATAATAAATATTAAATAAGAATAATTCCTATAAAAGGATAGTTTAATGTATAAAAATTTTTTGTAATTAAAAAATAAAATGAATGTTTATTTGCAGGTACCGAGAGTAGTGTTTATCTATCTACCGACAATGGGAAAACATGAACTTCAGGCGGCTTAGGCAATTATTGGGGCTTCGCTTTTGCCGTTGA
>CAZXJG010000207.1:3271-5209 GCA_964640985.1 uncultured Melioribacteraceae bacterium | reverse complement strand
TTCAAATTCCGGTTTTGCATCATTCCAATTTGTTGACCTTAATGTAATCAGATTGACGGCGCCCGGAAGTGATACAATACCCTTAGTAGTATCATTTAGTGCTATATTGATTTTTGTAATTGTAGAGTTCCCATCTAAATCCGATGCATTCCATCCGACAGTCATAACGGGAAAAGATGTTTTAGGCAATATGGTTTCCTTGCTCCATTGAATTGTGGGAGCGGAGTTCTTTATGGGAAATATTTGAACAGCCGGAGTAGGATCAATCAGACCAATATCAATAAACGGCTCACCTTTATCATACTTCCCGTTACCGTTTTTATCTTCAAAAGGTTCCGGACCGTAATTTATATTATTTTCGATAATTTCCGGATCATATTTCCCGTTGCCGCTATTGTCTGCTGCGGAAATCATAAATGTATAAAGAGTATTGGATGAACCGATGGGCAAAGAAAAAGTAGAATCGTTTTTTGTTGTAAAGTGCCACGTAGAATCTAATCCAACCCATTTGAAAAAGAAACCAGCTACTAACCCATCCGGGTCATCTCCCCACCAGTGAACACGAAGTTTGCTTTTTTGTTCACTTATGGTACTGTCGGGATATAAAAATAACTCCGTATTTGGTGCTAAATTTGGTTTTGCAGGATTCGTAACGGATTCTTTGCAAAAAGACAAAGGCATCGAAACGGCAATTATAATAATATATGTAAATATTTTTCTTTTAAGCATAATATGAACTTCACAGATAAATTATTTATTGTTCTATAAAATTTTAACGGTTTATTTTAATAAAATCATTTTTTTAACATCTTGATATGTACCTGCAGTTATTTTGTAAAAATAAATCCCTGACGGTAGATTACTTCCGTTAAAATGGACATTATATTTGCCGGGTGATTGAAATTTATTAATTAATGTTTTGATTTTTTGTCCGAGCAAATTAAATACCGATAAATTTACCCTCTCACCTTTCATAATTGTATATTGAATATTTGTTGACGGATTAAACGGATTAGGATAATTTTGTGAAAGTAAATATTTATTAACAACAGTTTTTTCTTTCTGCACATCTGTAGTAAATCCAATAAAATCACTGTTTTTACGTGGGATTAATTTATAGTTACCATACGAATAGAATAATACACCGATTAAACCTTTAAATGAATTTCCTGACCTTATTCTATAAGCACTCTTTTCTTGGCTTGCATCCCAATAATTATTGTAGCTATTATTACCATCCTGAAGTTCAACTCTCGTAGCGACATTACTTGTATCTGCAACTAACATTTCGCCAAAGTTTCTATTTTTACCGCTGCCTTGATCAGGACCGGGGTTACCGTCTGCATTTTCTTTAATCACTTTAACGTTAGTATATTTTACCAAAACCCCTTCGAAAGATTCCGCAGGCAGACTTCCCGGAGAGTTTCTATCAATTACTGCAGTAGAAAGCTTGTATGGTTGCGGAACTACTGCACCTGTATCGTTTATAGTAACTTGTGACGGAGCATTTATTTGTTCAATCCAAGTAATTCCATAACTCTCATTAACTAATCCTTTAACGGTAACATCGTAACCGCGTTTAAATTTAAGCGGTTCGGTACCGTTTAATAAAATTCCGCTCCAAGGTCCCGTACCATTTTGGATATAGACCATTGAAGGGAAATCGGTTGTGTCGGCAGTTACAATTCCACGCACCGTAACATTATACCCATCGTACCCGCTAAAGCCGGTTCCGAGGGGGCTATATTGAATATCTTGAATTTTTAACGGCCTGCCTAACATCATAAAGAAAAATCTATCTTTTTGCGGATTCGAAGGATTTGTTGAAATTAACCCCTGATTATCGACAGCTTTGATATAATAAGTTACAAAAGTCGAATCCGGTTGACCTGGAATTGTTGCCGTAAAAGTTGAATCTGTTTGATTAGAAAGCGTCAT
>CAZXJG010000207.1:0-3261 GCA_964640985.1 uncultured Melioribacteraceae bacterium | reverse complement strand
AAAATTACCGTTGTTTAGAGAATAATATAATTTTGCGCTATCAACTACTCCATCCGGGTCTTTAATTTGTGCAGATATTTTAACATCTTGATTTAAACCGGGAACAGCTATATCTCTTTTAATATTAATAATATTAGCAGGAATTTTATTACCGTATTTAATATCATCCGGATAAATTGGATTTATAATAAAATAATAAGGAGCAATATTGGTTCTATTTTCAATAGTTCCACGAATATAACTTATTTTTGTCCCGGACAAAGGTGCTTTTTTGGAACGATAATAATCCGATTGGTTTCCTACTATTAATTGTAAGTTATTTTTATCAAAAATTCCGAAACTTCCGCTGCCTAAAGATATTTCACTAGTAACGGTAACATTTTGTATTTCAACATAAACCCCTTCATATTTTTCCATTTCATATTTAGGTGTACCATCGGGATTAACGAAATCGGATATTGAAAGTTTAACCGGTTTAGGACGTCTATTTTCCATACCGAGAACATCACCGGCTTCAAAACTAATTAGATTAAATTGAGTTGTTGTAAAATATTCAGATACAACACCGGTCATTTTAACAACCATTGCCGTATCAAGTGCATCAAATGCAGATGAAGTAATACTATTTTTTCTTACAATTATTCCCGACCAAGCAGTTTGTGATGTGTCTTGAAGATAAATAGCAGCACCTCCGGCATGTAAAACCGCAACGGTCGGGTCATCGTAACGATACGGCGCATTCATAACAACCCCTACAATTGTAAGTGTATCACCATTTAATGGAGATGGATAATCGTGCGGTGCAACTGCAATTGAATCTGCAGGAATAAATTGAATATCATAAATTGAAACTACCGGATAATTTTGTCCGAATAATTGACTTGCAATAAATAATAAAGTTAAAATTGTAAATTTAATTTTCATATTTTCACCCAATTATTTTATTATTAAAAATTTTCCAGTTTTAATATCTCCGGTATTTAAATCTTTGACGGTAAAAAGATACAAACCCGTAGCAATTGCTTGATCACCATCCGTAATCAAATCCCAAGCATGTTCGCCGCCGGACATTCTTTGTTTACCATCTTTTGAAAAAGTTTGGAACCAGCGGATATCGCTGCCGTTACTATTTTGATCGTGGTGAATTTTTTTAACAACAGTACCGGAGAGTGTATAAATAATGATTTCGCATTTTGCAGGTAAATTGTAAAAATATATTTTTCTTAACCGTTCGGAATTACCGTCCCAATAAGCATTTCCGTAATAAGGATTTGGATAAACACCTACGGAAACATTTGGATTGGATGTCGGTAATGTGCCCGGCAGCACTTTTTGGGCATTTACCAGCTTACTGGATTCCAAACTACCGAGGTTATTTTTCGGGTCACCTTTATCGAAAGCGGTAACCGAATAAACGTATTGCCAGCCGTTTAATAAATCGTTAGTAACAAATTTATAGTAATATTTTGTAGAATCGCCCTCAAATGTAACGGGATGTTTTAATCTAACATAATCGAAACCGGTATTAAAACCGATGTTATCGCCAATGCTGTCAAATTCTGCAATTTCAACTAAAGATTTTTGCAAATTTTGAGAAGCAGTTAAATCGAAACCTGCATTGGTTCTATAAATTCTATATCCCTCAAAATCCATCTTCCCTGAAATTGGGTCTATCGAATATTCCGCTTGCCTATCCCAATAAATAACCACTTTTTGATTTTCGGGAATTACTTTAACTATTGGAGACTTCGGCGGTGCGGGAAGTATATATCTATCTATTTTACCATTACCGTTAAGATCTTCACCCGGGTCTAAAACACCGTTCCCGTTGCGGTCCTCTCCGTTGTATGCCCTAAGAGCCCAGCCGGCATTAGCATATAAATTCTTTTTTTGTAATTTTGTATCAAAAGCTGCGGGGTCGTTACCATATTTTTTTGCACATACAATAGCAAAAGTAACATTAATAGAATCGCCAGGAGCAATTGATTTAAATGAACCGGCAGCAATCAGCATAGACCTGTTGCTCGGTTTTTTAAGCGTTGAATGATTAATACCCGAATCCCATCTATTATTACCGCCGAAATATCCTTCCATCTTTCTATAACGACGAATATCGTCGGTTGGAGAAAAAAAGTTAGGATCGGTAGTATTTCTGAATTGCCAAGAAACAAAATTCGTGCTGTCGTAATGTCGACTTGCACCTAAAAATTGGATACCAACATAACTATTTGTAAATCCGATATCGCCCGTTGCATCAAATTCATAAGCTAAACGCAAAGAATCATTATAGCCGTTACCACCCTTATTGTAAAACGCTCCACCTATCCGGGGTGAAGTGATATTTGTATTCCGTACCACTGTATCTGTCCATAACCCGATATAAACACTATCAATATATTTATCAGAAACATTTTTAATCCAATAATTAAGGATTACGAAAAAATTTGCAAAGGTAAAATCCCATGCATAAGTTTCTTCGTGCACGGCAATTCCTAAAGGGACATGGTCAACAATTAATTCACCGTTACTTAGAACCCGGTTGGTATCAACATAATCCATCACAAAATCTTGATGCGAAACAGCCGAAGGGCTAAAATACCGTGAATCTATTAAAGTTGAACGTTCGGTAACGTATTCACCGAGCTGATTAGTAAACTCCCATCCTCCGCCACGCTGCGAAACAGATGCTGCATCTACTGCTCCGGTGGTAACAAAAGGACCTGTTTTGTTTGAACCTGAAGAATCGCTGCTTATAAATCCGCCGACCCAAAGCCCGCCGTCAAAAATATGTTCAATTCCGCTTCCAAGTGGAAATTCGCACGACGGCTGTTCCGGCCATAAAGCAAATCCATTTCCATAAGTGCCGAAGTTTGTAACGGTTAATCCTATATTACCAATATTGGTATACTTCGAATTATCATCCGTTAAAACTTTGTTGATTTTATTTTGCTTTTGCTGATAACTTTGAGCGAAAGATATCGATGCCATTAGAGTAGCTAAAAATAGTAACTTTATTTTCATTTATTATATTTGATTATTAAATTAAAGCGATTGATTATTAATTTAGTATTAAATATACAAATAGAAAAAACATCAATCAATACAATTTTAAATACCTTTTTTTTTATAATTATCTGCCGCCGAGTGGTAGTCGGCAGCAATGAAATATTGCAGAATTCAAATAAATTGAGTTGAAAACCTTGCAAAAAAGATTATTGAATATTTCAACAAACCACCCGAACAAATTACAAACAAAGAACT
>CAZXJG010000206.1:0-5278 GCA_964640985.1 uncultured Melioribacteraceae bacterium | reverse complement strand
TTCCATTTTCCTTATTAGTTGCCAAATTTTTTGGTGTTTTCCAATGTTGCCTAACGAACATGCTATGAGCAGTAGCGGACGAAATTAGTAGTAATTATGGTTGCATTTAAAATAATTGATAAATCTAAATTTGGTATATTATGCTTAGACCGCTATTGTTTATAGCTATTGTTGTGCGTTCGTACTTTTTAAATAACTGCTTTTTCCATTTCGATATGTGGAATAAGTTCTATTTGATTTGACTCACTAAGTTTTTCTTCATTAGATTCATTGTTCTCGAGTTTGCACTTATCAAGTTTATATAAAATTTCTTTTTCTTTTGGAATTAATGTTTTACTCTTAAGTTTTGTTTTTACAAAATCGACTGTTTTTATAGGTTCGGGAATAATAAAAAACTCAGATATTTTATCCCAATCCTTATTTCTTATTGTAACTACATCATTTAAATAAAAGCTAACAAAACTATTTCCCAACTTATAATTTGGCTCAACAAATTTTAATTTTTCGTTAGAAATGTTAACATAATCGGTATCTAGTTCAAAACCAATATATTTTCTACCAAGTCGTTTAGCTGAAATTGCAGTAGTCCCCGTTCCAGAAAAGGGATCTAAAACAATATCGTTTTCATTTGTTGAAAGTAAAATTAATCTATCTAAAAGATGAATTGGGAGTTGACAAGGATGTGGGTCTCGCTTTTTATTGTGTTTTATACGATGAATATCCGTCCAAACGTCTGAAACCAAAGGACCAAATGGATGTAATTTGTCCTTTTTACCACCGTAATCTTTTAGTAAATAACCTTGTTTTCTATCTCTTTTATGCGGGTATCTAAGTTCATTTATTTTCGTTCCCTTTGCCTCTTTGCTATAAAAAAGTATTCCATAATTAGCGGGTTGGAGTGATTTTCCCATTGGAGCGGTTGGGGCATCCCAGGATATCCAATGTCTAAAATGAGCTGATTTATTTAAAAAAGTCGAATAATATGTCAACCACTTGGGAATATTATGCACAAAAATTGACCCTGTTGGCTTAGTAACACGCACCATTTCAGATATCCACTTTTCGCACCAATTAAGATATTCTTGAAAGTCTAATCTATCCTTATATGAATTATAGCCTTTTTTTAAATTAAAAGGGGGATCAGCAAATGTCATATCAACCGAATTATCAGGAATATTCTTGAATAACACCAAACAATCACCTTGTATAATTTGGTTTGTATATTTTTCTATTTTACTCAAATTTTAAACTCCAAGTTTTTATAGCTAATTCTGCCAGTTTATTTTGTCTATTCTTAATGTTGTCTCCATCCCAGCCATCATAATTTTCAGCAATCATTTTAGTTATCCACAATTCAGAATCTTTAAATTTATCTTTTTTTACATCAAATGAAGAACTTTTAAAATCATTATTTTCTTTTGTCTTCATTAATGTTAAATTGCCGATTCTTTTAAGATATGATTTTTTCATTTCTTCAGTAAAACTAGAATAATTGTTATCATTATCCTTTTCAGGTAAAATATGTTCTAGATTAACAGCATCGGGATTTGTATTTACTAAAAGTTCTGGGTACTCTTTGTCTCGTTTATAATTTTCAATGGCACTTAAATAATATCTTGCAAGTTTTGCTTTACTAACCGAAGCAACCTTGAATCCTTCATTAAATTCTTGATCTGTAGGAATTAGTATTTTAAATACGTCTCGTAATTCTCTTGCATTTGTTATGTCTCCATTTGAAATTTTTACAGCATTTTCAATATATGCTTTTTCTAATGTCCCACCACCGAGTTTTCCCATAATCAAATTTCTTACCATCCAAGAAACGACTAATTTTAATGATTTTTTAACCTCATTATCATTGAATTTTTTTAAAATCGTTAAGACTAATGGGCGATATTGTGCTAACCCAAAATAATTTAATGTTTCAATATAATCCTTGCATTTTGAATCATAATCATCCCAAAAAGATAAGTTATGATTTAAAATTGCTAAATACTTATCTATATCATTTTTTAAGTTTGTTAGGAAGGTAATTACTTGGGTCTGATTCCTTATTTTATTTTTTATCTTTGAATATAATTCTTTGTTTGTTTCTCTAACAAATCCATAAGTAGAACTCCAGTGATGTCGAATATATGTTAGTAGCATTTTTTCACTAGCCTCAGCCTCAATTTTTGAGGTTATTTCAACCCACAAATTTTGAGCCTCTTGTAAACGACTACTTGCTTTTGAATATAAATAATTTTTCAATAAATCTATTTGTGCTAATTCTATTCCTCTATCATTTAGTGTTTCAAATATTGTATATGCATTTGCATCAGTAGGAACTGTAATGACAACAACTTTCAAATTATCAATTATGAAATCTTCCCAATCATATAAAATCCTAATATCTTTATTATTATTATCAAGTAATGTTTTATTAAATTCTAAAATAATTTCAAAAGCTTTTTTTATTCTTTGATGAGATTCTTTTGTTGTTTCAGTAGTAAAATCTTGATTAATTATACGTTTTTTGAAAAACTCATTATCTTGTAGTGATAATTCAAGTTTAGGAATATTATCACCAATCCTCTTATCCCATTTACTTAAATAATCAACTCTAATAGTTTCTTTATCTTTTTCTTCTTGAATCAATTGTAGAAATGTTGAAAAGAAAATAGTAATTGTAGTAATTCGTTGTTGTCCATCAACAATTTCTAGTTTTGAATCACTTTCTATCTTTGTTAAAACAATTGTTCCAAGAAAATATTCGTCGTCTCCATCATTAATCGTATCTCTTAAATCATTGAGAAATTCCCCAATTTGTTTTTCTGTCCAAGAATACGGTCTTTGATAAATAGGAACTTTTAATTTTTCTTCTTTAATTAACTTCCCTATTCCTTTTATTTCAAAATCTATTTTGCTCATTTTTTAATAACCTTTTCAATTAATAACTTTTCAAATCGTTTTAATTCATCTTTGTGAAAGGTGAAAACATCTTCATAAGCTGTTACCATTCTTTTTAAATCACCTTTTCTAACATACCATCCAATACCATCAACAAAACCGATAAATGTTGCCTTTGGATAATGCTCTTTAATTAAAACATCTATTGATATTTCTGTTTTTGATTTGTCACCTTGTCCAGAAGATGTGGTTGCAAGAAATGAGCTTTCTGCAATGATTAATGGATTTTGTTTATTTGGAATAATAAAATCCATAGTTCTTTTATTGTCAGGAGCATTATCAATTAATTCTGTTAAATCGCCAGTTTCAAAAGGAATTTCTAGTTTATTTAGTATTTCTTCAACGATTATTTCGGGATTGTTACCTTTCTTTCCTGAATAACTACCTTTCTCTTTGTATCTAATTAAGCTGTCAATCATTTCAGGAATTTCAAATTTCAATTTAGAGATACTAAGTTTTTTTAATTCAAATAATGGGATTGTTTCAGCTAAAAATGGAATAGATGCCCCTTCAAAAAATATATTAACAATTCCTTTTCTAAAATATTCATTTTCTTTAATTAACTTAAGAATTGTACTATCAGACCATTCTTTTATATTATCCTGAGATTTTTCGGCAAACCATTTCTCTTTATTTACAAGTTTATTCAATTCCGTATAATCAACAATTCGAATAATTGTAGTTAATCGTTTCAAATATTCATTTGAAAAACCCGATAACGCCAACAAAGCCCTTAAACCATTCTCCTTTTCAGAAATCAATTCTTCAAATATTTCTTTTTTCAGTCCTTCAGTTTCAACTCTATTTTTAACATTAAGTAATGTTTCTTTTAATGAATTGATGTACCCTTCATAACTTTCTTCAAATTTTGGATTAAAGAAATAAAATGTGTTTTTGCTTATTACTGTTTGGAATTTATTTTCTGTTGTTTTGCTCATTTTATTTTTTCTCAAAAATCAATATATATTCTTCTTTCATAGTATTTCTCATTCCTTTTATCGGCTTTAAAATACTTTTTACTAATTGTAACCCATAATTATGTGCTGAATCTATCACAGTCTGTTCTAACCTGATTCCACCGGTTTGATTTGTATTTGAGCCAATTATTATAACAAGATATTTGTTCTTTTTCAAGACTCTTGAAGCTTCATTACAAAATTTATCCATATCACTAAAATAGTTTTCAAGTTTTTCTTTTTTCCCTTTTCCTTTTAAACCTATTAAATCTTTTTTTAATTCAATTGTATCAATACCTAAGTATTCTAATTGGTCTTTATCATTTTCAACATAATCTATTGCAAAAGAATATGGAGGTGAAGTTATAATTCCATCAACAAAATTATCATCCAAATCTATTTTTAAAGCGTTTGATTTTTCCAAAATATTAACTTGACCAATATTACCATCAAAATATTTGTTCTGAAGAAAACTCTTTACAGTTTCAATATAACGAGTAAGCACTTTTTTAAATAGTTGTTTATGGTTTGAACGAACAACTCTTTTTGAATAGCCAAGTGCGTCTAAAAAAGCCAATAATGCAAGGTCGTAAATTTTTTGTTTTTCATTATTAACCCCTCCAAGTTTTCTCTTAAAATCTCCTTTGATGAAAAACTCAAATAAATCATTGGAGTTTAATTTAATTTCTTGCAGTAATTTAAAATCAATACTTAATGCTTCGTATTTAGTTTTTATCATAAACTGACAAAAAGGACTTACATCAATAGCGTAAGAATTAATACCCATTAAGGCAGCTTCAACATTGGTTGTGCCACTTCCTGCCATTGGGTCTAAAATAGTTTCTCCTTCTTTTATACCAAGAATATTCAGTAATCCTTTAATTAATTGCGGATGAAATTTACCACGATAAGGAAACAAACTATGCGTTGCATATCCTGTTGAAAACAATCCATTTTTAAAATATGAATTTGTCATTGCTGAACGATTTTCACTAACTGATTTAGGAATTTTAGAATATCTTAAAAAATGAATACTATCTTTATAATCAAAACTCTTTGCATAAGCAGTTCTTTTTAAATAATCTTTTTTAAGAAGTGTTTGGTATTCAAGATATGCCAATTCATACTCAAATAATTCTGTTACAGACGGTAAAAGTTCAACTCTGTTATCAAATAATTTTTCTGTAGCTGATTGTATTTTATAAAATTTATTCATATTACAAAAGTAGTTATATTTTTAATTTGTTGTACTGTTAAAGTTATTGATACGAACAATAGTTACTAAACTTTAAAGAATTTCTCACAGAGTATGACGCACAACGGTTTGGCTATGCGTAGTGCGGGATTTTGAAACACCACACTTTCAATTTATC
>CAZXJG010000205.1:1600-5381 GCA_964640985.1 uncultured Melioribacteraceae bacterium | reverse complement strand
ATGCCCAAAGTGTAATCGGGGATATTTTAGGAATAAATTTTCGTTCGTACCAATTACGTCCTTTCTTTTTAACAAGAACAAAACGGGTCAGCATTCCGGCAAAAAAAGGAATTCCCAAATATATCAGAACACTTTCGGCAATTTGACCTATTGTAATATTAACTGCAAACGAATGCAGTCCAAACCACTTTGGAACAACACTCAGAAAAACATAGGCAAATAATGAATAAAACAATACTTGAAATATTGAATTTAATGCAACTAAACCTGCGGCATATTCACTGTCGCCTTTAGCCAAATCGTTCCATACTAAAACCATTGCAATACATCTTGCAAGTCCAATCATTATCAAGCCCGCCATATATTCGGGGTAGTTTCTTAAAAAGAGTATGGCAAGTAAAAACATTAAAATTGGTCCGATAACCCAGTTTTGGACTAATGATAAAGAAAGTATTTTCGTGTTTTTAAAAACATCGCCTAATTCCTCGTAACGTACCTTTGCAAGCGGCGGATACATCATTAATATTAACCCTATTGCAATTGGTATATTGGTTGTTCCGACTTGGAATAAATTCCAGAAGTGGGTTATTTTAGGGATTAAGTAACCTGAAAATACTCCCACAAACATTGCCAAAAAAATCCAGAGAGTTAAGAATCTATCTAAAAATTTCAATTTTTTTCTTTTACCGGGCATAGTAATTTCCTTAAAACTGCTTTTTAATTTGTGTTTTGGGATAAAACAATAAGATTTTTCCCGATCTAAAAATTTTTTTGTTAAAGATTAATTCAATAAACATCAATATTTTACTTTAGTTGATTTTGGTAAAATTCAAAAAATTCAGTTTTAATTTTATCTCTCACCATTCTGAAAACAGAAAGAATTTCATTTTCGGTGCCTTCGGCTTTTGCCGGATCTTCAAAGCTGATGTGCAGATGTTTTTTTACTTTACCTGTAAAAACCGGACAAGTTTCTTTTGCATTATCACATACAGTGATTACGTAATCGAAAGGATCATCTATATATTTAGTAACATTTTTAGTATAATTACCGCTAATGTCAATTCCTAATTCTTTCATTACCTCAACTGCTTTAGGATGAATTTGAGATGAAGGATTTGTGCCTGCAGAATAGACTTCCAGCGAGCTGTCGAAAGATTTCAAAAATCCTTCCGCCATTTGACTGCGGCAGGAATTTCCGGTGCAAAGGATTAATATTTTAAGGTTCATTTATTTTTCACTTTTTAGTAGAAAGTTTATTATAATTCCAAATTATTTTTCTAATTCGTCATATAACGAAACGTTTACTATGTTTTTAAATGCACTTTATTATATTACTAATATTTTTCAATATTTTTTTATCGTCTCTAATCTGCTTGTCTTCATTCAGCCAATTGTGTATTAAAGGTAATAGTTTGGTTAAATAGATAACGGAAGGTGCTTTTGCTAATTTATAATAAACCCATTTACCTTGTTTATCGCCATATATTAAGCCTGCACCGCTTAAAATTGAAAGATGTTTTGAAACCGTGGAATTTGCCAGTTTCAAAACAGCAGAAATTTCACAAACACATAAATCATGTTCTTCCAGCATTTTTATTATTCGAATCCGGTTAGGGTCGGATAATGCTTTGAATATTTTTACTAACTCTTCCATAAATCATTTCGTTATTTATCGAAATATAGTTAAATAAATATCGGTAAACAAGCCGCCGTTGAAATTTAAACTGTGTAATGTCATATTAAAAAGTTTGTTTTATATTAGTGGTGATTCCTGAAATTTCTTTCCATTATAACGGCAAAACTAAAAATTTTTTAGGAGTTATAGTTTAGGAAATTTTATAGTTAATATTTCGGGGATCTTTATTCAGAGATATGGTATTTTCATTTTATTTTGGACAGATGCAGTAATATCAAAAGCTTGTTTTATATTTGACTCATCAACCGGGTTATGTTGTGCTTTCTATAAAAGGCAATAAAAGAAAATTTATTGGTATTTAATTGTTATGGTTTATGCGACATCTTTATTTTTTATGATTTTTTTTATTAAAAATAACGGTAAAGATTGAACCTTTCTCTTTTTTACTTTTAATTTTTATTTCCGCATTATTTAAGTCAACATAATTTTTTACAAGTGCCAAACCTAAGCCGGTACCTTCAAATTTACGTGTATAGCCGGTTTCTTCCTGTGAAAACGGCATAAATATTTCCGGGAGATATTCTTCTGCAATTCCTATTCCTGTATCTTTGATATCAACGGCTAATCTGTGTTTATCATAATCGTATACTCTTACTTCAATATTGCCCTTTTCAGTATATTTAATAGCGTTATTAAGCAGGTTAATAAAGATTTGACCAATGGTATAAAGGTCTCCTTCTATTTTGGTATCTTCTGTTTCAACTTTATAGATCAGGTTTAAATTATTTAATTTTGCCTGGTGTCTCTGTTCTGGAATAATGCTTTGAAAAACTTCCTTATCTATCTCGATAGAAGAAAAAACCGGTTCATACGTACCGGATTGAATTTGTGACATATTGAGTATTAAGTCAATTGTGCTTATTAATCTTCTGCCGCCATTGTCAATATATTTAAATACTTCGTTAAATTCGTCCGAAACTTTTGTAGAACATTCTTCTTTTAACAGAGAAGTAAAACTTAAAATTGAATTAATCGGTGTTCTAATTTCATGGGAAATTTGAGCAAGGAATTCCGATTTAAGCCGGTCTGATTTTTCAGCTTCATCACGAGATTTTATTAAAGCATTCTCATAATTTTTACGTTCGGTTATATTTCTAACCGTAACTAATATTCTATTTTCGGCGCTTAAAGATAAACGCGCTTCAAAAAAGTCATTCTTATTTCCTATATTTAACTGAAACTCGAATATTGTTGTTTCCTTGGTTTTAAGGATTTTTATAAATTCATGAACTGCTTTTCGACGAACTTCCGACGGTAAAAGTCCTTGAATTTTTCTGCCGATTAAACTTGACGGTTCCATCGAAACGCCGAATTGGTCAAAGTTTTTAACGCTTATAATTTTACCGGAAGGAGATAAATCAAACAAAGGGTCCGGTATGGCATTAAGCAAGGCTAAATTTTTCCTCTCGCTTTTTCTAAGTTTATATTCCGCTTCTTTTATATTCGTTATATTCTCAATTACACCTTCGTAATAAATAATATTCCCTTTACTATCTTTAAATGCCTTTGCGCTTTCACGAACGTAGTTAATAGTGCCGTCTTCGTATATCCATTTAGTTTCAAGTCCTTTAACAAAACCCTCTTTTTGAATTGCATTATTAAAAGTTTCCCGATCAAATTTAATCGAAAAATCTTTATTTAAATTAATATCCTTAATTTCTTCAAAAGAATTATATCCTAACATTTTAATTAAGGTACGATTTGCCAATAAAATTTTGCCGGCCGGAGTAGTTCTATAAATACCGACAGTATTATTTTCAAAAAGACTTCTGAATCGTTCTTCGCTTTCTTTTAGTTTTTGTTGAGCCAGATATTTTTCGGTTATGTCTCTGATTGTACCTAACGAAACAATTTTATCGCCAATTTTGAAAACACCAACATGCATATTTACTATTATTCTTGTAATTTGATCTTTATGGAGCATACGGAATTCATATTGGGCTGTAACTTTTTCTCCTCGGCGGCGTTTAGCGTATCGGTCTTTTATCATTTCAATATCTTCCGGAGCAACTACTTTTAAGTAATCCATTCCAATTAATTCGTCAACTGTGTAGCCAATCATTTTTGCAAGAGCCTCGTTTATGA
>CAZXJG010000205.1:0-1590 GCA_964640985.1 uncultured Melioribacteraceae bacterium | reverse complement strand
ATATTATCGATTAGAGAACGGTATTTGGCTTCAGATTCTTTTAATTCCTGAGTTCTTTTTTCAACTTCATAGGTCAAATTTTTTGTGTATTTCAATCTTGCTAAATAAGCAACAAATATGCTTATAATTAAAACTATTAGTGCAATAATTATCGGAATAGCCCACCAGTGTTGATAAAACGGAGTTAAAATCATAATCTGTTTTTTGGCAACATTGCTCCAGTTACCTTGAAAGTTTTTGGCTTTAACCATAAAAGTATAGCTGCCGGGAGGAAGGTTTGTATAACGAATATTCGGTGAACTGTTTTTTGTAATACTTATCCAGTTTTTATCGAATCCGTCAAGTTTAACCCAATAATTAATTTGTCTTTCATCCGTAAAAGAAACCGCAATAAAGCGAAATAAAATATTATTTTCACTGGGATTTAATTCAATAGTTCCATTAAGCGGTAAGATTTTTTCGTTGGTTTCAATATTCTCAATATATACCTTGGGCGTAATATTATAATTAAAATTATCAAAATCGGGCTGATATTTTGAAACCCCTTCTTCAGTGCCAATCCACATTATACCTTTACTATCAACAAACCCGGCATCTCTGTTGGTTTCTAAACCGGCTAATCCTTGTTTTGTAGTGTAATGAAACCAGTGATGGGAATTCCACATTATTACTCCGGCGTTAGTACCAAACCATAAGTTTTTTAGAGAATCTTGCTGAATAAAATAAACCGGATTATTTATTTGAAAACTTTCGTGTATAAATTTTTTAAGAGTATCCGATTTAATTACATAAAGCCCATTTGAACTGCCCACGAATGTTCCATATCTACTGAAAAAAACCGAATATGTGTCATTTGCCTTTTCCGATACGGAAGATTTTACGACTTTCCAAGAACCGTTTTTCTTCCTGATTATAACACCATTTAGAGAACTTGTAAGATATATATATCCTTTTTTGTCGGTAAATATTTTTCGAAAATTACCTCCGTAAAAATCTTTTATAGAAATTATACGTTTAAGTTTGTTGCCAAACTTTTTATAAAGAGTTTCATTTGTAAGTATAAGTAAATGTTTGTCGCTATCTTGTGTAACGGAATATACCATTTTATTATTATCAGGTAAATGATACCATTTTAGATGGTTATTTTTAGATAATTTTCCTAATCCGGCTCCTGGTGCGGCAATCCAAATATTCCCATTGCCGTCATTAAATAAATCCAAAACGCGAGCATTTTGTAAATCCTTTTTTAATGAATTTTTAAATGGAATCATTAACGTTTTGTTATTGTGCCGAAGTGTTAAACCGTTTTTGTGTCCAAAAACTAATGTAGCCGGTTCTTTCTCTTCTATTGCCGTTACTTCGTTACTAAAAAGCCCCTGTGCGCTTTTATAGGTAGCGAACCTCATACTCATAATTTTGCTGACACCCAAATACCCGCACACCCATAAGGTTTTTTCTCTGTCGATAAATGTTTTATGAGCACCTGGTGATAATAGTCCGTTTCGGCTGTCTAATTTGATGATTTTATTTTTTTGAGGATCATAAAGAAACATTTTATAGTAATTACCGAAAATAAGTCTGCCGTAATAA
>CAZXJG010000204.1:3182-5470 GCA_964640985.1 uncultured Melioribacteraceae bacterium | reverse complement strand
TCTATTCCACCCCCTGAACATTTATTAAATATTAAGTTATTCTATTCCACCCCCTAAATTTTCTTATAGCCGATGTTGTTCGCTGTTTATATTTAATTTTTTCAATTTATTAACTAAATCCAAATCAATTACATCATCGGGAATTTTATATTTTGTTTTTGTAACTGTTTGTAATTTTAAAGCTGTTTTACACGCATATTGTTTTATCCTGATATCTATTTTAAAATGTTTTTCAATTTTTTCCCAGTCTTCAATAACAGGGATAGAACCACCGAAATCTTTTCTCAACCAATGACCGACTGTATGTTTATAATTTTTAGGAAATAATTCAGTAATTTTTTTTTTCGAAAGGTTATGTTGTTTTCTAATGTAATTTAAATAATCGGCAATTAAATTCTGATCAACATTATATAATCTTTGCAATGAAAAATATTCTTCATCAATAGAGCTCCTTGCTCCTGGGGATGCTCCCCAATTTTTCCGTTCTATCCCTTTATATTTCCCATTATAGTTATTCCCTTTACTATTTTTGTCAAAATACTTTTTAAATTCAAATTTATCTGTTTCTTCAATAGTTTTCTCTAAAGGAATAATCTCTTTAATTTCCTTTATGGATGTATAACCATTTTGCCGAAAGCACTTTACATTACACTGAATTTTTTCTTCATCTTCTATTATAAATTCTTTGGTAATAATTCCGTCTTTCCAAAGTACTTTTACATATTTTGGGAAAAAATTATTATATCTCGATATTATTTCTATTATAATCCCTTCTTTTTTTGTTTTTGATAAATTATCCGATACTTTATAACCAATAAAATTTTTATTTAGATAATTTGGTTTTTCTTGAAATTTATGGTTTAGTTGTAACACTTTATAATTAAAGTTATACCTATGCGTTTTATTGGAATGAACTAACATAAAAACGGGAAACCATTTTTTATCTTTTACAACTAATTTATTCCTAATAATCCAATTTTTAACAAACGAAATATTGTAAATATCGTCTACAGAAAACTTTTTTATACCTATGAAAATAATTCTATTTTTAGGAAAATCAGATGTGAATTTTTCAGATTGTATTACTTTTAAAATTGAGTAAAAATCATCTCTATTGGGAACAATATTTACTGTTTTAATCTTTATAGAAGTTGAAAAAGCATCAAAAGAAATGCTCGGTTTTTCTTCCAAAATCGGATAATTATAACTTTCAAAAGGAAGTTTTTGAACTTCTATATTTTTAAGATCAGTCCTTTTTTTGATTATCCCCACATACTCTTCATTAAATTCTATCATTATCCCTTTTATACTGTTTTTTGAAAACATTGATTTGTTTCTATCATTGATTACTTTCAATGTTGTTCCACTTCCGGCAAAAGGGTCTAAAACCGTAAAATCCTTCTTAATCTCGGTAAAGTCTAATAATTTTTTTACTAATATTTCAGGATAAACAGCAACATGTTTATAGGGTGTCGGTTGTAAATTTACATTTATTATATTTTGATAATTGGGGTTTTGTTTAATAAAATCAGTAAAGTAATTATCATCGTCTTTTGATAAAATAAAAATCGGCTCGTAAGAATTTACAAAACGGTTTTTTACACTCGAAGGCATGTGGTTTGGTTTATACCAAATAATTGTATCATTAAGTATCCAACCGTTTTTTTTCATAAAATAGATTAATTTATAAGGAATTAAACCTAAAGGTGTTTTGCCGTATCTTTTTAAATATTTATCACCAATATTTAAGAAAAAAATACCTTTATTAGTTAATTTTTCTCTTAAGATATCAAATAAAAATGTAAGCCGAGAAATAAACTCGATATATGTTGATTCATTACCGATTTGTTTGTCAAAACCATAATTCCTTTGAGACCAATAGGGTGGCGAAGTTATTGCCACATCAATGGAATCATTTGCCAAACTTTTTAAGGCAACATATATGTCTGCATTAATTATTTTATGCATTATCGTTAATCTTAAAACCTAAAATATTTTCAACTTCAACGTTATTTTCCAAGTAAAGAATTTTAAAACGATAGGGTTTGTTTTCTAACAATTGAAAATACGGATTTTCTTTATATCGGTATCTGAATGCTTCATTTTTATTTTTACTACTGCCACAAATTTTATCCCCGTATATTTTATGTAGCTCACCATTGGGTATAGTTATAAGTAATAAAATTGCAACGTTAATATCTTAATTTTAGAAATTGCACAATACAATTTAACGGCAAACGCATCAGAATGTTCATAAATTCTATTAAATCCCCTAAACTTTTTTCTTA
>CAZXJG010000204.1:0-3172 GCA_964640985.1 uncultured Melioribacteraceae bacterium | reverse complement strand
ACTTTAACGGTAAAGACAGCAAAAATATTTATAATTTTTTTCTAAAACCTTCTTCTTAGTTAACAAGCGATTTTTCGCCTAACGCCTTGTTATATATTGCCGTATGCGAAGGATTAATTATTTTTAACATTTTGAAAATCGATTTATCAGGATAACCTTTAAGATACTTAACTATTTCCTTTGCTTTTGCATCAAAAAATACTTTTAGCAGAACGCTTGTCGGATCAATTTTATTGCGCATATTATAAACATCTTTGATTAACTTAGCGATATTTTTTTGAGCCAATTTTTTGTTGCTTTTAAATAAATCAATTCCGTTGTAATGATAATTGAAAAAGTCTTTTCGAAATTGCTGATATCGCGCATCCGTTAAATTTTCTACTAAAACACTTTTATTATAATTACTGCTTTGAACTTGCCAACCTTTCGAATATTTACCATTAGCCCCTAAAATAGTTATTTGCATTGCTTTGTTAAACATAGGAGTTCCGGCTAAGGGACCGTACGAATCCATATCCAAACCGATAATTAGATAAGCATAATAATCTAAGAAACTCAATAACGGGTCAAAAGCCGTTTGATTAAAATACATTGATTGTCCTTTCACGTAATTAAAACTCCAGGTTGGGTCTTGTATTCTTAACATCAACGAACGGTCGGCTGAACGATAAACATCTCGTTGGCTTGTTACAACAACTTGTGCGCTATATTGGGTACCCTGATTTGCAGAAGTAAAAAATATATCGAAATTACATTTAATTTTGTTACCTTGCCAATTATTTCCGGTATATTTGTTTGAATTTAAATAATTCTGTACTTCTTGAGCAAAATTAACCAAACGATCTTTGTATCCATTAGACAATTGTTCAAAATTTACTGTTACTGTTGCATTAAGTTCTTGCGCCGAAAGAAAGGATGGAAAAAGAAGAAGCAATAAAATTATAATTTTCATATTTATTCCAATTATTTTTTAATGATTATTTATAAAATAAAAATTACATTACTATTATACAATTATTATGGAAATTAAAAAATGAAATATTATCGGTACATAATATTCATTGTTTTTATTATTCCTTGTTTATTTTCTGCGCAAACAAAACCCGGGGCAAGGCAAATCGCTTTATCTAATTCGGGAGTTGCTCTCTCGAACGATGTTTTTTCAATATTTAACAATCCTGCCGGAGCGGCACAGTTTAATTGGCAGGAAGTTGGAATTTATTATTCACCTGCTCCATTCGGCTTAAAACAATTAAAAAACGGTTATGCCGCTTATCATCAATCAACTTCATTAGGTACTTTTCAAATAGGAATTATGACCTATGGTTTTAAATTGTATAAAGAAAATAAATTCGCTTTATCTTATTCCAGAAGAATTTTCAGGAGGTTCTTTTTTGGCACCACCGTTATATATCAATCTTTGCATATACAAAATTACGGTAATACTTCCGCAATAAACATTGTATTAGGAGGATTAATTTATCTTAACAATAATCTTAGAACGGGATTTACTTTGGAGAATCTGCTTTTTTCAACTTACGGAAAAGAAAAAAATCAAATTCCCGTGGTTTATAATTTTGGACTAAGTTACGACCTTATATATAACGTAACAATCAATACAGCATTGCAGAAGGAAATTGATTTCCCCGTTTCTATACGATTCGGTCTTGAATATACAATTATTAAATATTTAACTCTTCGGTTTGGAATACACAACGAACCCAATACATACTCTGCAGGGTTAGGTATCAATTATTCTTTTTTTGAAATTGATTATGCGTTATTTACACATCAAGATTTAGGTTTAACACATCAGGCAGGTATAATTATTCATTTCGGAGGAGATGAAACCCGTTTGGTTCGTATGAAAAAATATTTGAACTTTAAAAACACAGATATAAAGTGATAAAATTACATTACATTGCTTTTATTCTATTCTTTACACCACAATTTCTTTTCTGTCAGCAAGATTCTTTGTTTTCGGCGGAAAGTTCAATTGAATCTCTTATCGAAAATTCGGATCTTGATAAAACAGATACAAAGTTGATGGATTTAATTGATAACCTTCTCTCAAATCCAATTAATATAAATAACGCAACAATAGAAAAGCTGGCTCAAATTCCTTTTATCAATAATGTTGAAGCAAAAAAGATTATTCGTTACAGAAATATACATGGTAACTTTTCTTCATTAAAAGAGTTGTACAATATTAACGATTTAACCGAAGAAACAATTAAAAAAATATTACCGTTTATTATAATTATTAAAGATAGAAAACCGGCTGCATCTAATTATGCATCTTTACTAAAAAAAACAAAATTTAGTTTACGCTCCCGTTTTATTTCGAATTTACAAAATAAACAGGGATATATCAATAAAAGTTTTACCGGCTCAAAATTAAAAAGTTATAATCGATTAAAAATTAAATACTCCAATAAATTCCAATTAGGTATACTCATTGATAAAGATGCGGGGGAAAAATCATTTACCGATTTTACTTCATATAGTTTAGGATTTGGAAATTTATCGATTTTCAAAAAAATTATTTTTGGTAATTACACCTTAGAATTTGGACAAGGGTTATCGCTGTGGAGTCCTTATGCATTCTCAAAAAGCAGTGAAACCGTTAATTCGGTAATAAAAAACGATAGAAATATTACAAATTATTATAGCTCGGATGAAAACAAATTTTTTCGAGGCGGGGCTGCCGAATTCAACATTTACAACGGAAATTTTACATTTTTTTACTCGAATAAATATTTGGATGCAACTATTGATACAAATTCTCAAACTGTTTCGTCGTTAATTTCCAGCGGTTATCACCGGACCAAAAATGAAATATTACATAAAAATAATTTACAACAAATTGCTTATGGTACAAGAATCGATTATTCCATTTTCCAAAATCTTGATTTAAGTGTTTTATATTATCGTGTTAAATTTAATCACCCGTTTAATACTTCCAAAAAATATTCGCCTTATGGTTCTCAATTTAGTTTTTATTCAACTTCTTATAATTTTCTGATAGATAATTTAAACATTAACGGCGAATTTGCTTATAACGGAATTTCAGTTGCGAGCATTAATTCAATCTATTTTTATTTAACAAAAAACTCACTTGCCGGAATAATCGTTGAAGTACTTGAAGAACTCGGAATCGGGCTCCAGTACC
>CAZXJG010000203.1:481-5490 GCA_964640985.1 uncultured Melioribacteraceae bacterium | reverse complement strand
ACATAAAATAGGAATAGTTAAAAAAGAATCACGCGAATCAAAGCATTTTATTAGAATGATTGTTGTAGCTGTCCCAAAATTAAAAGAGGATGGCAAATCATTATGGCAAGAAGCTAAAGAACTAAATTTAATTTTTAATTCTATCTATAAAAAAGTAAAGTAAAAATTAATAGCGTGGGTAAACAATAAGTAACTAATTGATTATAAATTGGGTTTGAGCTTAGAGCTTCGTTTTTAGCTACACTAAAAATTGGGATTTGATTAGGTTAATTAGATCAATTAGGTTAATTAGAAATTTGATAAGGATAATATTAGATAAAAAAATTAACAGGACTGACCAGGTGCTTATTTTTTAATTTGCGGCTTGTCGCGCTAAGATTGTATGGATGTATGAAAAATGATTGATAAAGAGTTATTAAATAGGAATAGAAATATTAATCGGGGATATAGAAAACTTGTTGTATGGCAAGAAGCTATTGAACTTTTTGTTTTTGTCAAAAAGAAATTAACTTCTATAAAATCTATTTTATACAAAGTAAAAGCACAAATTGAAGATTCAATTTTCTCTGTTCATTCCAATATCGCTGAAGGACATTGTAGGAGGCACCTGAAAGAGAATATTCAATTTAATACCATCGCGTTATCTTCCTTGGGAGAAAATTTTAGCCAAATTTTTGCCCTATTAAATTCAGAGGATATTAACAAAGAATGGTTTGATGAATATGATCAGCTCCATTATTCATTAGAAAATAAATTAATTAATTTAATTAAGTCTTTTATTAAAAAACTAAATAATGGTGAATGGAATAAAGATTATCATTAAGTTTCAGCTCAGCAGATGTGCACAGCACTTTGTGAGACGGATTCATTACTATCAACCATACAGTCATACAACCATACCGAGAATAAAAGGGTTGAACTTTATTATTGATAATAACATAATTGGAAATATAAAGAAATGAACAAATACTATCTCGGAGTTGACTTAGGGTCAACAACTTCGAAAGCGGTAATAATAAACGATAAAGATGAGATTGTCGGCCGGGGAATTACAAATACCAGGGCAAATTATAAAGTAGCTGCGGATATTGCCCGCTTAGAAGCAACATTTGACGCTAGATTTAATATACTTGAAAATAAATTGCATGATGAAATAAAAACAAATCCTCAAAACAAAAAATATATTGAAAATGTGAAAGCTGTCTTTAAATATCTTCAATTTCAAAAACGGTTAAATTCACTGCATACTCAACTTATAAAAACAGCTTCTTCAATTTCTCAAAAAGGAAACGACAACAAAATATCAGCTTATATTGATGATATAATAAAAACAATAGAACCAAAAATAAAAGATGAGTTTTTAAACAATGATCTTGGTAATAAAAATCAATTTTTCAGGGATGTCATCAGTGAAAAATATAACGAACAGGTTGAATCATACAAAAAAGAATTTTTTGAACCGTTAATGCGGGTATTTGATAAAAGTATCACTCCTGTAGAAAACGAAATGGTAGAATACGATTTCCAAGAACTGGTCCACGAGTCTATTAAAATTCTTAATGGAAGATATGAAAATATGAAAAACAGTAAAGATGAAAATAAAAGTGTTAATTTTGATGCAGAGCTTAATCTATTAAAAGGAAATTATAATTCAATTTCCGAATCTTTAAAAGAACATATTGAACAAATTGCAAAAATGAAAATTCATATAGCAAATATGGTGGGTACAGGTTACGGCAGAGCTTTGCTTCCGTTTGCCGAGGACTGCATAAAATCCGAAATATTATGTCATGCTTTTGGTGCTCACGCAATATTCCCTAATACAAGAACTGTTTTAGACATTGGCGGGCAAGATACTAAAGCAATACAAGTGGATAGTAACGGTTTAGTTACAAGTTTTTATATGAACGATAGATGTGCTGCAGGATGCGGTCGTTATTTGGGATATGTAGCCGATGAATTTAACCTTTCAATAAATGAAATGGGACCTTTAGCGTTAAATGCAGAAAAAGAAGTGAATATTTGTTCTACTTGTACAGTCTTTGCGGGAGCAGAAATAAGAGAACTGCTTAATGTCGGTGAACAGCGCGAAGATATACTTGCCGGTCTGCATAGGGCTATTGTTATTAGGGCAATGTCTTTAATTGCAAGGTCCGGCGGGGTTAGAAATGAGTTTACATTTACCGGCGGTGTTGCTAGAAATAAAGCTGTCTTAAAATACATAATCGAGATGGTACGAAATAGTTATGGTAATGATTTAACAATTAATGTTAACCCTGATTCCATATTTATGGGTGCTCTCGGCGGTGCAATGTTTGCCAGAAGAAATATAAAGGCAAACATTCCGTTAAATTAAAATCAAATAATAAAATGAACAAGAAATTATTAATTCTGGGTATTGACGTTGGCGGAGGTTATATAAAAACTATCCTCATGGATTTTGGCAACAATTCCAAAATATTGGACAAAAGAATAGAAAAAATAAGGAAAAGAAATCCCGTTAGTATCTCGAATGAACTTATTAATTCCATATTGGATTTTAATAAAATTAAATTTGAAGATATTTCATATTTAGCTTCTACCGGTGAAGGTGAAATGGTTGAAAGAAAAACAGGGCATTTTTACAGTATGACAACGCACGCAAAAGGCGGAATTTTTCTTTTACCTACAGCAAAAACCGTAGTTGATCTCGGTGCATTATTTGTACGGGCAATTAAAATTAATAATCAAGGGAAAGTCCTTAATTATAAAATGACAGGGCAATGTGCTTCGGGTTCGGGACAATTTATTGAAAACATATCCCGTTATTTAGGATTGGCTATTGATGAAGTTGGAGATATTTCAGTGAAAGCTTTAAATCCGGAAACACCTTCCGGTATTTGTGCAGTGCTGGCTGAGACGGATGTAATTAATATGGTCTCAAGAGGTATTACTACTCCGGATATAATTAAGGGAATTCATTTATCGGTAGCCAATAGAGTTGTAAGATTATTGTCTTCATTAAAAGCCGAATCTCCTATAATACTTACCGGCGGAATGGCAATGAACATCGGGATGGTTCAAGCAATAGAAGAACTTTCAAAAGAAAATAAATATAATTTTGAAATTCACACACACCCAAACTCTATTTACGCGGGTGCATTAGGGGCTGCTCTTTGGGGCGGGTATAGATATTTAAAACTGCATAAATAATATGGCAGTTGTTAATGATTGATGTTCTTTAATTTAATAATCCGGCAGTCAGTTGCCTATTTCGGTCAGTCAAAAACCAGATTCGGTTACTACCGAGCTGCATGAATAATTGATATTCTATAGGTAATATTCGTGTTATTCTTGGCAGAATATTAATTTTGATTTATATCCTAATCTAAACCTTGCAATTATTTATTTTGGTTCCGGTTTATTGAGTAGATCTAAATACACTGTAAATTTCCTAAGGAGGATAAATATAGGTTGGCAAGTTGGTTTAAGAATAAACTCCGTGGTTCTCAGTGTTAGCTCCGTGATTCTCCGTGTAAGAAAAAACGTTACACAGAGATTCACGGAGAATTCACGGAGAAACACAGAGATATATCATACTTAAAAAAACAGTAGAGTATAAAATTTATGAAAAAATTAATTGTTATAATCGTAATAGCTTTATTTACAACAAGCGGCTTATTTGCTCAAAAAACACCATTTGAAAAATTCGATAAAAACAGAATTGATGTAGGTACAATGTATGTTTATGAATATTCAACAAATGAAAAGGGTTTTGAACCGAGCACTAAGGAATACCTTTATATTAAAACATTAAATGATTTAGAAACTATGGATATTGATACAGAAGATACTCTGGCTCTGCCGGACATCCATAAGTATACACTTAACTGGAACTATATGATGTTAGAGAAGATGCATTTTAAGACTTTACAAAATAAAAAAGATCTAACAAATGGAGAATCATTTGAATCTACGCAAAGTATTGATTTCCTCAAAAAAATATTTAAGGATGACACGTTTGGAAAAGAAAATAATGAATTACAGCACTTTCATAATATCTTCAAACTTGAAAGTATTCCAACTTATTTTTATCGGTACACAGATTTAATGCCGCTATGGTTTGCCTTACGTTTTTATCCGGTTAATAAAAAAATGATTACTGTTAATAGTAATACAAGAGGTTATAATACTAAATTCGAGATAAAATACGAAGGAAAAGAGGAAGTAAAAGTTCCATTTGGAAAAATATTGTGCTATAAATTTGAGCTCGTTCCTCAATTAAGTTTTTTTATGAAGTTATTTCATAGTCCTAAAAAAGCATTTATTTGGCTTAGTGCCGAAAATAATTATAGATATATGGTTAAATATAAAAATAATAATGCTATAGACAGTGAAACTCCTTTAATTGAATACCGCCTAATGAAAAGGGAAAAGATGACGCTTGAAGAATGGGAACAATTTAAGGAGAAGCATCGAGCAAAGATTAAATAAAGAGATTAACGTGTTAGGCGAAGTGTAGCGAAGCTAAAGAGAATATGAGAGGATGAGAATACGTGTTAATATGGCAAGATGATAATTCCGCTAATTCTCTTGCAAAAAAAATGTTGTCAATACTATAAAGTTAAAATTATGAAAAATAAAATTTTTTCTTCTAATAAGAAAAGCGAGCAAGTGCTTGAGTGTAAGAAGCAATTGGGTGAAGTTATTCCCAATATTGCTTTAATGTTTAAACGAAGTGCAAAAAAATTTGCCGACAAAGCTGCGTTTCAAGATAAACACGATGGTAAATATGTCGGAATATCTTGGACTCAATTCTATAACAACATTATAAACATTTCATATAATTTAAAACAGTTCGATTATAATAGAGGAGACAAGTTTGTTATCTTTTCAGAAAACAGACTTGAAATGCTTGAATTTGAACTTGCTGTAATGGCATCGGGCGGTGTTGCTGTTCCAATCTTTTTTAACTACAATAAAGAAACAGCAGAGCAGCTTATTCTTCATACCGATGCCAAATATCTTGC
>CAZXJG010000203.1:0-471 GCA_964640985.1 uncultured Melioribacteraceae bacterium | reverse complement strand
AAATATTCACTTTTGATTCTTTTGATTTAATTAATTCCGACATTCTTAGTAATCATAAAAATGTCAGTGAGTTTAAGAATCTTTTATCTAAATGCAGCGATGAGAATTTCACCTTGGATTTCGAAGCTGCACCCGGCGATATATGCCTAAATATGTATACTTCAGGCACTATGGGTAATCAAAAATGTGTTCAGTTAACGCATAAGAATATTTTATCTCAACAAGCGGCTTTATCGATTTTATGGAATTTAAATGAAAACGACAGATTTCTAAGTTTCTTACGGTGGCATCACAGCTTTGGAGGGATATTTGAAATTTTTAATGCTTTATATAACGGCGCAACTTTGTCACTTGAATCAAGTCTCGGATTAAACCCTGTTGAAATATTAGAAAATTGGAAACTTGTAAAACCTACGATCTTTTTCAGTGTCCCGATTATTTATCAAGCATTGGTTGATATGATTATTGATG